>JACOUH010000394.1 GCA_016177925.1 Planctomycetota bacterium | reverse complement strand
CTCCCTGCTGCGCCAGCTCCGCCCGGGGCCGAAAGCCGGGGGCTCAGAGACGACACAAGTCCTTGGCGCATAAAGAACTCAAGCCACGACGGTCAGTGGATCATTGACGGCGTTGCATGCCACCCAATCTCGTGCATTACTTTTCTGAGGACCGATAGCCCGACGCGCCAGCGAGGTTCGCTGCGAACCTCGCGGTCTTCTGTAGGACGGATTTCCAATCCGTCCTACGACCGCGAGGGACGCAGCGAACCTCGCTCGCGCGTCGGGCTAATACCAGCGGCTTACCCCTTGATGACGCCGATGGGGCGCAGGCGGGCGACCTTGCGCGAGATGCCGGCCTGGTGGACCACCTCGACAACGTCGTCGACGTTCTTGTACGCCTTGGGCTGCTCCTCCGCCAGGCCCTTGCGGCTCTGGGCGCGGGCGATGACGCCGCGCGCTTCCAGCTCCTTGTCGATGCGGCGTCCACCGGCGTCCTTGACCGCGGCGGTGCGGCTCATCGCCCGGCCGGCCCCGTGGCAGGTCGTGCCGAAAGTCCGCTCCATGCTGCCGGGCTGGCCGACCAGCACCCAACTCGCCCGCCCCATATCGCCGGGAATGATGACGGGCTGGCCGACCGCCCGGTAGGCGGCCGGCACCTCGGGGTGGTCCGGCGGAAAGGCTCGCGTCGCTCCCTTGCGATGCACCCATAGCCGCTTCGTTTTGCCGTTGACCGTGTGCTCCTCGAACTTGGCGATGTTGTGGCAGACATCGTAGACCAGGTTCATCTGCAATTCCTGCCACGACCGGCCGAAGACGACCGCGAAGACCTCGCGGGCCTGGTGCATGAGGAGCTGGCGGTTGCACCAGGCGAAGTTGGCCGCCGCCCGCATGGCGCCGATGTAGCGTTTGCCCTCCGGACTGTCGACCGGAGCGCAGGCGAGTTGTCGGTCGGGCAGGTCGATGCCGTACTTCTGCGGGGCGTTGCGGAGCTGGGCCAGGGCGTCGTCGCAGACCTGGTAGCCGAGACCGCGGCTGCCTGAGTGGATCATGACGCAGACCATGTCCTTTTCGAGGCCCATCGCGCTGGCCGCCTCCTCATCGAAGACGTGGTCGACGATCTGGACCTCGAGGAAATGGTTGCCCGAGCCAAGGGTGCCGCACTGCTCGGCGCCGCGCGTTTGGGCGTGGTCGCTGACCGCCGATGGCTCAGCGCCATCGAGCCGGCCGTGCGCCTCGGCGAAGTCGACATCGCGTTGTACACCGAGACCGCGGCTCAGCAGGAAGCGCGACCCCTCGCCGAGGAGGTGCTGCAATTCCTTCCGATCGAACTTGTAGCGTCCCGAGCGGCCGACGCCGGTGGGCACGTAGCGGAACAGCTCCTCGACCAGCGTGCGGATGTGCGGCTTGACCTCGCGGTAGAAGAGGTTCGATCTGACAAGTCGAACGCCGCAGTTGGCGACAATGAAGCCGTTGGCAATGAAGTTGTGGTCAGGGTGCCGCACGGTGAAGTCGTAGACCTCGCCGGTGAAGTCCTTGACCGGCTCAACCGAGGCGATGCGCTCCCACACCATGCCGCTCCGCGGCAATCCGTCGGCCGCTTCGGAGCAGAACTCCTCGAAGGTGGCGAATTCTTCGCCGACGCGGGGAGTGTACTCACGCCGCGTGTAGAGCGCCCGCTCGATGAAACGCTTGTTGACGGTGGGCAGGAATCGCTGCATGATCTCGTGGCGCGGGACGCCGGCGGCAGCCAGCGCGGGGATCTCCCGGGCGGCTTTCTCTCGCTGGGCGAGTCTGCCCTGCTTGTGCTTGAGGTATTGCACCGCGAGCGCGGCCAGTCCGGCCCGCTTGCGGTTGTACTCGTAGCCAATCTTGTTCCACAGATTGAGCAGGTGGGCGAGCAGGCCGGAGAGAACCAAACGCAACCGCACCGTCGTCTCGCCGGCCTCATTCAACTGCGGCGGGTCGGCGAGCAGGTTCTGCGTCTGGACACCGAACTCCTTCAGCCACACGGAAACTTGACGGAGGAACCGCTCGCCGCTGGCGACGTGCGGGAGGCGTTTGTTCATGCCGAGGGTGGGGGTGCCGAACAAGGTGCCGTGTCCGGTGATGGTTGCCGGGGTGGTCAGTTCGGCGCCGAAGAGGGCGGCGAGGAAGAGTCGCTTCTGCCAGAGGGGGGCCGCGTTCAGCCAGGCGGGGGCCTCGTAATCCTGGCACGGCTTCTTGCCGACGGGAGCGCCGAGACAGGCTAGCAGCAGCGCGAAGCCCGATCCGACGACCTTGAACCACTCTTCCTGCCGCTCGAAGAAATACTCTCCATAGGGCGTGGTGATGTGATGCTGCCGGTCGCGTGTGTAGACGCGCGAGGGGGTGATGCCGACCGCCTCCACGTCGGCACGGATCGCCTCCAGGTCCTCTGAGTCGCCGTGAAAAGCGACCACGCCCTTGCCGTGCGTTTCAAAGTGGAGGCTGCCATCGCCGAAGACGTGACCGAGGATCTTGGAGAGGTAGGGGAGCGCCCTGGAAGAGTAGCGGAGGGGAAGGAGGTCGTGACTGCGGAGGAAGTCCATCGCCTGGGACAGGCCGTTGCCGCCATCTCCCTTCCCCAACTCGGCCCACCTGGCGGCGAAGGCCTCCTCGCTGAGAATCACGTCATCGGACGGGGCCTCGTACGGGACGCCCTGGAACGGTGCGAACGCGACGCGATCTCCCGGCCCGAGCTGCCCGAGCGGCACCATCCCGGCCGGGGTCCAG
Organism: Planctomycetota bacterium; assembly: GCA_016177925.1. Taxonomy (GTDB): domain Bacteria; phylum Planctomycetota; class Planctomycetia; order Gemmatales; family Gemmataceae; genus JACOUH01. The sequence goes on along the minus strand of JACOUH010000394.1, from coordinate 1,084 downwards.
AAGGGATGGTCGGCCGTGGCCTTGATCTCGTCGCCCGACTCCATGAGGAGTCGGAGCACCCGGGCCCGCGGCTTCTGGCTGAACCAGAGGTCGACGCAGGTCGTGGTGGGGACGGACGCCTTCAGGTCGAAGCAGGTCAGTTCGGCCCGCTGCCACTCAGCGGCCATCTCCCCAATCGGCCGCGTGTAGCCGTGGGCGTGCAACGCCGTTGTGTCATATGATAAGCAATTAATATCGTAGCCTACTCCGCCGGGAGAAATGACGCCGCCTTCGTCGGGGTCGGTGGCGGCGACGCCACCGATGCAGAAGCCGTAACCCCAGTGAATGTCCGGCATCGCCAGGCTGGCGTACTGGATGCCCGGCAGGAAGGCGACGTTGGCCACCTGTTCCGGCGCCTGGTCGAGGCGGATCTGCTTCAGGAGCTGCTCGTTGGCGAAGATCAGGCCGTCGACGCGCATGCCCTGCTTGTAGCTCTTCGGGATGCGGTAGCAGCACTCGTCGACCTGCTCCAGCGGGCCGTGGAAACTGTCCTTCCCCATGTGACCAACTCCCTTCAAGGTTCCCCGCCGCTTGCGGCTTTGCATCGGCTCGGCTGCAAAGCCGCAAGCGGCAACCCCGGGAACTGTTCCCAGGCCTATCCTAGATGTCCACGATCACTTCCGCCTCCCAGCCGTCGGGCGTCTGCTCGACGCGCAGGCCGTGATAGGTAATCGCCTTGACTTCATGGCTCAACTCGTGCCGCGCGCGGTCGAGCGGCTCACCCCACGCCCGCCCTTCGAGCTCGTCCTCGCCGACGCGCACCTCGAAGCGGCGGAACAGCAGGTGCTCGGCGTCGAAGTGGTACAGCAGCGCCTTCAGCCAGTCGAACAAGAGATACTCGCGGTCCCGCCCCTCCAGCCGGACGTCGACGGGCCGGTCCGGCCGCACCATCGCGAGGTCTTCCACGACCACGGAAAACAGCGCCTCGGCGGCCTCGGCGAAGAGCGTGTTCAGGTCGGGGGCACGGATGCGCAGTCCCAGGTCAGCGGTGTGATCGAACGTCTCGTACATAACCCGATCGTACCGCAGGGGCAGCGCGGGCGGT
>JACOUH010000051.1 GCA_016177925.1 Planctomycetota bacterium | reverse complement strand
GCGTTCGACCGGCGAGGTGATGGGCATCGACGACAGCTTTCCGCTGGCGTTCGCCAAGAGCCAGCGGGCCGCCAACGCCGCCCTGCCGGCGGAGGGCAAGGTCTTCATCTCGGTCGCCGACCGTGACAAGGCAGAGGTCGTGCCGGTGGCGCGGGGACTGGTCGACCTGGGCTACACGCTGGTGTCGACGCGCGGCACGGCCCGGGCGCTGCGGGCCGCGGGCATTGCCGTGCAGGAAGTGCCGAAGGTCCAGGAAGGACGGCCCAACCTGATCGACCTGATGAAGAATAACGAGATCGCGTTAGTGATCAACACGCCGAGCGGACAGGGCGCCCGCACGGATGAAGGCAAGATTCGCGCCGCGGCCGTCTCGCACGGCGTGACCTGCATCACGACACTGGCGGCCGCGCAGGCCGCGGTGGTTGCCTGCCGGGAGGAGCGCGGCAAACCGCTGACGGTCTCCGCCTTGCAGGACCGCTACCCTTTTGAGCGCCGGCCGCCCGGGCGTCTGCCCCACGGCGGTGTCAACGGGGACGACGGTCGAGGCAGTGCCGCCGACCGCGCGCCCCTGGCGGCCGACGACCGATCGGCAGCCCCGTGACCTTCTCTGCTCCCCTCTCCCCCGAGGGGAGAGGGGGAGCAGAGTCGGTGGACGCAAGTCGAGCGTTCTTCACATTTTCCCCATAGTCTGGCGGGACACCTTCCCTATAACAAGCGCCATTACTGCCGGACTCTCAGGCAGCTCTCCCCCGGTCACGGCGCCCGGGACTGGCACGCGCCGACAGGAGGTTCCTTCCGTGACACCCAAAGAAGTTCTCGCTCTCATCCGGGAAAAAGAAGTGCGGGCCGTCGACCTGCGCTTCATGGATTTCCCCGGCCTGTGGCAGCATTTCACTATTCCTGCGGAGGCCCTCGACGAGGCCGTCTTCGAGGAGGGGCTCGGGTTCGACGGTTCGTCCATCCGCGGCTGGCAGGCAATCAACGAGTCCGACATGCTCGTCATGCCCCAGGCCGACACCGCCTTCCTCGATCCGTTCTGCAAAGAACGGACGCTGACGATGATCTGTAATATCCACGACCCGCTCGACAAGACCGAGTACACGCGCGATCCCCGCAACGTGGCCCGCAAGGCCGTCAACTACATGAAGTCGACCGGCATTGCCGACGTCGCCTATTTCGGGCCGGAATTGGAGTTCTTCGTCTTCGACAGCATCCGCTACGACCAGACGCAGAACAGCGGCTACTACTACATCGACTCGGTCGAGGGCGCGTGGAACACCGGCCGCGAGAGGGACCCGGGCGACAACGGCGGCGAGCGCGCCAACCTGGGCTACAAGCTGCGCTACAAGGAGGGCTACTTCCCCGTTCCGCCGTCGGACGCCCTGCACGACCTCCGCACCGAGATGATGCTCACCATGATCGAGTGCGGCGTCAAGATCGAGGCGCAGCACCACGAGGTGGCCACCGGCGGGCAGGGCGAGATCGACATGCGCTTCGCGCCGCTGGTCGAGATGGCCGACCAGGTCCTGAAGTACAAGTACATCGTCAAGAACGTCGCCCGCAAGTACGGCAAGACGGCGACGTTCATGCCCAAGCCGCTGTTCCAGGACAACGGCACCGGCATGCACGTCCACAGCTCGCTGTGGAAGGACGGCAAGAACCTGTTCGCCGGCTCGGGCTACGCGGGCCTGTCGGACATGGCCATGCACGCGATCGGCGGACTGCTCAAGCACGCCCCGGCCCTGTGCGGCATCACCAACCCGACGACCAACAGCTACAAACGACTGGTGCCCGGCTACGAGGCGCCGGTCAACCTGGCGTACAGCCGCCGCAACCGCTCGGCGGGTATCCGCATCCCGGTCTACTCACCCAGCGCCAAGGCCAAGCGGCTGGAGTTCCGTTGCCCCGACGGATCGTGCAACCCGTACCTGGCATTCGCCGCCATGCTGATGGCGATGATCGACGGCATCAAGAACAAGACGCAGCCGGGCGAGCCGCTCGACAAGGACATTTACGACCTGGAACCGGAAGAGTTGGCAAAAGTGCCCAAGGCGCCGGGTTCGCTCGACGAGGCACTGGACAACCTGGAGAAGGACCACGCCTTCCTGCTGCAGGGCGACGTGTTCACGCGCGACGTGATCAGCACCTGGATCTGGTACAAGCGCGAGAAGGAGGTCGACGCGATCCGCCTCCGCCCGCACCCCTACGAGTTCGCCCTCTACTTCGACATTTAGGAACTAGCACCAAACGGTAGTTGGAGGATTGTCTGTAACCAATCGAACGCTCCGGTGTGTGCCCTGCTTTCGCGGCCCCCAGGGTCAACGTCTGGGCGAAACCAGCGCGGGCCGCGAAAGCATGCCACCCCCGTTGCGGGTCCTTCTTCACACCAAAGCCCCAACTACCGTTTGGTGCTAGTTCAAAAACCTCGTGGGGCAGGTCGCCGAGCTGCCCATTCCCAGGTAGGTCAGCGACCTGCCCTACCTTTTTGAAACAGTTCCTGAACAACGATGGGCGCCGTAGGGGCAGGCGAGACACCTGCCCCTACGGCGGAGAACGCGGCGGCTCGCTTGGTGAGGTCGCGGCGCAGCGATATACTAATGACGACTCCTCTCCCTCGTCGCGCGACTCGCACGCGTCGGTCTGCTGCTCCGAACCTGTCGACCAGCTCCGCCCGTCTCCGGACTGTGGCGGAGACGCGGAAGCGACAGCGCACCTTGTAAGGGACGGATCAGTCATGGGTGCGCAAGAATCGATCTTCTTTGACTTCAACCTGCCCAACGCCACAACGTGGTTCTACTTCTCGCTGCTCTTGGCGGTGGCGCTGTTCTTCAAGTTCTCGCGCCTGCTCAGCATGCGCAACCTCGACCTGGTCAGCCTGTTCCTGCCGGTACCAGGGCTGCTGCTGCTGCTGGACCCGCACAGCGAGCACACCTGGGGCTATGTCTGGCTGATGGGCGCGTCGGGCTATCTCCTGGTCCGCTGTCTGCTCGACCTCGTCCTGGTGCGCCGGCCCGCGCTGCGGCCGAACCTCGACCCGGGTGGGCTGGGCTGGCTGGCGGTCGCCCTGGTTGTCAGCCTGATCGCCGTCGCCGTCAAGGAGCCGACCCGCCCGCGCCTGCACGAGCATCGCAACCCGCCCGTCACGGAGCGCGTCACGCGCCAGGTCGAGCAGCCGTTCAACCGCCAGGACGTTCCCGACGCCCACATCTGGGCCGCCCGTGCCCTGGCGGTGCTGTGCCATCTCGCCGTCGTGGCCGGGCTCGTCGTCGTCGGCTGGCGGCACTTCCACGACGCGCATGCGGGAATGGCGGCGGCGACGTTCTACCTGCTGTTGCCCTATACGTACCTGCTGCTGCCGCACGCAACCGAGCTGGCCGGACAGTGGCACCACGTCTGGCCAATGGCGCTGATGGTCTGGGCAGTCGTGGCATACCGCCAGCCGTCGATCGTCGGGCTTCTGCTGGGCATCGCTGCCGGCAGCGTGTACTTCCCTCTGTTCGTCCTGCCTGTTTGGCTGAGTTTCTACTGGCGCAAGGGGGCCGGGCGCTGTGCCCTGACGTTCGTCGTCGGGGCGGGACTGTGCCTGGCTTACCTCGCGATGCTGGCCTGGCTGCGCGGCGAAGGGTTGCACAACCTCGAGGCAGTCCTGCCGATGGCGCTGCGCGACTGGCTGCCAACCTGGGGCGAGCCGGCGGTGTCGACGCCCGGCTTGTGGAAGAGCGCTCACTGGGCGTACCGCTGGCCTGTCTTCGTCGCCTATATCGCCCTGGTGTTGCTGACTGCCATGTGGCCGGCGCCGAAGAATCTGGCGCACGTCCTCGCCCTTTCGGCCGCCCTACTGATTGGCACGCAGTTCTTGTATGCCGACCAGGGAGGCGTCTACGTCCTTTGGTATCTGCCGCTGCTGCTGCTGCTGATCTTCCGCCCGAACCTCTCCGATTGCCAGCCGCCGCCGATCCCCCCGGAGAACGATTGGCTCGCTCGAGCCCGCCGCGTCGTCGGCCGCCTGTTCGCGTCGCTGCTCGGCCTGCGCCGACCGACCGTCAAGGTTCAATGACGCCGTAGGGCAGGCATCTTGCCTGCCCGACTGTCGGCAGGCAAGATGCCTGCCCCACGGGATCGGGGTGGCGAGAAACGGCGGCGGAGGGTAAGATCCCCCCCGCGTGTCGGTCCGTCGCGCCGGAAATACGGGCCTCGTCCCTTCACGGAAGAAGCATGAGAGCCTCGTCTGCGATCTTTCTGCTGCGCCTGGCCGGCCTCGCCGTCCTGGTCGCCGGTCCGGTCGCTTTCGCCAACCACCGCCAGCATCAGACGCGCAACTTCCGCATCGTCCGCGCCGGCGTCCTCTATCGCAGCGGGCAGATTACCATCCCCGGCCTGGAGCGCCTGGTCGACGAGTACGGCCTCCGTACCGTGGTCAGCCTGCGCGACGCGTACGTCCCTGACGGCACCCTACCCGACCGGAAGGAAGAAGAGTATTGCCGGAAGATGGACATCCTCCATGTGCGCATCTCGCCGCGTGCCTGGGAGTCGCCGACCGGCGGGCCGGCGCCTGTCGAGGAGGGCGTGCGCCGCTTCCTGGCAGTGATGGCCGACCGTCGCAACTATCCCGTGCTGGTTCACTGCTTCGCCGGCGTCCACCGCACCGGCGCCTACTGTGCCATCTACCGCATGGAGTTCGAGGGCTGGAGCAATGCCGAGGCGCTCGCCGAGATGAAGGCGTGCGGTTACGACAACCTCGACGAGGAATGGGACATTCGCGGCTTTCTCGAGAATTACCGGCCCGGGGAGCGAATGCGATCCTTATTTCCCAGGTAGGTCCCAGACGGGATGCTTTTCGTCGGCGCCGTCGACGAGCGCATTGACCGTCCGCGACAGGAGGATCAGCGACGGGCCGTCGTCGTGGAACTCCCCCATCACGTCGCCAAGGATGCGCGCCGCCGGGCGGAAATGAGAGTCGTTGAACTCCTGCAGCGCTTGCTCGTACTTGAGCTTCAGCTGCGGCCAATTCGGCGCGTCCTCGGGCACCAGCTCGTACAGGTCGACCGGCTGCTGGATGTTGACCACGCGCACCTGACACAGCTTGCGCACGCGGAACGTCTCGTCCAGCCGCGTCTGGGTCCACTCCGTCATGAGCAGCGGACATTTCAGATACTTCGTCGCTCCCTGGACGCGGCTGGCCAGGTTGACGGTGTTGCCCAGCGGACCGTACTTGAACTTCTGCCGGCTGCCGGTGTTGCCGACGCGCGCGATGCCGGTGTTCACGCCGATGCCGATGCTCAGCGGCTCGCCCAGGATGTTCTCCCAGCGCTCGTTCATGGCCGGCAGGCCCTTGAGCATGTCCAGGGCCGCCAGGCAGGCGAGCTGGGCATGTTCGCGTTGGGGGACGGGAGCGCCCCACATGGCCAGCAGTTCGTCGCCGATGTAGTCGACCAGCACGCCGGAGTGCTTCAAGACGCAGTCGGAGAGCATCTCCATGACCTGGCTGATCCAGCGTACCGTCCCTTCGGGCCCGAGCCGCTCGCTGATGCGGCTGAAGCCACGGATGTCGCAGAACAGGAGCGTCACCTCGGCGTCGCGGCCCTCCAGCAAGTTCGTCTCGCGCGAGAGCTGCTGGGCGAGTTCCCGCGTGAAGAACTGCTCGAACTGCACCCGCGCCGAGATGGCAGCCCGCTCCTGCTCCATGCGCGCCAGTCCGACCGCGACGGCCCGCGCCAGCAGGTCAACAACGATCGCCTCGATCTTGGTTACCTTCGGTGCGGCCGCGGTCAGGCTGTCCTGGCGACAGTCGCCGTAGATGGCGCCGATCACCTCCCCCTGCGGGTTCAAAATGGGGGAAGCGACCACGACCTCGACGCCGACCAGGCTGCCGAGGCTGTCCAGCTCCAGCTCCTCGGGGTCCTGCCAGAACGTCCGTTTCTCTTGCAGCACCCGGTCCAGGACGTGCCGGCTCGGGCGCCAGTCCGTCGTGGCGCTGCACTGCGGTGCGGTCCAGGTGGCGGCCGTCTGCCATTCGCCGTTCTCGTGCAGCAAGACGCGGCCACGGTCCAGGCCGACAATGTCGACGACCGCCTGCGCCGCCTTCTCGAAAAAGCTCGCCGAGTTGGCCGCGCTCTGCAGCACCTCCATCGTCGTCTGCAGCCATTTCACCACCTCCTCCATCTGGGTGTTGGGGTGGACCGACTTGCCGACGATGTCGCGGATCGATTGGGTCGGGAACCGTGCCGAAGCCGACAGCGAGCCGGGCGGCATGGTCGCTTCGGCCAGGCCGCGCAGCGGCGGCCCGCTGACGCGCGGGTCGAGCGCCTGGATGCGGACGTGTTTCTTGCCCAGGGCGATGACGGTCGGGATGGTCAGCTCACACGACTGTCCCGCCTTCAGTTCGCTGCCGTCGGCCAGGCGGATGCTGACCTTAGCGCTGGTGTTGCTCAGCTTGACACGGTCGTCGGCAACTGGCTCGATGAGGGCGTGGTCGCGCGAGACGGTGTCCTCGTCCAGTCGCGCGATGACCAGCCGGGGCCGTTCGCCGTCGCGACGGGTGGAGTAGAGCACCTCGCGCCCGTCACGCTGTCGCCCCAGCTCGACCGGACCGGCGAAGGTGTCCTGGTAGACCTTCTGCTGCTTGTCGTAGACAAGCAGCTGTAGTGAACCGGCCATACGCCACCCCCTCCGGGAAGAAAGGATGAAGGATGAAGGATGAACAGAAAACCTCTCCTGTTCATCCTTCATCCTTCCGCCTGGTCCTTCCACAGCCGGAAGCCGCCGAGGAAGGCGTTCTCGTTGTGGCCCAGACGGCAGCCCTCCGGCAGCGTCTTCAGTTTCTTGGCGTTGCCGCCGCCGAGCACGACGTAGTCGGCGATGAGAGCCGCCTTGAGGCGGCTGACGACATCGTAGACCGCCTTTTGCCACCCCTGCTTGCCCAGCCGCTCCAGGCCGCGGATGCCGACGTAGTCCTCGAACGTGCGCTTCTTCTTGTACGGCAGATGCCCCAGTTCCATCGGGGCGATGACTCCGTCGATGATCAGGGCATTGCCCAGGCCGGTGCCCAGACCAAGGAACAGCATGCGACCGCCCTCGTAGCTGCCCAGCGCTTGCATCGCCGCGTCGTTGATCAGCTTGGTTGGCTTGCCGAAGGCGTGCTCGAAGTCGAAGTTGAGCCAGCCCTTGCCGAGGTTGGCCGGCTCCTTGCCGATCTGCCCTTTGACGATCGGGCCGGGAAAGCCCACGGTGAGAACGTCGTAGGACCAGTCCTTGGTCAACTCGACCACGCCGTCGACCATCTGGCGGGCGCTCAGTTCCTTGCCCGACGGGAAACGCCGGGCCTCGTCGGACTCGGAGCACTTCACTTTGACGTTGGTGCCCCCAATGTCGATCGCAAGAATCTTCATGGCTCTCCCTGGAAAGGTCGCCGCGGCGGGCGCAGCCATGTGCCGCAGGCGGGGACGTCCCGCGCCGGCAAGCTGCCGCCCCGTCCGGTCCCTGGCACCCGGAGCGACGGGAACAGGTGTCCGCGTGCGGCTATTATAATGGCGCGGCAGGTCCCCTGTCGAATAGAAGCCATCTCCGATCGGCGAACGAAACGGTCCCCGGACCACGCCCCGGGCCATGCCCCCCGGGCTCGCAGATTCGCCCCGGGGATGCGGGGACGCGGCGTGGATTGTGCGGGAAACGCTGTTATCGCGCGCGGCGCGGCTGTATAATCCCGCGGTGTGATTGATCCGCCACGCGTGGCGTGGCGACCCTTCCGCAGGCACCCAAGGGACAGGCACCATGACCGCGCAGGCCCTCGATCGGCTGAGTCCCGAGCAGGAACTAACCGTCCTGCGTCCCCTTGCCCGGCAATTCCCCACGCTCGACGCTGCCCTGGCGGAGGTCGCCCGTCTGTCCGCCGAGCGCACCCTCCCCAAGGGGACCGTCCACGTCATCAGCGACATTCACGGCGACGACACCAAGTTGCGCCACGTCATCAACAACGCCTCTGGTCAGCTTCGTCCTCTCCTGGAGCAGATGTTCGCCAAGCGGCTGCCGCCCGAGGAACTGCAAGAGCTGATCTCCCTGGTCTTCTACCCGCGCGAAACGATCGAGCGCGTGCGGCCGACGCTGAAAGACATCGCCGACGAGCAGCGCTTCTGCCGGCGCTACCTGCGCCACCTGTTTGAAATCGTCCGCACGCTGGCGCCGCGGCGCAGCCGCAAGCGGGCCCTGGCCGTCTTCCCGCCTGAGTTCAGCGAACTGCTCCAGGAAATGCTGCAGGAGAGCACGGTCGAGCGCGGCCAGGAGTATTACGACGAGTTGATCGACGCCCTGGTGCGCCACCGCCGGGCGCTGCACCTGATGCACCTGACCGTGCGCGTGATCCGCAACCTGGCGATCGACGAACTGGTCATCGGCGGCGACTGCTGGGATCGCGGGCCGCGCGGTGATCGCGTCGTCGAATACATCAGCCGCCAACCGAACGTCGCATTCATCTGGGGTAACCATGACACGGCCTGGCTAGGCGCCTGCCTCGGGCAGGAGGCGTGCATTGCCCACGTCCTGCGGATCTCGCTGCGCTACCGCCGACTGTCGCAGCTGGAAGAGGGCTACGGCATCAACTTGCAGCCGCTGGAGCACCTCGCCCGGACCGTCTACCAGGAGGACCCTGCCGCGAGCTTCCCGCTGAAAAACATCGGCTTGCGCGAGGCGGAGACGATGGCGCGGATGCAGAAGGCCGCTGCCATGATGCAGTTCAAGCTCGAAGGGCAGATGATCGAGCGCAACCCGCAGTGGGGCCTCGCGTCGCGCCGCCTGCTGCACCGCATGGACCCCGCCTCCGGAACCATCGAGATCGACGGCACCAAGCGGACGCTGAAGGACACGCGTTTCCCGACGCTCGACGCCGCCCGGCCCTACGAATTGTCGGCCGAGGAGCGGACCTGCCTGGATCGCATCAAGAAGTCGTTCTACGACAGCGAGAAACTGTGGGGGCAGGTCCAGTACCTTGTGTCGTGCGGCTCGATGTACCTCACCCGCGACAATCACCTGATCTTCCACGGCTGCGTGCCGGTCGACGCCAAGGGCGATTTTCTCCCCCTGGAAGTCGATGGCAAGCCATACGCCGGCCGCGCCCTGTTTGACGTCCTCGACAACGTCATCGCTCGCATCCTCGACCGCCCCTCTGAAAAAGACAAGGACCTGATGTGGTATCTCTGGTGCGGGCCGCGCTCGCCGCTCTTTGGCAAGGACCGCATCACGACCCTGGAGAACGACCTCGTCAAGGAGCCGGAGACGCACGTCGAGACGAAGAACCCGTATTTCCAGTTGATCCACGAGGTCCCCTTCTGCGACAAGGTCCTCAAGGAGTTCGACGTCGACACGCAGCGTGGGCTGATCGTCAACGGGCACGTCCCGGTGAAGATCGAGAAGGGCGAGTCGCCGTTGAAGCGGAGCGGCAAGGCGATCACCATCGACGGCGCCTTCTCGGAGGCCTACGGCGATCACGGCTACACGCTGGTGCTCGAGTCGGACCGGACGCTCTTGGCGAAACACCACCATTTCGAGTCGGTCCAGGCGGCGGTGGAGCGCGGCGTCGACATCATTCCGACGGTGACCGAGGTACGTCACTGGGATCGCCCGCGCAAGGTCGCCGAAACCGAGCGCGGTCGCGACCTCGATCTCCAAATCGCGTACCTGAATCGTCTCGTGCAGGCGTACCGCACGAACCGCCTGCGGGAGGGCGTGTGATGGTAGGACGGTTTTTCAAACCGTCCCGGCTTCAGGCGCGGACGGTTTGAAAAACCGTCCTACAAACCTGAAAGCCTCGCGGCGGCTTTCGCTGGTCAATTCCCACTTTCGAGATGCTCACCATGGGACAACCGCTCTTCCCTTCGCTCTACCTGATCAACACCCGTGTCATCCTGCAAGAGCTGGGGCAGGGCCTCGGCCGGGCTGCGACCTTCGACGACGTCCCCGACAAGATGCTCGACGAGGTTGTCGCGCGCGGCTTCGACTGGGTCTGGTTCCTCGGCGTCTGGCAGACGGGGACGATGGCGCGCGACGTGTCGCGCAGCAACCCGGCGTGGCGCAAGGAATACCGGGAACAGTTGCCCAACCTGAAGGACGAGGACATCACCGGCTCCCCCTTCGCGATCTCGGCCTACACGCCGCACGCCGACCTCGGCGGTCGCGATGCCCTGCTGCGGCTGCGTGACCGGGTGCGTGGCCGTGGGCTGCGGCTGATGCTCGACTTCGTACCCAATCACACCGCCCCCGACCACGTCTGGCGTTTCGCCCGGCCGGAGTTCTACATCCAGGGAACCGCCAAGGCCCTGGCGCGCGACCCGCAGAGCTTCTGGCAGCTGAACACGAAGAACGGTCCGACCGTGTTCGCCCGGGGCCGCGACCCGTACTTCCCCGCCTGGGCCGACGTGCTGCAGCTCAACTACCGCCATGCCGGCCTGCGCGCCGCCATGATCGACACGCTGAACCAGATCGCCGAACTCTGCGATGGCGTCCGCTGCGACATGGCGATGCTGCTGCACCCCGAGGTATTCGCTCGGACCTGGGGACAAGCGTCGTGGCCGGTCGACGGCAGTGCGCCGGTTGACGGGCCGTTCTGGTCTGAGGCGACGGCACAGGTGAAGCGCGGCCACCCCGGTTTTGTCTTCATGGCGGAGGTCTACTGGGACCTGGAGTGGGAATTGCAGCAACAGGGCTTCGATTACACCTACGACAAGCGGTTGTACGATCGGCTGAAGGCGCAGCAGGCAGAGGCGGCGCGGAAACATCTGTGGGCCGACCCGGAGTACCAGCGCAAGTCGGCGCGCTTTCTCGAAAACCACGACGAGGAGCGAGCAGCGCGCGTCTTCTCGTGGCCGGTCCACCAGGCGGCGGCGATCATCACGTTCCTCGTGCCGGGCCTGCGCTTCTTCCACGAGGGACAGTTCGACGGCCGCCGTGTCCGTCCGTCGATGCATCTGGGCCGCCGGCCCGCAGAGAAGCCCAACCCCGCGGTACGCCAGTTCTACGAGAAGCTTCTGCCGGTGCTGACGCGGCCCGAGGTGCGCGACGGTCGCTGGCAGTTGCGCGACTGCCGGCCCGCCTGGGGCGACAACTCAACGTGGAATCAATTCGTCGCCTTCACCTGGGAGGGCGAGAGCAATCAACGGCTGCTCGTCGCCGTGAACTACGGACCGGCCCAGGGACAGTGCTATGTCCACCTGCCGCCGGAACTGCACGGCCAGAAGCACTGCCTGCGTGACCTGCTGAGCACGGTCCACTACGACCGCGACGGCGACGACCTCGCCTCGCGCGGCCTCTACGTCGATCTGCCCGCCTGGGGTTACCACGTCTTCGAGATGACTCCCGCTCGCCGGGAGGGGCGCCCGATCGCATGGTATAATAACGGAAGAGGACGGTGAGGATACCGTCTTCAAACCTCTCCCGTTGTACAGGAGCTTTTTGTGTCCGCGCCAACGCTCACTCCCACGGGCAACGGCCAGATGCCGCCCGCCCCGATTCCCGTCTTCGACAACTCTCCCACCTTCAAAATGGCCTGCCGGCAACTCGAAACCGTCGCCAGCGTCATCGACATCGACCCGGGCGTGCTCAAGCGGCTCGCCTTTCCCCGGCGGGCCCTCGTGGTCAGCGTGCCGGTCCGCATGGACGACGGCCGCACCGAAGTATTCATGGGCTTCCGCGTGCAGCACTCGCTGACCAGCGGCCCGGCCAAGGGCGGCCTGCGCTACTACCCGGGTGTCGACCTCGGCGAGGTGGCGGCCCTGGCGATGTGGATGTCGTGGAAGTGCGGCATCATGCACCTGCCCTTCGGCGGCGCCAAGGGCGGCATCGCCGTCGACGCCAGCAAGCTGTCGCGCGGCGAGAAAGAGCGCCTGACGCGTCGCTTCACCGAGGAAGTGCTGCCGATCATCGGCCCGCGCGAGGACGTCATGGCGCCGGACCTCGGCACCGACGAGCAGACCATGGCGTGGATCATGGACACCTACAGCATGAAGGTCGGCTTCGCCTGCCCCGAAGTGGTGACGGGCAAGCCGGTCGAGCTGGGCGGCTGCGTCGGCCGGCGCGAGGCAACCGGCCGCGGCGTGACCTACTGCATCCTCGAGGCGCTCACGGAAATGCGACTCGATCCGGGGCAGTGTACGGCGGCGGTGCAGGGGTTCGGCAACGTCGGCGCGATTGCCTGCCAGGAGCTGGCCGAGCGCGGCGTCAAGATCGTCGCTGTCAGCGACCGCTACGGCGGGGTACACAACCCGCGCGGCCTCGACGTGCCCGCCCTGCTGCGGCACGCCAGCGGCGGCTTCGTGCGCGACTTCCCCGGCGGCGAGCCACTCTCCAACGCCGATTTGTTGACGATCCCGTGTACGATCCTCGTGCCGGCCGCCATCGAGCGCGTCATTACCGAGGTCAACGCCCCGAAGCTGCGCTGCCGCGTCCTCGCCGAGGGCGCCAACGGTCCGACCACGCCCGAGGCCGACGAGGTCCTCGCCGACAGCGACATCTTTATCATCCCCGACGTCATGTGCAACGCCGGCGGCGTGACGGTGTCCTACTTCGAGTGGGTGCAGGACATCCAGCAGCTGATGTGGAGTGAGCAGCAGGTCAACCAGAAGCTGCAAGAGCTGATCTTGCGTTCATTCCACCAGATGCTGCAAGTGGCCCGGGCGCGCAAGGTCAGCCACCGCACCGCGGCGCTGAGCATGGGTGTCGAGAAGGTCGCCAAGGAGAAGGCACGCCGCGGCCTGTATCCCTGAACCCGTGGGGCAGGCATCTTGCCTGCCTGAAGTGTCGGCAGGCAAGATGCCTGCCCCACGGCAGGATGTCAACCGCCACTGCCGCGCAACCAGGCGAGCGCCTCGTCGAGGGAAACCACGTCGGCGAAACGGGCCTGGATGTCGAACAGCGTCCACTCGTGGGCCAGCTCGGATCGATCCTGGACGGCCTCGCGGATGATGACCGGGCGGAGGTGATAGGACTTGGCGTCCGTGGCCGTCGCCCGAACGCAGGCACTCGTCGAGCAGCCGGTGATCAGCAGCGTGTCGACGCGGCGCTCGACGAGGTGCCCGACCAGGGGCGTCCCGGCGAAGGCGCTGGCATGTTCCTTCTGAATGACATATTCGCCGGGCAGGGGGGCGACGCGCTCGTCGATCTCGCAGGCGCGCCGGTCCCATTTGCGGAAATTCGGCGAGAAGTCGGCCGCCGACTTGAACTGTGGCTTGTCCCGGTAGGGCGAGGTGGTGTAGATGACGGGGACGCCCTTCTGCCGGGCGACGGACAGCAGCTGCCGGATGGCGTCGAGGGCGGGGCCCAGTCGCGCCGAACCGCCAGCATAGGCGGGGTCGGTCCAGCCATAGGCCATGTCGATGACGACCAGCGCCGCATTCTGGCCGAAGCCGAAGCGGCCCTGGAAGATGCCGCGTTCCTTGTAGAAGGCGTCGACCGCCGCCATCACGTCCCGAAGTTTGCCGAGCAACTCCGTCTCGCTTGCCACGGCGACCTCCCCCTGTCTTCCGCT
>JACOUH010000393.1 GCA_016177925.1 Planctomycetota bacterium | reverse complement strand
CCCGGGGCTCACGCCCCGGGCTATTGACGGCCGCCCCTTCGGGGCTGGGGGTGGGGGCAACTTTTTTTCATGAAACTGGAGCGAGTTTGCCGAACGTATGGATTGTAGGGGTACCGTCGCTGGAGTCCTGGGTTCGCACATGGTCCGGGCATACAATGAACATCACGGCGTTCGCCGTCCGCGGCCGTCTGTGCGGATTCGTTCTTTTCCGCGACCGAGGGGGTAGGCACAAACATGCGATCACTTGCAGCAAGGCCGCTCGGCATCATGCTGGCGGTCCTGATCCTCCTGGGGGTCGGGGCCGTCTGGGTCGGTGCGGCCCGACCCGTCAAGGCGGATCAGCCTGGTAAGCCCTTCGCCGATGGCAAGGGCGACAAGAAGCCCGATCAGAAGAAGTTCAAGTTCACCGTCGCGGGCGAGAAGTGGGACGCGGTCTTCCGCTGGCTCAAGGAAGAGACCGGCAAGCCCGTCATCGCCCAGATCAAGCCGACCGGCACCTGCTCCGTCCTCATCCCGGAGAAGGCGGAGTACACCCTGCCCGAGACCATCGACTTGATCAACCAGGCACTGATCGACCAGAAGTACATCCTGGTCCAGCGCGAGAACTCCTTCGCCCTCGTCCCGGCCGACGAGAAGATCGACGCGATTCTCGTCATGCCGGAGGAACTGAAAAACCTCGACAAGCACGGCAACACGGAGGTCGTGCGAGTGACGCTGCCGGTGAAAGGCATCAACGTCGAGGACATTCAGGCTGACATCCAACGCATGCTGAGCAAGTTCGGCGACGTGGTCGTCTTCCCGAGGGTCAACCAACTCGTGATCACGGACACCGTCGCCACCATCCGGCTGGTGGAGAGATCCCTACGCGAAATGGCGGGCGAGGGCAATGCCGAGACCCTCTCGCACACCTGCAAGTTCATCAAGGCTCGCGATGCTGAGAAAGTCCTCAAGGATCTGCTGGGCGACCCGGCCAAGCTGCTCGCGGCGCAGGCGCAGCAAGGCGGTCCTCCGGGCTTCCGCCCACAGGCACCGCCTCCGGCACTGCCGAAGAAGATGCACTACATCACCAGCGACGAGTCCAAGAACATGGTGCTGGTGACCGGCCCTGCCGACATCATCGCCAAGGCCAAGGAGATCATCAAGGAGATCGACAAGGGCGGCCCGGGCGCGAAAGAAATCAAACCCGGCGACCCGAAGTTGGTAAGCTTCGAGGTGCCGACCGGCAAGGCCGAGGCCATCGCCAAGCCCCTCCAGGACAAATACAAGGACGCCAACTCGGTTCGCATCTCCACGGCAGGCAGCACCATCCTGGTCTACGCCTACCCAGACGACCTGATGGACATCACCAAACTGATCAAGGATGTGACCGAGGGGGGCTCGGAGACCAAGTTGATTCCCATCAACAACGGGGACGCCACCAAGATTGCCGACACACTCAAGGGCATGTTCGGCGAGCCCAAGGACCCCAAGGATTCCAAAACAGGCGCCGGCGGCCCGTTCATCGAGGCCCAGCCCGACCAGAATTCCATCGCGGTGCATGGTACGTCGGAACAGGTAAAGCGCGCGGTCAAGGCCATCGGGGTCATTACCGGTGAAGATCCCACCGGCACCGGCATCGGCGGTGGCGAGCCCAGCAAGATGCGCGTCATCACCCTCGATCAGGGCAGCGCCGCCAGCCTCGCCGATGCCCTCGAGCGCATGCTGAAGCAGATGCGCAAGAACCCCGTCAACGTCATCTCGCCCTCGCGCGAGCCGCCCAAGGAAGAGCCGCCCAAGCCCAAGGAGGAGAAGCCGAAGTCCGACAAAGACAAAAAGCCCGACGAGAGGAAAACCTCGCTCGATAACCAGACCGACCTCGACGCATCGCAGCGTCGCCCCGGCGAAATGTTCGTGGCCCAGCTCACCGACCCGAAGAAGGATGGAGACGAGGACAAGCGCAAGGACCTGCCCGGCACCGACAAGCCGGTGAACATCACCGCATTCGGCAATCGGCTCATCATCACCAGCGACGATCCGCAGGCGCTGAAGCTGGCTTATGAGCTGGTCCAGCTCATCATCCGCACGAAGGTCACCGAGGGCGACTTCAAGGTAATCAAGTTGAAGTACGCCAACGCGGCCGAGGCGGCTCGCGTCCTCGACGAGGCTTTCAACGGTCCACGGCAGCAACAGCGTGGCGGGGGCGGCGGCTTCGGCTTCGGCGGAGGAGGGTTCGGCTTTGGCGGCGGCCAGTTTGGGCAGTTCGGCGCCCGGCCGCCGGCTCAGCCGCAGCAGGATCGCATCCGCGTTGTAGCCGACCAAGCGGCCAACACGCTCCTGATCCGGGCAACTCCGCTCGACATGCTGACCATCCAAAGGCTGCTCGCCGACGCGATCGACGACCCGTCCAGCACGCCCCTGATTCAGACGCACTGGATTCACCTCAAGTACGCCACCGCGGGGGAAGTCGCGACCGTGCTGCGGGATGTCTACCGTGAGCAGATGGGCGACAACCCGCAGCGGACGACGGTCGGCGGCTTCGGCGGCTTCGCCTTCCCCGGTTTCGGCGGCGGGGGCCTGGGCGGCCGTCGCAACCTCGACAGCAACGGCAATGCGCGGCAGGTCACCCTGACCCTGGGCGTCGACGAACACTCCAACAACCTGATCCTGTCCTGCTCCGAGGCGATGAAAAAGGACATCGAGAAGGTCGTTGAATACATGGAGAAGGGCGCCGAGAAGTCGACGCGCGTAGTCAAGCTCGTCCCGCTCAACGGCGTCGACCCGTACATCGTGCAGCAGGCCATCGACGCCATCCAGGGCCGGCGCAGCACCTTCCGCAGCAGCAACGGGACCAGCGGTAACAGCACCACCCCGGGCTTTGTGCCCTTCGGCAGCGGCGGCCTGGT
>JACOUH010000434.1 GCA_016177925.1 Planctomycetota bacterium | reverse complement strand
TGCGGGGTGTGCCATGCTTGGGCGGCCTGGTGCGGCTGGGTCGATCCCCCGGACAGCGCGGGCCGCCCAAGCCGGGGTGTGCCATGCTTGGGCGGCCTGGTGCGGCTGGGTCGATCCCCCGGACAGCGCGGGCCGCCCAAGCATGCCACGCCGCCGCGAGGGGACTGCTTTCCCCAATCCGAGGAGCTATTTGGCGAATGCGGCGAAGGGTGACGTCTTTCACGGACGAGCGCTCATTGCGTTTTCCGAGCAGAGCTTCTACATTGCCTGAAGGTTGGCCGCGGCGCAACGGCTGGAGCACGCGGCGAACCAGTTGGACTCGCACCCAGAACACAGCGTACACACCCACAACAAGGAAATGTCGTTACAACCACTCCAGCCCGGCGCTCACCTCGGTAAGTACGAGGTGCTGGCGCACGTTGCCACGGGCGGCATGGGGATAGTCTACAAGGCGCGCGACCTCGAGCTGGGGCGCCTCGTGGCGCTGAAAGTGCTCTCGTCTGAGGTAGGGGGCCATCCCAACCTGGTCGAGCGATTCCGTCGCGAAGCGCGCCACGCCGCCCGCCTCCGCCACAAGAATATCGTCACCCTCTACGAGTTCGGCCAGGCCGATGGCCACTGGTATTTGGCCATGGAATTCGTGGAAGGGATTGACCTGGACACCTACGCCGTCCGCAAAGGACAACTGAGCCCGGAGGAAGTCCGGCGCTTCCTCAAACAGGCGGCCCGCGCCCTCGATCATGCCTACCGGATGGGCATCACCCATCGGGACATCAAACCCGCTAACTTCCTGCTCACCCGCGAGGAGGGCCATCCGGTCGTCAAGCTGACCGACTTTGGCCTCGCCCAGGCCGAGGACGAGAACCAGTCCCGCCTCACCCGCGACGGCAGTACGGTGGGGACCGTCGACTACCTGTCCCCTGAGCAGGCCCGGGACAGTTCGACCGCCGACATCCGCAGCGACATCTACTCCCTTGGCTGTACCTGTTACCACCTCCTGGCGGGCCATCCTCCCTTCCCCGAGGGCGGGCTCGGCGAGCGCATCTACAAGCACATGCAGGCCGAACCTCCCGACCTTCGCCTGCTCAACCCTCGTGTGCCCGACTCGCTGTGGGTGGTCCTGAGCACGATGCTCGCCAAGAAGGCCGAGGACCGCTACCAGACGCCGGCCGAACTGCTCGAAGCCCTCGATGCGGCCAAGCGCGGGATTTCCCTGGCGCGGCCTGGCCGCCCCGCGGACCCGACCTCCGCCACGTCTTCTCCGTCGCGGCCGCGACCCGCTGGCGCGGGTACCCCACTTCCCGCCCGCTCCGACCCGACACCGGCCGAGACAACCCCGGCTCGTCCGGACCGGTCGTCCGCGCCGAGTCTCCCCGTCTTGCCTCCCGACGCCGATGCCGGTTCCTTGCTGGGGCTCAGCGCGGAGCAGCTCCAGATCGCCGCGGGACAGTTCGACCGTGCCTGCCAGGCCCGGGATGGCGGCAGCGAGGAATACGCCCTGGAACTCCTCCTTGGCTGCTGCCAGCTCGACCCGGGCAACGTGTTCTACCGGCAGACGCTGCGCCAGGTCAGCCGGTCCCTGACCGAGCGGGGCGGCCGGCAGCACCGGCCGAGTGCCCTCGCCGCCCTGGCGACCTGGGCCCGCTTCAAGGCTGCCCGCCATCGCCGCGACTATCAGAAAATCCTGGAGTATGGCGAGGGGTTGCTTCTGCGCAACCCGCGCAACGTCGGCACCCAGACGGAGATGGCCGCTGCCGCGGAGGGGCTGGGCCTGATCTCCGTGGCCGTCTGGATGCTCGAGCAGGTGCGCGAGCAGGAGCCGGAAAACGCCAACGTCCTGCGCCCCCTCGCAGGGTTGTACGAGCACTTGCGTCAGTTCTCCCGTGCCATTGCCCTGTGGACGTTGATTCGCAAGGTGGACCCCGCCGACGGCGACGCCCTGGTCAAGATCAACGCCCTCGCCGCCAGCGAAACAATCGTGCGCGGCGGCTACCGGTCTTGAGGGACGTTCCGTCAGTCACCCCTTCGCCACGGCTCGGGCCCGGCCCCCACGGTCCGCCTCTGGCAGCACGGTTGAGACAATCTCCCGTTTCGCATCGGCCGGACGCTCCGTCTGGCAGAGCGCGTTGGTGTGGCGGTATAATCGAGAGTGAGTTCGACAACGAGGAGGGAAAGACCATGTCAAACGAGCAACCGACCGCCGGCGACGGCGAGCGCAGCAACGAAAACACTCCGCAGCCGAACGGTCCGCCGGGAACGGGGGAGAGCGCCGAGATCGAGCGCTTGAGGCAAGCCCTCGAACGGGCCGAACGGGAGCGCGATACCTACCGTGAGGCCCTTCAGCTGGCCCAGGCGGAGCGCGACGATTACCGCCGCACCCTCTATGCCTGGATGCGAGATCACCTCGCACGCCTGAACACGGAACTCTCCGAGGAAGAACTCCTCCGCCTAATGAGAGAAGATCCCGGACTGCCGCTTGAAGATTTCCTTGGCGAG
Source organism: Planctomycetota bacterium (assembly GCA_016177925.1). Lineage (GTDB taxonomy): Bacteria > Planctomycetota > Planctomycetia > Gemmatales > Gemmataceae > JACOUH01. The sequence continues at coordinate 12,697 of JACOUH010000434.1, read as the reverse complement.
GTGGAACAAGCGGCACGAGGGGGCTGACGATGTCTCGCCCCAATGGTATCGCAGCGGAGCGCTATCGCGTGGTCTACACGGGAAGCGTCCGGGCCGCGATCAAGCGACTCGGGGACCGGGCAGAGGAGTTGGGAATTAAGGAGTCGCGCAGGAATAACTTGGGCAGTCGGCCGTAGGACGGATTTCCAATCCGTCCGATCGTTGCCGGACGGATTGGAAATCCGTCCTACAGAAATTGACCAGCTTATTCCTGCGCGGGCCCTAAGTCGGAGTTCGTTGCGGCCCTCAAGGGTCTGGACCATCGCCTTCGCACCGATCCGCTGGAACTGGGCGAACCCTTGCGCGATCTGGTGAATGCGCGACTGCAGGAACGGACAGGTAGCCACTCGTTCCTCTTCGTCCGCTACGGGGTTGACCGCACCCGGCTGCTGGTCTACGTAGTCTACTGCACAGCGGTTGGACACGGCTTCTGAGCGGGTCAACTCTCTCCCCGGTGCTAAGCCGCAAGCGGCGGAACCCTTGAAAGGAGCGCCATGCCATCGTCCGACAACGGGGCCGTCATCTGGGATGTCGACGGCACGCTGGTCGACACCGCGGAGATGCACTTCCAGGCCTGGGCCGAGATATGCGCGTCCCTGGGACGGCCCTTCAGCCGCGACGACTTCGCCGCCACCTTCGGCCAGCGCAACCCGGAAATCTTCCGCCACCTCTTCGACGCCCGCTTCGGCGCATCGGAGTTGGACGAGCTGGGCTTCCGCAAGGAGGAACTCTATCGCAGCGCCGCCCGCAAGGGGGTGCATCTTCTGCCGGGTGTCCGCGCGCTGCTGGAGGGGTTGCACGCTGCCGGCTTCAGACAGGCGATCGGCTCCAGCGCTCCGCTCGCCAACATCAAGCTGATCCTGGAGATCACGCGCAGCGCTTCGCTCTTCGACGCCATCTCCTCGGCCGACGACACGCAGCGCGGCAAGCCCGATCCGCAAGTCTTCCTCGTGGCGGCGCACAAGCTCGGCGTGGCGCCGGGGCGGTGTATCGTCGTCGAGGACGCGGTGGCCGGCGTGCAAGCCGCGAAGGTTGGTGGAATGAAGTGTATCGCGGTCCGCTTCGTCGGCCATCATCCCGAAGACAAGCTCCGGGGGGCCGGCGCTGATCTCGTCGTCCGTACGCTGGAGGGCGTCGGCGTCGAGGCGGTCCGCGGTCTGCTGGGCTGAGGCGGTGCGGCGAGTGGCTGACCAGCGCTGGCCAGCGCCTGCCCGCGCTGCGGAGAAAAGAACTCCAGAAACCGCCGTTTCGGGCAGGTGGGCGTCCTGGCACGGCCTGTGCAGTCGAGCCGAGCAACCCCGCCCGCCGAGTTCCCATGAGAAGGAGGACCGTCTGTGATTCGACTCCTGCAAGGGGGAAGTGTCCTGGCCCTGCTGGCCTGTGCTGCGACGGTTACGGCCGCTGGCCCCACGCCTGCCGAACTCAAGGAGGTGCGCGACAAGGCTATCGCCTACCTCGCCAAGCACCAGGCCCGCGACGGCAGCTTCTCGGCCCGCTTCGCCGGTCCCGGCGTGACCGCCCTCGTCGTTACCGCCCTGCTCCGCAATGGCGTCAGTCCCGACGACCCTGTCGTCAAGAAGGCCCTCGAAGCCCTCGAGAAGAGCGTCAAGAAGGACGGCGGCATCTACGACAAGGGCCTGGCCAACTACACCACCAGCGTCGCCGTCATGGGCTTCGTCGAGGCCAACCGCGACGGCCGCTACGACACCCTCATCAAGAATGCCACCAAGTTCCTCCGCAAACTTCAGTACGGCGAAAACACCAAGGAAGACGACGTGAAGTTTGGCGGCGCCGGCTACGACGACAAAACGCGCCCCGACCTGTCGAACACGCAATACATGGTCGATGCCCTGATCGCCGCCGGCGTGCCGAAGAACGACCCGGCTATCCAGCGGGCGCTCAAGTTCATCAGCCGCTGCCAGAACCTGCCCGGCGAAACCAACGATCAGCCTTTCGCCAAGAAGACCACCGACGACGACCGGGGCGGGCTCACCTACACGCCTATCGACCCCGACGACAGCAAGCACAAGACGCCCGACGGCGGGCTGCGCTCGCTGGGGGCGATGACCTACGGCGGACTCAAGAGCTTCCTCTACGCCGGCGTCGCCAAGACCGACCCGCGCGTGCAGGGAGCGATCCGCTGGATTCGCCGTCACTACACGCTCGAGGAGAACCCCGGCATGGGCAAGGCGGGGCTCTTCTACTACTACCACACCTTCGGCAAGGCGATGGAAGCCCTCGGCGAGGACTCCTTCGAGGATTCCAAGGGCAACAAGCACGACTGGCGCAAGGACCTGTTCGAGGCCCTCAAGAGCCGCCAGCAGGACGACGGCGGATTCATCAACAAGGGCGACCGGACCTTCGGCGAGGGCGACGCCAACCTCGCCACCGCGTTCGCCCTGCTCAGCCTCAGTTACTGCAACCCGGCGAAGTGATCCCTCCGCCCGCCGCTTGCGGCTTTGCATCTTGATGCAAAGCCGCAAGCGGCAACACCTCCTCCGTCCTGCTGATGGTCCGTGTGCGAACGGCACAGAGATTGCCCTTGTTAGAGGGCAAGTTGGAGATCGATGCTTTCCCTGGATTCGCAGGCAGAAGGGCAGACGGAGCAAAAAAGTGAGAAGCCCGGTGCCCGACCAGGGGAAAGGACATCCCTCTTTGACCGGCCGACTTGACTACCGAAAGGCCCGTCTTGAACGTTCTCAGCGTTCGAGACGATTCCACGCGCGGCACTGCTGAAGGAGAATCGCATGACCAGCGCCTCGGGGACCTCCCGCCGTCCGCGAACTGCCGACAGGGGCCCTTATTTCGTCCACCACAGGTCGTTCGAGGACGAGGGGGCCGAGCAGCACTATGCCGAGGGGGGCGAGCAGAGCGGCACGGAACGCTCGCAGTACATGACCGACGACGTGACGCGGGCCTGCGCCCGGGCCATGCACTACGCCGGCTGGCGCATCAGCCGGAGCACCTCGAAAGCGGAGCGGCGGCACTGGGAGCGGACCTACTTTGCGCATCGCGACCGCATCGTCATGGGCAATCACAAGCTGATCTATCGGGCCGTCGGGCGCTGGATGCCGCCTTCGCAGTGGAGCGAGGACATGACCGGCGACTGCCAGGTGGTGCTGATCCAGGCGGTGGCGGCGTACAACCCGTGGCTGGGCATTCGCTTCAGCACCTACGCCTTCACCTGCCTGATGCGGGCGCTGTCGCGGCTGTCGCAGCGGCACGCCACCGACCGGCTGGCGCGCTCGCTGCCGCTGGAAGCGCTGCCCGACGGGGAGCCGCGCGACGCCCTGCACGACGAGCAGCCGGCGGCGCGGCTGCAACGCATCGACGAGTTCTTGGAGGAAGATCATCAGCTGCTGTCGTCGCGCGAGAAACTCGTGCTGATGCGGCGGTTCAGCCTGGACGACCAGGCCAAGGCAGGAACGCTGGAGCAGGTTGGCCGCGAGCTGGGCCTGTCGAAGGAGCGCGTCCGCCAGGTGCAGGCCAGCGCCCTGAGCAAGTTGCGCAAGGCCCTGCTCGAAGGGGTCCCGGCGAGCTGAGCAGCCCTCTGCCCTTTGCGATCAAAAGCGGTTATACTCGGCCTGGGGTGAACGTTCATCCCAGGCCGAGTATAACCGCTTTCGTTTCTGGGGCGGTTTATTAGCCCGACGCGCCAGCGAGGGAGATTAGCCCGACGCGCCAGCGAGGTTCGCTGGTTGCCTCGCTGGCGCGTCGGGCTAAGAGGGGCCGGCCTGACTCGTGTCATAGAGGAGTTCAACGATGGCTTCACACTCTGATGTTTCGCGGCGGACTTTCGTGAAAGGGGCGGCCGCGCTGGCAGCATTCGGCGTGCCGGCGGCGAACGTCCTCGGCGCCAACGACACCTTGCGCGTCGGCTGCATCGGCACGGGCGGGCGCTGCCGCCACTTGATGAAGGCTCTGATCGGCATCCCGAATGTCCGCATCGCCGCAGTCTGCGACATCTACGACGGCAACCTCGAGGCGGGCCGTCAGCTCGCCGCCCCGAAGGCGTTCGTGACGAGGAAGTACAAGGAACTCCTCGACCGCCGTGACATCGACGCAGTGCTGATCGCCTCGCCGGACCACTGGCACGTGCCGATGACCATCGACGCGGTCTCTGCCGGCAAAGACGTCTACGTCGAGAAGCCGCTGACGCACGACCTCGCCGAAGGCAAGGCGATCCTCGATGCGCAGGCGAAGCACAACCGCGTCGTGCAAGTCGGCACGCAGCAGCGGTCGATGCCGCACATCCGCAAGGCGTACGACCTGGTCCGCGCCGGCCGCCTCGGCACGATCTCCAAGGTCCACCTGACCTGGAACCGCAACAGCGACCGTGTGCGCAAGGCTGCCCCCACCGCCACCTTCCCGAAGCAGGTCGACTGGAAGGCGTTCGTCGGCAACGCCCCGGAGCAGCCGCTCGACGAGTACCGCTTCCGCAACTGGCGCTGGTTCTGGGACTTCGGCGGCGGGCTGTTCACCGACCTGATGGTCCACTGGATCGACGTCGCCCACTGGTTCCTGGACCTCGACCATCCGCTAAAGGCCGTCTCGGTGGGACAGCACACCGTCAGCGAGGGCGTCTGGCAGACACCCGATACGGTGCAAACGCTGCTGGTCTACCCCAGGCAAGTGCAGGCCCATTTCGAGGGCACGTTCAGCAACGCCTATGGAGCGGCGCACATCGTTTTCATGGGCACCGACGCCAGCCTGTACATCGACCGCGGCCGCTACGAGGTGCATCTGGAGAGGGGCCGCGGCAAGTACGAGGAGCTAGTCCTCGGCACGGGACCGAGGGGCCGCGACTTCTACGACAAGCCGGACGGCGAACGTCTGCATCTGGAAGACTGGATCGAGGCGATCCGGGCCGGCAAGCAGCCGTGTACCCCGGTCAAGGCCGGCGTCAGCGCCGCGTCGGCCGCTCACCTGGCGAACCAGGCCCTGCGCGGCAGCGGCGTCGCCCTCTGGAAAGCGTGAGCCGCGTCCTCATGTCCCTGGAGCATCCGCTTTTCGAGAACGCCACTCCGCAAGGGGCGTGAACTGTTCGACATTCACGAGCGGGGCCACGCCGAAGGGCGCCGCGTTGATCGACTTCAGGCTCAACCTCCCGTCCTCGATCGTGAGCGTCGGCCAGAGATCGCGGCTGAGGTGGTAGAGATCGGGGTGCGATGCCAGGATCTGGCGTTGCACCTCCTTGGGGAACATCGACAGGCCCGCGAAGTAGTGGTGTCCGTTGCGCTCGACGCTCTCGATGCCGAGTGCCGCACAAACGGCGAGGTCCTGCAACAGCGCGACCGGGCCGACGTTCGCCAGGTCCTCGCCGCTCAGGATCACAAGCTTCCGCAGACCCTCCCGCCGCAGGTGAGCGAGCAGGCAGGCGTTGGCAATGCCCTTGAAGACACCCTTGCAATTTTTGTGGCTGGTACCGTCGTAGCCCAGCTCGAGTGCCCGGGGCAGGCTGGTCAGTTCCGCGTCGGACTCGTCGATGATCAGGGCCGGATGTCTTTTCCAGTCCTTCAGGCCGCCGACCGTCTCCGGGTCGAGGGCGACGTTGCGAGAAAAGGGCTGCTCGACGAACATCAACCGCTGCGACAGGAAATAGCGCAGCTGGGGGTCTGCTTCCATCTTCCTCCAGTATTGGCGAAATGTATCCAGTGAGCGGAACCCCTCATTGCCGTCGAGGCTGAAGAAGCAAAATCCTGGAGTACATGCGGCAAAGAGGGCGAAAATGTCCAGCAGTCTGCCGCGGTCATGCCCAGAGTTCCCTTGCAACTTGATCTTGCAGCAGGCGAAGCGATACGTCCGGATACACGCCTCCAGCGATTGTGGCAGGCCGTCGTCAAGCCGTTCCTCGGAGGGAATCCCTGCCTCACGCAGGGGATCGAGCAGGCCGATCGTGTGCCGAGGTGTGATGTATTTCAGCGGTCGATCGAGCAACAACTCCTCTGTCGTCCGGCCCGCCAGGGGCGCATGAATCTCGCCCAAGCGGATGCCGAACAGGTTCTCTGTCAGCGCGACGTGGAACGGCTGCCCTAGCTTCCTGCACACCGCCTCGATCATTGCCCGCTCGACCAGCGACGTGCCGAAGTGCGTCAGGAGCGGCGGCAATCCCTGCTCGCGCCCCCAGCGGTCCTGAATGTCCCACAACGCCCGCCAGGCATCGAAGGGACTGTCGGCCTTGAGGCCGGTCGCCGCAGCGACGGCGTGCTCGATCACGCGCAGCATCTCGTTGACTTCCTCGTCGACCGGCCGCGTCGGGTCCTTGGTGAACCACTTCGGCGGGAGCAGATCGGCGGCGACGCCGGTGGACGCAACGCCGTCGACCTCGATGTGCATCCGCACGAAGGCGTGTGGCGAACGTGTCATGGTGGCGATGCCGTAGCGGAACGGCATCCGCGTGCGCAAGTCGGTCAGGTGGATATCGCCGGCGAGCAGGCGGACTTTCATGGCGCGTGCTCCTCGTCGGGCGCCGTCCCGGAAGATCTCCGGTGAGAAAACCATCCCCGTACTCGTCCACTCCTAATGGTATCATGCTACGAAACCGTAACCCGCCCGGCGGCGCGCGGTTTATTCTGGACGAGCGCCCGCTTCGCCGGTTCTTCACGACTGAGGGATTGTTCATGAATCGCTTCCGCGCCGGACTGCCTCTCCTGGTCCTTCTGGTTCCTCTCGCCGCCCTTGCGGCCGACGACACGAAACGGAAGAGCCCGAAGGAGGCCCTGAAAGCCTTCAACGACCTGGTCGGCAGCTGGCGCGGCACCGGCGAGCCGGAGGGGACGCGGGCGGAGAAGCTCGAAGGTTTCTGGACCGAGTCGATCGATTGGGCATGGCAGTTCAAGGGCGACGACGTCTGCCTCCGTCTGGCCATCGACAAGGGCAAGCACCTCAGCAAGGGCGAGTTGCGTTACGTCCCCGGCAAGGACGTCTTCCGCCTGACCGTCGTCTCGCCCGACAACCAGACGCGCACCTTCGAGGGCCCGCTGAGCGGCAAGCGGCTCCTCCTCGACCGTGAAGACCCGAAGACGCATGAGGTGCAACGGTTGGTCTTCTCCTTCCTGCACTTCAACCGCTACCTCTATCGCTACGAGGTGAAGCGCCCCGACCGTACAACCTTTGCAAAGATCTACCAGGTCGGCGCCACCAAGAAGGGCATTCCCTTCGCCGGCCCCGGCGACGCTTCGCCGGAGTGCATCGTCAGCGGCGGCAAGGGCACCATCGCGGTGAGCTACAAGGGCAAGACCTACTACGTCTGCTGCAGCGGTTGCCGCGACGAATTCAAGGACAATCCCGAGAAGTACATCAAGGAGTACGAGGAGAAGAAGGCGAAGGAGAAGGCGGACAAGTAACCCCGTCCTGTCAAGGCTTCGGCGTCGTCAGGTCCCACAGCCGCACCGTCTGGTCGGCGCCGACCGACGCCAGCCGAGTGCCTTTTTCGAGCAGGGTCACGCCCTGCACCCACGCCGTGTGGCCCTCCAGCGTCTTCAGCGCTTGCCCGTTCGCGGGGTTCCACAGGCGCACGCTGCCGTCCTTGCTCCCCGAGACGAGCAGCGGCCCGGCTGGGTGATAGACCAGCGACGTGACCGCGCTCGTGTGGCCGCTCAGCGAGCGAAGGAGCTTGCCGTCAGCGGCGCCGAATTGGTGGATGCGACCATCGGCGCCACCAACCGCTACTTCCTTACCGTCGGGACTGAATGCCACGGCATCGACAACGGTCAGCGGCCTCTCCTCCGTGTTCGCCGGGATCGGCGGGTGAGCCGGCACATCGACCAGTTTCTTGCCCGTGGCGAGGTCCCAGAGATAGAGCCGGCTGTCGTAGCCGCCCGCGGCGACGCGCGTTCCGTCGGGACTGAAGGCGACACACAGGAGGGCGTCGGTCGGTCCCGTCAACTTGGACGTTGCCTTTCCGGTGCTGGCGTCCCAGAGCTGCACGGCGGCTTCTTCGGCGCTGGCGAGCCGTTTGCCATCGGGCGAAGCCGCCAGGGCACGGACCACGGCACTCGCCGTGAGCGTGTACAGCGCTTTTCCCTCGGGCATTTCCCAGATGTAGATGCGCTTGTCGGCACCAGCCGACACCAGGCGGGATTCCGCGCACCACGCCAGTGCCATCACCGGGCCGCGGTGGGCCGTGAGTTCCTGGGCGTTGCGGTCGCCGGGACGCAGACCCAGGATCACGTCGCGGTGCCAGAACTGCACGGTGCCGTTCTCGCAGGCCGCGGCCAGGAACGTACACTGCTCGTCGGCGGCAATGGCGAAGCCGGGGCCGTCCAGTCCGTTGATGGTCGCGTCGAGACGGGCGGCGGCCGGGTTGATCGGTGGGAGAGGAGGGGGTTTTGCCGGCTGCTGCGCCCGGGGGATTCCCACGAACGCCAGGATCGCGACAGCCGCCACGAGCTTGCCACGCATGACGCTCTCCTCCACCGCGCCGCTTGCGTCCTTAGCCCGACGCGCCAGCGAGGTTTGAGGTGTTCCTCGCTGGCGCGTCGGGCTAAGGACGCAAGCGGCGGGCCTCGGCAGGTTTTCTTTCGCGGTTATTCCGCCGGCTTGGCCGCCTCGCGGCGGACCGAGCGGATGACGACGTCTTCCTGCGGCACATCCTGGTGACCGGACCGGCTCGTCGTCGCGACGCGCTTGATTGCGTCGACCACGTCCATTCCCTCGACGACGCGGCCGAAGACACAGTAGCCGACCCCATCCTGAGATTGCGCCCGATCGAGACCCGCGTTGTCCTTGACGTTGATGAAAAACTGACAGGTGGCGCTGTCGGGCACACTGGTCCGAGCCATCGCGAGGGTGCCGCGCACGTTCGACAGGCCGTTGGTCGACTCATTGCGGATGGATGCCTTGGTCTTCTTCTGGCGCATGCCTGGCTCGAAGCCGCCGCCCTGGATCATGAAATTCGAGATGACGCGGTGGAAGATCGTATTGTCGTAGAAGCCCTCGTCGACGTAGGCGAGGAAGTTCTTGACCGTGATCGGCGCCTTGGCGTCCTCCAACTCGATCGTGAGGGCGCCCTGGGAAGTCTCCATCACGACGCGGGTGTTTGCCATGTTGTGCTCCTGAAGGTTCGGGCGAACGGCCGGCGTACCCCGGCCGTTCGCCGGGGAGAGTCCTTACTTCTTGGCGCGACGGACCGACTTGATGACGACGTCGTCGAGGGGCGCGTCCTGGTGGCCGCCTCGGTTGCCGGTCTTCACCTCCTTGATCTTGTCGACGACATCCATGCCCTCGATCACCTTGCCGAAAACGCAATAGCGGGGCCTGTCCAAGCGGCTGTTGTCCGCGACGTTGATGAAGAATTGCGCCGTGGCGGTGTTCGGTTGAGGCAGCCGCGCCATGGCGATGGTGCCGACCGTGTTCGACAGCCCGTTGGGGGCCTCGTTCTTGATCGGGCCGCGCGTCTTCTTCTCCTTCATCCCCGGCTCGAAGCCGCCGCCCTGGATCATGAAATTCGAGATGACGCGGTGGAAGATCGTCCCGTCATAGAACTTGTCGTCGACGTACCGCAAGAAGTTCTTGACCGTGATCGGTGCCTTGTCGGGATACAGTTCCAGCTTGATGGTGCCGGCGCTGGTTTCCATCACAACGACGGGGTTCTCCTTCGTGGCGTCCGTCTTGTCGCCGGCGTCGGCGAACGAGCTGCAGGCGGTGAGCAGGCCGGCGAACAGGGCCAGGGCCAGGATGCGCTTCACGTCGATCCTCCTTCGTACGAGACTCTCTTTTGCTATGGGGCAGGCTTCCAGCCTGCCATTGCCCGGCAGGCTGGAAGCCTGCCCCACGGGGTTGAAACCGCTTCATAGCAAACCGCATCCGCACGGAGAATGCAAGAGGCTGCTGACACTTCACGCCGCTGACGTTACAATCAATGATCTTTCACCGCCCGCGCGGTAAGCGGTCACGGGGTGACCCGCCTCCAGCGGCCGCACCCCACGGAAGGCATGCCGTATGACGACCACGGACGAGGATATTTATCTCGATGTCGAAACCGACTGGGGCCGTCGCCTGACGGTGGTTGGCTTTTTCGCCGCCACGACGGGACTGGTCCAGCTCGTCGGTCCCGAGATTACGCCGGAGGCGGTCCGCCGGGCCCTGCCGGACGCGGGCACACTCTACACGTACAACGGCCACTGCTTCGACCTGATCTGCCTGCGCACGCAGCTCGGCCTCGACCTGCGCGCCTGCTTCCCTTCCGTCGACCTGCGCTGGGTGTGCCAGCGCCGGGGACTGCGGGGCGGACAGAAGGCGATCGAAAAACGCCTGGGTTACCGCCGCCTCCTGCCGGACCTCGACGGCCGCGACGCCCTGCTGCTGTGGGCTCGCTACCAGCGCGGCGACCGCGCGGCACTGGCCACCCTGCTACAGTACAACAGCGAAGACCTCCACGGCATGATGGTCATCCGCCGCCACCTCGCCGGCGCAGAATGGTAGGACGGATTTTCAATCCGTCCGGGCTTCATGCCCGGACGGATTGGAAATCCGTCCTACGAGGCGACACTGCCGACCAATTTGCCGCCAATCCGCTTGTTGGCTGCCGCGAGACTCGGTATCGTCAGAGGAACTATTCCCGCCCGCTCCTGGGAGGACGGTCCGCGATGAGGTGGTTCCCTCTGCTCTCTCTGTTGGTGCTCGGCGCGGGGCCGCCCGCGCCGGCCCAGGACTTTACCCCGCCGCCGCCGATCACACCGACGGCGGAACAGCAGCGCGACCTCGCCGCTCGCGCCGACAAGCTGGAGGGGGCCCTAACCGCCCTGGGCCGGCAGGGCGTGCGCGACCCGGCTTTTGCCGACATCGAAATCTATCGCAAGGCTGCCGAGTGGATTCGCCGCCACCACGAGTTCTATCAGAAAGAAGCTGTCGACTGGACGCGCGAGGCCCTCGACCGCGGCCTGTTGCGGGCCAGCCAAGCCGCGATGGGCGAGGCGCCGTGGATGACCGCGGCCGGATACGCCGTTGTTCGCGGCTACCGTTCGCGCGTCGACGGCTCCGTCCAGCCCTACGCGATCCTCTTTCCGCGCGAGTACGGCCGCGAGGCCGGCAAACACTGGCGCCTCGACGTCGTCCTACATGGCCGCAACACGAGACTGACCGAGGTGTCGTTCCTGCACCAGTTCAACGGCGACCAGCCGGCGCCGGAGGACCTCAATCACGTCCAGCTGCACATCTATGGCCGCGGCAACAACGCCTATCGCTGGGCCGGCGAGACCGACGTCTACGAGGCAATGAGGGATTTCCTGGCGCGCAACGAGGCGCTGTTGATCGACCCCAGCAAGGTCGTGCTGCGCGGCTTTTCGATGGGCGGAGCGGGCACCTGGCACCTCGGCCTGCACAACCCCGGCCGCTGGTGCGTCCTCGGCCCCGGCGCCGGCTTCACCAGCACGCACGGCTACGTCAAGGACCTCCCCGCCAAGTTGCCCGACTACCAGGAGGCCTGCCTCCCCATCTACGATGCCGTCGACTGGGCGGAGAACCTCTTCAACGTCCCTGTTGTCGCCTACTCCGGCGCCGACGACCCGCAACGGCAGGCGGTCGTCACTATCGAGGATAAACTGAAGAAACTCGATCTCAAAGGCGTCACATTCCCGCTGACGCACCTGGTGGCGCCCAAGCGGAAGCACGAATTCCCGGCCGAGTGGCAGGCCAAGGCCCAGGCCGCGTATGCCAAGTATGCCGCCGCCGGCCGGGAGGAGTACCCCAAGCGCGTCCGCTTCGTGACCTACACCCTGAAGTATTCATCGTGTGACTGGGTCGAGGTCATCGGGCTGGACGCCCACTACCGCAAGGCGCTGGTCGACGCCGAAAAGACGGAGGCCGGCTTCAAAGTGACGACGACCAACGTGCGCGCCCTGCACCTCCTCCTGCCGCGCGGCTCGAATCGCGCGCCGGTAACGATAGCGATCGACAAGGAGAAGCTGGAGACTAGGCCGTACCTGGATCCCTCCGGAGCCGTCCACGTTTACCTGGAGCGGCGCGGCGAACAGTGGCGTGCCGCGCTGCCGCAGAAACTGCTGACCGACCGGCTGCGGACGCGCCAGAAGGTGACGGGTTTTCAGGGACCGATCGATGATGCTTTCATCTCGAGCTTCCTGTGTGTGCGCGGGACCGGCAAGGCCTGGCACCCGGCGACCCAAGAATTCGCCGAGAAAAACCTGAAACGCTTCGCGGCGGAGTGGGATAAATACTTGCGCGGACATTTGCCGGTCAAGAACGACGACGAGGTGACGCCGCAGGACCTGGCGACGTACCACCTGATCCTGTTCGGCGACCCCGGCTCGAACACGCACCTGGCCCAGGTGCTCGACGGCCTTCCGCTCCAGTGGACGCGCGAGTCGATCACCCTGGCGGGTCGCAAGGTCGACGCGGCGACGCACGTGCCGGTGATGATCTACCCGAGCCCGCTGAGCAGTGACCGCTACGTGGTCCTCAACTCGGGACACACCTTCCGCGCCGCTGACTTCCAGGGGACCAACGCCCTGCTTTACCCGCGCCTGGGCGACTACGCCCTGCTGAAACTGGCCCCGACCAAGAAGGACGAACTCGGGGTGGACGTGGTCCTCGCCGGTCTGTTTGATGACTTCTGGCGGGCCGCCGCGAAATGACGTCGGCGCTCCCGGGTGGGGCAGGTTTCTAACCTGCCTTCTTCATCAGGCAGGTTAGAAACCTG
>JACOUH010000095.1 GCA_016177925.1 Planctomycetota bacterium | reverse complement strand
TGAGGAAAAGCCTTGGAGCGTGGCCCACGGCAGGATACCCTACGAGGAGAGGCGCTTCCCTTCCCCTCACGAGGCCCCCTCATGTGCCGCAATGCCTGGCTCGGCTCGACCCTCTTCTGCCTGCTCGCGCCCCTCGTCGCCGCCGCCGGCGCCGAACCTCCCGCCGCTGCCGATACGGCCCAGGACGAACAGCTGCTCAAAGGCGCCAGCGTTGGCACGGACGGGCCGGGACTACTGGCCTTTTTCCGCAAGCGCGTGCCGACCGAGGAGGACCGGCGACAGGCAGACGAACTGGTCGCCCGGTTGGGCAGCAAGACCTTCCGCGAGCGCGAAAAGGCATCGAAGGGACTCATCGCGCTTGGCCTCGCCGCTCGCCCTGCTTTGGCGCGCGCGGCGAAGGACAAGGACGCGGAGATCGCCCGGCGGGCGCAGGAGTGCCTCGACACCATCACCCGAGCCAACAGCGTCGAGGTCGAGGCGGCGGCGGTGCGGCTGCTCGGCGTGCGGCGCCCCGACGGGGGGTGCGGCGCACTGCTCGAGTTCCTGCCGTCAGTGCGCGACGCGGGCGTCGAGGAGGAAACGCTGGCCGCCCTGCTCGTGTTGGGCATCCGCGGTGGGAAAGCCGACGACGCGCTGGCGCGCTCCCTTGACGACAAGGAGCCTTCGCGGCGGGCTGCAGCGGCTCTCGTGCTCGGACACTCCGGCACCGACGCGCTGAAGGACAAGGTGCGCGGACTGTTGAAGACCGAGGCCGACGCCAAGGTTCGGCTGCGCGCGGCACAAGGACTGCTCGCCGCCCGGGACAAGAACGCCGTGCCGGTGCTGCTGGCCCTGGTGGGCGACGCTCCGGCCGACGTGGCCCGCGAGGCCCACGACCTGCTCGGCGGCGTCGCCGGCGACAAAGCTCCCGCCGAATCGCCTGCTGACGGTGCGGAGGGCAGGAAGAAGAGCAAGGCGGCGTGGGACGCATGGTGGAAGGACAACGAGAGCAAGCTGGACCTGGCCAAGGCCGACGTCGACCTGCCGTGGCGCAGTGCCAACCAGCGAGCCCGGTCAGTAGCGACGCAGTTTGTCAACGCCCTCACGAAGAGCGACGCGAAACGGCTGAAAAACTCAACGGACGTCCCGTTCTCCCTGAGCGGGTTCATGGTGATGAAGACGCGTCAGGAGTTCGATCAGATGTTCGGGCAGCTCCTGCAGCCCCAGCGACCGAAGATCGAGTTCTCGCCGCCGCAGCTGATCGGCCTCGAAGAGTATCTGAAAAATCCTGGCGCGCAGCGGCTGAAGGATTTCCTCGGGGGACTGCCCCGCTCGGAAATCCGCGTGGTGACTATGACGGTCAAGACGCAGGGCATGCGCGAGGAGAAGGCGGTGCTGATCGTCCGCGTCCGCGGCGGGAAGGCCCACGTTGTCGGCATCGGCGAAGCAAAATAGACGGCAGAAATCCGAAATCCGAAACAAGAAAGAACAACCAGCCCGACGCGCGAGCGAGAGGATTCGCATTTCGGATTTCGGATTTCCCATTTCCGATTTATGCCGTGACCTCGAAAATACACTCGATCTCGACGGGGATACTGTTCGGCAGCGAAACCATGCCGACGGCGCTGCGAGCGCCAACGCCGGCATCCTCGCCGAAGATTTCCGCCATCAGCTCCGAGAAGCCGTTGATGACAAACGGCTGCTCCTTGTAGTCAGCGGTGCAGTTGACCATGCCGAGCGTTTTGACCAGGCGTTTGACCTTGTCGAGCGAGCCGAGGGTGTTCTTCACCGTGGCGAGGATGTTGAGGCCGACAGCGCGAGCGCACTCCTTGCCCTGCTCGGTGTTGAGGCCGTCGCCGACCTTGCCGCTCATCGGCGTCTTGTCGGTGATCTTGGCGGGGCCGTGGCCCGAGACGTAGAGCATGTTGCCGGCGAGGACGGCCGGCTTGTACTTGGCCATTGCCTTGGGGGCAGGCGGCAGGGTGAGGTGCTTCTCCTGCAGGCGTTTCTCCGGGGTCGATTCCACGGTCGTCTCCTTTGCGGACAGAACAGAGGTTGTTCCCAGACCCCCTTGTTATGCCCGCTGGCCCGCGAGTGGTCAAGCGGGCAAGCTTCGGTGCCTGTGTTTTCTCCCCCACCGAGCCAAAGGAAGCATGGCCCGCCATCATACCCGGCCGTCATTCGGCCGGCCGGCGCTCCAGGGAAATCCGGGCCTCCGACGTGAGACGGGCACCGGCGGCTCCTGCGGCGAGCGCGCGGAGAACCTCCCGCGCCGCGGGCGTGCCGATCCGCTCCAGCACTTCCACGGCCCGCAAGGCCTGCAAGCGCCGGCCCGAGGGCACCGGCCGCTCGATCTCGTCCAGTACCTGTTCGATGCGCCGCCGCGATTCGAGCCCCGTGGCCCGTCCGAGCGCCTTGCGCAGGGCGGGTGCCACCGGCTCGCCGAACTCCTCCAGTTCCTCGGCGGCGCGACGGCGGACGGCGAAGCGCTCGTGGTCGAGGTCGGCGATCAGCCGGGCGACACGGTCGGGCTTCGCCGTCGGGACGGGATGGAGTTGACGGCGAAGCAAGGGCAGCGTGTGCTCGGGGTCAGAGGCCAGCGCCCAAACGGCGCGGTAGGCTGCCGGGACGTTGGCGCCGGCGAGGGCGTCCCACCACGCCCGCACCTGCTCGGCGGTCGTCCGTTCCGCGCCGCGGCGGCCGGTCAGGTCCCAGGCCAGTACCTGGGTGTCGTCGCCACCGCTGAACAGCGTCCGGCCGTCGGACGTCAGAGCGAGGGAGGAAATCTCGTAGCCGAGGTGTTCTTCCAGCCGCCCGCGCTCGCGATTGGTCGCCACCTCCCACAGATGGATGGTCGCATAGTCGGTCGTGAACAACGTGCGGCCGTCGGCCGAGAACATGATGCGATCGCCTGACGCCGGCTCCGGGGCGAGGTAATCCAGCAGCCGGCCGGTGGCGATCTCCCAGACACGTAGGTGACTCCGCTGCGAAAAGCCCCGCTGTACCACAAATCGGCTGTCCGGGGAGTAGAAGACTCCATATGACTCCGAATGCCCGCCCAGCAGGGGTTCCAGTTCCTTCCCGGTACGCAGGTCCCAGCGGGGCAGGCGTCTCTGGCTGGTGGGCACGACAAGCCAGCGGCCGTCCGGCGAAACAAGGCGTCCCGGCGGCAAGTTGTCCCGCCGCCACGACAGGGCGGGAAGGCCTGGCAGATGCGGCGGGCGGCCGGTGCGCATGTCGGCCATGAAAACCCTTGGCTGTTCGCCCTCGTCGACACACCAGAAGAGGATGTGGCCCCCGGGCGACAGGCTCAGGCGGCGAGGCTTCTGTCCCGCCTCTAGCGAGCAGCGCACCTTGCCCGTTCCCAGATCGAACACGCGGAGTCGGCGGTCCTCGCCAACCAGGGCGGCGGTACTGCCGTCGGCGGACACGGCGACCACGGCCGAGCCATGCTTGCCCTCCAGCCGCAGTGTCTCGCGGCCGGTCCGTCCGTCGCGCACGCGGACGAGCCCGTCTGTCCCGCGACAGAGAACGCGCCCCCCAGCCACGACGCGCAGGGCGGACTCGGCGCCGGGCCGTTCGGTGGGATAACGCCGCAGCAGCCGTCCGCTCGGCCAGTCCCAGGCGAGAACCTCGAAGCGGTCGCCACTGACCAGGGTGCGGCCATCCGCGGCAAGCGCCAGGTCATCGACCCAGCTCGTGTGGGCCTCGAACGGACGCAGGTCCTTGCCGGTGACGACGTCGCGCAGCACGATCACGTGTCCTGCGGTCGGCACCGCCAGCATCTTGCCATCGGGCGAGAAGGCGGGTGCCTCGAAAACGCTACTCGTTTCGCCGACTGCATGGGGCCGCGCATCCCCGACTCCCGCGACCCAGGCGTGGACGCTCCCCCAATCCTTATCGTGGTCACTCCACGCCACGCGCTTGCCGTCGGCCGCAAAGACCAGGTTGCTGACCAGGTCGCCGTCGAATCGCCGTTTCCAGCGGCGTATTTCCTTGCCCGTCGCGACGTCCCACAGGCTCACGTCCTTACGCCCTGTGATCGCGAGCGTCTTCCCATCCGGCGAAAGGCCGGCGAGATGTTCCGAATCCCTCAACTTCCTGGCCGGGGCTTTTTCCTTGCCGGTCAAGAGATCGAGGATGCGCACGACTTCCTGATTATCGTAGCAGCCCAGGGCGCAGGTGCGTCCGTCGCTCGAAACGCAGAATCGCTCTGCTCCCCGCTTCAGGGGCCATGTTGCGCGGGCCTTGCCCGTGGCGACGTCCCAGACGTGAACCTGGGAAGTGTTCAAGTCCGGGTAAGGGTCGGCGCTGAACACGAGCTTGCCATCGCCGGAGAAGGTGCCGCGGTAGCCAGGGAGCTTGTAAACCGTCCTGCCGGTGGACACGTCGATGACGGAGGTCTGGAAGTCAAGGTGGGACGAGACGATCACTCGCTTGGCGTCGGGCGACAGGGAAAGGGTGGTGGCGTCGGTCGATAGCCGGCGCAGGCGTTTCCCCGTCGCCACTTCCCAGAGTATCACATTTGCACGCTCCGAGCCGGTTGCGACGCTGGCGAGCACCTTGCCGTCTTGCGAGAACACCAGCGGCGCCCCCGCTCCCCGGAAGCGCACCGTCCCCAGGCGCGCGAATGCCCCTTCGGGCAGGGCATCGCCTTGACGGTCCGTGCCAGGCCCTCCCTGCGCCGAGGCGAACGAGCCCATCCCCGCCGTCACGAAGCCAACGACCAGCAGAAGACGCGTGCTCATGGGTTGAGTTCTCCGAGGGCACCCCTCTCAATCTATTGCCCCAGGCGGGAAAGAGGATGTTGGCGAGCGGGGGGCGTAAGCCCCCTGATGACGTGGATGTTGGCGAGATGACTTTATCAGGGGGCTTACGCCCCCCGCTCGCCAAATGCGGGAGGAACACGCGGTTGGCAGGTGGAACGACGTTACCTAATGTTGAAAGGAGAAGCGCACGACAACTTGTCCCGCGCCACAGGCTCGCGGTTGCAGGTACACACGGATGCTTACTGGGCCGAACGTCATTCTGGTGCTGAAGGTGGCGGTGGCCTCCGTCACCGTGCTGCTGCTGGCGTCCTTCGTCGCCCTGTGGCGCGGGAATTACCGCCTGCACGGCCGCATCAACCTCGTCTTCTTCGCCCTGACGGCCGCCACGCTTGCCGGCTTCGAGGGGCTCATCCGCGTGCTCCGGCCCGAATTGTTTGACTACATCGACCAGAACGACGAGATCCGTCAAGCCCTGAACATCCACCTCTGTTTCGCCGTGCCGTCGGCGCTGCTCATGCCAGTAATGCTCTACACAGGACTGACTCGGCGCCGGGCGCTGCACCTCCGCCTGGCATACCTGTTCGGCGCCCTCTGGACCGGCACATTCCTCACCGGCGTCTTCTTCCTCCCGCACACGCCGTGAAGCGGCGGTCGTCACTTCCCCGTGGTCAGCTCATTCACCACTTTTTCTACCCCGATCGTCGACTCGGCAAGATCGACCGCTCGGCGTCGCTGTTCGGCGCCCACTTCGCCGCGCAGGGTGATGACGTCCTCGTCGGCGTCGACCTCGATTCCAGCCTCGGTAAGGGCCCGGTCGAGGCGGAGGCGCGCGGCAACCCGGTCGCGCAGGGAAGCGCCCGCCAGCGGGTCGCCCTGGAGGGAGTGCCAGCCGCGCGACAGCTTGCCCCGGGTCCCGGCGCTTTCGTCCTCGAACCGGGCGGCGCTCCGGTGGTAGACGCGGGCCAGCCGGTCGGCGTCTTCCCCGCTGCACCCGGCCGACGCAGCTATCAGGCACAGCCAGAACAGCCAGCGTGACCCGCTGGCGCGGGTACCCCGGCATTTCGGTCGCATGTTCTGCCTCCTCTCGCAGGTTTCTCCCGGCGCAGCATCTCGCTAGAATAAATCGGAATTGCGGGCGACCGCGCATGACGTCGCGCCACGCCGACGCCGGGATTTCGCGGGCCGGCCGGCCGGTTTTGTCGACGTGAGGGCCATCCGTGAACGGACAGAAGACCTGGGGCGGGCGGTTCAGCGGGCAGACGGACGACCGCGTCGAACGGTTCACCGAGTCGATCAGCTTCGACCGCCGACTCTACCGCGAGGATGTCCTGGCCAGCCAGGCCCATGCCCGCATGCTCGGCGAAGTTGGTCTCCTCGGCGCCCACGAGGTCGAGCAGCTCGTCGCCGCCCTCGCCGCCATTGCCGGCGAGATCGAGCGCGACGAGTTCGCCTTCTCCGTCAAGCTGGAAGACATTCACACGCACATCGAGCGTGCCCTGATCGAGCGCCTCGGCGATGTCGGCCGCAAGCTGCACACCGGCCGCAGCCGCAACGACCAGGTCGTCACCGACGTCAAACTCTGGGTGCGCGGCGCCATCGATCAGCTCGACGTCCTGCTGAAGGACCTGCAGGCCGCTCTGGTGACCGCGGCAGAGCGCGACCGCGACCTGGTCCTGCCCGGCTACACGCACTTGCAGCGCGCCCAGCCGGTGCTGGCGACCCACTACTTCCTCGCTTACGCTGAGAAGTATCAGCGCGACCGCGAACGGCTGGCCGACTGCCGCAAGCGTGTCAACGTGCTGCCGCTCGGCGCCGCCGCCCTGGCGGGGACTTCGCTTCCGATTGATCGCGACAGCGTGGCCCGCCAGCTGGGCTTTGATACCGTCGCCCGCAACAGCCTCGACGTCTCCAGCGACCGTGACTTCCTGCTCGAGTTCGTCTTCGACCTGTCGCTGATCGCTCTGCACCTGAGCGGCTGGGCGGAGGAGTGGGTCCTGTGGGCGACGACCGAGTTCAACTTCCTCGAACTGCCCGACGCGTTCTGCACCGGTTCGAGCATCATGCCGCATAAGAAGAACCCCGACGTGCTCGAACTGATCCGCGGCAAGGCGGCGCGCGTGGTCGGCGATCTGCAGCAACTCCTGGTCCTGGTACGCGGGTTACCGTTGGCGTACAATCGCGATCTGCAAGAAGACAAGGTCGCCCTGTTCGACGCGCACGATACCGTCGCGGCGTCGCTGGAACTGGCAGCGGCGCTGGTGCGCGAGACGCGCTTCCGCCACGACGACATCGCCGCTCGCCTGGAAGACGGCTACCTCGACGCGACAACGCTGATGGAATATTGCGTCGCCCAGGGCGTTCCGCTGCGGGCCGCTCACGAGGCAGTCGGCCGGCTGGTGCGGCTGTGCGAAGAGAAACGCTGCCGGCTGGCGCAGCTGCCGGCAGAGGTCTTCGACGGCATCCGTCCCGGACTGGCACCCGGCGTGTACAACATCCTGGGGGTAGCGAACGCGCTCAAGGCGTTCCGCAGCTATGGTTCGACGGCCCCGGCGGAAGTGGAGAAGCAGCTGCGCTGGTGGAAGGAGCAATTGAGCTTCGGCCCTGCGGTGATCAACGGCAGGTGATTCGTCCTGCGCCCCCCTTAAGAATAGGACCGCAATGACCTCTCGTGATGATCTGCCGGTTGGCGACATCAACCTTGGCCCCAAACAGGCCGAGTTCGGGGCCTCGAACTTTGGTCGGATCCTTCGTGCCTGTTTCGCACTCCTTCTGACCGGGCTTGGGGGCGTCGCCCTAGTGGGACTGGTCACCAAGATCATTAACGGGGAGCTGGTTAATCTCTCCAGAGGGTTCTTGGTCATCTTCTTCTGTCTGGGGTGCGCAGCCGCGCTTCTCTGGAGCGCTCGCCATGCAGGTCGTATCCGGGTCGAGCTGTATGCGGACGGTCTCGTTTTGCACTTGGGATCATCCATGCAAGCGTGCCGGTGGGATGACATCCTGGTGGTTACCGAGATCAAATTGGGGCTGGCCGAGTTCTACGAGTTTCTCGTCGGGGTGATGTCTCACCAAACCCACGCCTTCCACTTGCATCTGCGATCGGGGGAGGTAATCATTTTGCCGAACTACATCAGGGGATTGGCCAGGTTGGGCTACACGATCAAAGCGGCAACCCTCCCGCGGTTGGTCGTAGTCTCCCTGGCGGAGTTGGACGGGGCGCGTTCTGTCAGCTTCGGGCCCATTCGGCTTTCTCCAGACGGCATTGAGGTAAACGACAAACAACTCCCCTGGGGGAAGGTCAAGAGAGTGAAACGCCTGGGCAACTGGTTGGACATCCATCGTCGCGGCGCATTGCTAAGATGGAAGAGGTTCAACCTGGGAGAAGTACCCAACGCCCACGTCCTCGAGGAGATCGTCGCGCAACGCTCAGGGGCTCGGGCCGAGAAATGAAACAACTGCCCATCCGACCCCACCCTGCATATCTGTCCTACGAGCCAGGAGTTTCGGCACACATGGACCATTTTTCCTATCGTGCTCGAGCGCTATTCTGCGAAGACGTCCCTGTCCGGCAACTCGCCGAGACGTACGGCACACCCCTGTTCGTCTACAGCGAGGCAACGCTGCTGCACCACCTCAGCCAGCTGCAGAAGGCCTTCGCCGCCGTCGAGCCGCTCATCTGCTACAGCGTCAAGACCAACGGCAACATCCACCTCGGCCGCGTCATGGCCGAGGCCGGCGCCGGCTTCGATGTCACCAGTGGCGGCGAACTCTACCGCGCCCTCAGCGCCGGCGGCATCGGCGACAAAATCGTCTTTGCCGGCGTCGGCAAGACCGATGCCGAGCTGCGCTACGCTCTCGACACGGGCGTCTTCCTGTACAACGTCGAGAGTGAGGCGGAACTGTACGCTCTTGCCGATGTCGCGAAGTCGGTCGGTCGTGTCGCCCAGGCCGCCCTGCGCGTGAACCCAGACCTGCCGCCCAAGACCCACGTCAAGACCGACACCAGCGTCAAGGGCGTCAAGTTCGGGCTTGATATCGACACGATCCTCGACGTGGCGCAAGGAGTCGTCGACAATCCGCACGTCCGCGTCGTAGGATTACACATGCACCTCGGCTCGCCGATCCTCAGCGCCCAGCCTTATCGGGACGGCGCGGCGAAGGGTCTGGTGCTCATCGACCAGCTGCGCAAGCAGGGGCATCCGATCACGGTGCTGAACATGGGCGGCGGATTCGGCATCCACTACCGCAAGCAGGAAGCGCTGCCGGCGACCGCGTTTGCCGCTGAGATCGTTCCGGCGGTGCAGAAGTCGGGGTGCCGGCTGGTGCTCGAGCCGGGTCGCTTCATCGTCGGCAACGCCGGTCTGCTGCTCAGCCGCGTCATCTACACCAAGGAGTCCGGCGGCAAGCGCTTCGTCATCCAGGATGCGGCGATGAACGACCTGATCCGGCCGACGCTGTACGACTCGTTCCATCGCATCTGGCCGGTCGAGCCGCCGCAGGGCGTACCGGCTCCGCCGGAGGATTACGAGGCCGACATCCCCGGCACAGTGAAGTGCGACGTGGTCGGCCCGGTGTGCGAGTCGGGTGATTTCCTGGCGAAGGATCGCCGCCTGCCGCCGCTGGCCCGCGGCGACCTGCTGGCGACGTTCAGCGCAGGCGCCTACGGCATGGCAATGAGTTCCAATTACAACGCCCGCCTGCGCGCGGCTGAAGTCCTCGTCGACGGCGATAGGCATCGCTTGATCCGTCGCCGCGAGACCTACGTCGATCTCGTGCGAGCGGAACTGGAAGTTTGACGGGTTCGCCGCTTGCGGCGAATCACCGGAGGGAGGCAGCTCGGTGAAGACGTTTATCTCGCGCGTGGTCTTGGCGGTTGCCTTCCTGTCCGTGCTGCCGCTACGGGCGCCAGCCCAGGATCGCGTCGATGATTATCGCCGGTTGTTCAAGAAGCCGGCCAACACCGCCCAGTTCTGGGACGCCATGAAGTTCGAGATGGAACTCGGCCGCTTCGACCTCGCCGCGCAGCTCCTGAGCGAACTGCTCAAGAAGGGGCCGACAGAAAAGGAGCTGATCGACCTTCACGAGAAGGAGGGCATCGCCCCCTTCTTGCGGCTGCGCCTCGTCCCGCGCTGGGACAACGATCCCCGCCGCGACAAGAAGGTCCGTGACGACGTCGACGACCTGATCAAGCAGATGACCACCGCGGTGCGCAAGAATCTTGCCGACCCGAACCGCATCAAGCTTTTCACCAACAACTTGTACGGCACGCCGGAAGAGAACGCCTTCGCCCGCATCGAACTGGCCCGCTCCGGTGCCGTGGCCGTGCCCTACGTCCTGGAGGAATTGCTCAAGCGCGACGAGAAGGAACGGTCCGTCATCGTCAACGCTCTCAGCCAGTTCGGGCCCGACACGGTCCCGCCACTGGTCGTCGCCCTCGACAGCAACAACGCCAAGCTCCGCGAGCATATCCTCGAGGTGCTCAGCAAACGCCGTGACCTCGTCCAACTCGAGGCACAGGGTATCGTCATTGCGCCCTTCCTGTGGCCGCTCACCTCGCCCCTGGAGCCGTCGGCCCTGGTGCGTAGCAAGGCCCGCGACCTGCTCGCCCGCCTGAAGGGCTTCGACTCGCCCGAAAAACTGCCCGCGGCCAAGGAGGCGCTGACGGCGGAGGCGGAGCGCTACTACTACCACCGTGTCCGCTTCCCCGACCCCCGCCAGGTGCCCGTCTGGCGCTACCGCGAACGGCCGCTCGTCGAGCTGATCAACCTCCCCGCCAGCGTCGTCGAGGAATACTACGGCCTGCGCTTCGCCCGCCAGGCCCTCGACATCGACCCGCGCTACGAACCGGCGCAGCTTGTCTTCCTCAGCCTTGTCCTTGACAAGGGTTACGGCCCGCGCAGCGACGACCGCCCGCTCGGTGTCCTCAAGCCCAACATCCAGGAATTGCTGACCCGGATCAGCCCCGACCTGCTGGGCGGTGTCCTCGACCGGGCCCTGCGCGACGGACGCACTCGCGTCGTCCTCGGGGCCGTCAAGGCATTGGGCGACCTTGCCGATGTCCGCGCCATCCGTCCGGGACCCCAGGGCGAGCCGCCGCTGGTACGGGCCCTGGCCTATGGCGACCGGCGTGTGCAGATGGCCGCCGTCGATAGCCTGCTGCGCATCCCCGGCGTGACCTCGACCCAGGCCGCCGCTCGCATCGTCCAGATCCTCAAAGAGATGCTGATTACCGAGTCCGCCGCGAATGATCGGCCGCGCATCCTCGTGGGACTTGCTGACGAGGACCTTCGCAACGAGGTCGGGCGGACGGTCCGGGCCATCGGCGCCGAGCCCCTCCTGGCCTCGACCGGACGCAACGTGCTGCGCCGCCTGAAAGCAAGATCCGACGTCGATGCTGTCGTGATTGACTCGGTGTTGCCCAACCCCGGCCTGGCGTCGCTGCTGGCCCAGTTGCGAGCCGATCAGAGCGTGGGCCGCCTGCCGGTGCTGCTCGCCGCCGTCCCCGAGAGCCGCCGCAGCCGGGACTTGTTGGAGCGACTGGGCGAAGCGCGCCGGCAGCTCGCAAAGGTCGATGCCGACATCCGCTCGCTGACGGAGGAGCAGGTCAGCCAGGCCAATGTCGTCGGCACGCGCGGTCAGGTGCTGACACGCAACGGCAGGGAACTCGAAGACCTGCGCAAGCAGCGGGCCGGGCTGGAGGCGACGCTCCTTTCGCTAAGCGATCGCTACGACGTGGAGGTGCAACGGCGTGAGGATCAACTGAGCCGCTTCGTCGAGAAGTATCGCAACATCTGGGTCGTGTCGACGACCCAGCTGAACGACCCGCGCCTGCTGCAAGGGCACCTCGAGGACCGACTCAACGAGGCCGGCATGCCGGCGTTGAGCAAGGCGGAGCGCAAGGCGCTCACCGAGAGCGCTATCGGCTGGCTGGCGCGTATGGCGCTGGCTGAGTTGCGTGGCTTCGATGTGCGGCCGGCCGGCGATGCCGTCCTGGAGGCCCTGCATCGTGGCCGGCAGAAGGACACGGCGCTGAGCGAGCCGGCCCTGGTCAACGCGATCCGCATCGCGGGAACGCTGTCGGGGTCAAAGGTCCACAGCGAATTGATCGAGGTTCTCTTCGACAAGGGGCAATCGGTGCCGGTCCGCGTGGCGGCGGCGGAGGAACTGCAAAAGAATATCCAGAAGTTCGGTCGCCTCGCTCTGCAGCAGGAGGCCCAATTGCGAACGCGCCTCCAAGCAGACTTGAAGGAGCCGGCCTTCACCGGCCCGCTGCGTGACTGGATGGCCCGCCTCGACGGGACGTTGCGTCCGAACGACCGGACGACCGGACAGCGCCTGCGCGACTTCGTGCCGTGACCGCGGTTTAGCCCGACGCGCCAGCGAGGTTCGCTGCGTCCCTCGCTGGCGCGTCGGGCTCAACCGCGGTCACGTTGTCACCAAGCCAGGAGGGATGACGTGGCATCGCGTTTCGTCGTCGGCATCGACCTGGGCACCACCAATAGCACCCTCGCCTACGTGGATACCGGCGTGCCGGAAGGACAGGAGCCGGTTCCACGCACCTTGCCGATCCCGCAAGTCGTTCAACTCGGGAGCGTCGAAGAGCGCCCGCTCTTGCCGTCGTTCCTCTATCTCCCCGGTCCAAATGAGTTGCCGGCGGGCAGCCTGAAGTTGCCGTGGGCCCCCAACCGCGACTTCGCCGTCGGCGAGTTCGCCCGCAACCACGGCGGACTGGTGCCGACGCGGCTGGTTTCCAGCGCCAAGTCGTGGCTCTGTCATGCGGGCATCGACCGCCGCGTTTCGGTGCTGCCGTGGAAAGCGCCGGAGGGCTCGCGGCAGGTATCGCCGCTGGAGGCGAGTACGCTTTTTCTGAAGCATCTTGCCGAGGCCTGGAATCACTCGATCGCCGGCGCCAACCCCGACAACCGCCTCGAAGTGCAGGACATCATCTTGACGGTGCCAGCGTCGTTCGACGCAGTGGCCCGCGAGCTGACCGTCGAGGCCGCCCGCGCCGCCGGCCTGGAAAACGTCACGCTCTTGGAGGAGCCGCAGGCCGCCTTCTACGCCTGGATCGATGCCCAGGGCGAGGCGTGGCGCAAGTCGGTCGAGTTGGGCGACGCGGTGCTGATCTGCGACGTCGGCGGCGGCACCACCGACCTGACGCTGATCGCTGTTGCCGAGGAAGATGGCAACCTGGTGCTGACGCGCGTTGCCGTTGGCGACCATATCCTGCTCGGCGGCGACAACATGGACCTCGCCCTGGCGCACACGATGGGGCAGGCGTTTGCGGCGAAGGGGACGAAGCTCGACGCAGGGCAGCAGCTCATGCTCTGGCACAGCTGCCGGGCGGCGAAGGAGAAGCTGTTCGCCGAGCCGAAGCTGGCCAGCGCCCCGGTGACAGTGCTGGGCCGCGGGCGGAGCGTCATCGGCGGGACGCTCAAGGGCGAGTTGGTGCGCGCGGAGATGGAGCGCGTCCTGGTGGAGGGTTTCTTTCCCGAGTGCCCGCGCGACGCCGAGCCCCGGCGAACGCGGGCCGCTGGCTTACAGGAGTTGGGCCTGCCCTACGCCAGCGATCCGGCGATCACCAAGCACCTGGCCCACTTCCTGCACCGACACGCCGAGACGCTGGCCGAGCGCGTCGGACCACGTCGCGGCAAGAAGAAGGTGGTGGCCCACCCGACGGCGATCCTATTCAACGGCGGCGTCTTCAAGGCCCCGGCGCTGCAACAGCGTGTGGTCAGCGTGGTCAACCAGTGGGGCGAGGCTGCGGGGGCGCAGGCAGCGAAAATGCTGACCGGCAATGACCTCGATTTGGCGGTGGCGCGCGGGGCTGCCTACTACGGGCAAGTGCGCCGCGGCAAGGGGGTACGCATCCGCGGCGGGGCGGCACGGTCGTACTATGTCGGCGTCGAGACCTCGCTGCCCGCGGTGCCCGGCGCGGCGCCACCGATCAAGGCGCTGTGCGTCGTCCCGTTCGGCATGGAGGAGGGCACCGAGGCCGACGTGCCGGGGCAGGAGTTCGGCCTGGTGGTCGGCGAGCCGGTCGACTTTCGCTTCCTCAGCTCGACGGTGCGCCGCAACGATGCGGTCGGCACGCTGGTCGACGACTGGGAGGGTCAGATCGACGAGCTGCCGCCCTTGACGACGACGCTGCAGTCGGGCAAGAACGAGGGACAGACAGTGCCGGTCCATCTGCACAGCAAAGTGACGGAGGTCGGCACGCTGGAATTGTCGTGCCACAGCCGCGATCGCAAGCAGCAGTGGAAGCTGGAGTTCAACGTCCGCGAACGCTCCGAGTGAAAGGCCTCGTTCTCCTTTCGCAGGGGAGCGTCTGCTGATATCTTCAAGAGAGCTTGTCAACCGGACAGGAGAACCGTTATGTC
>JACOUH010000433.1 GCA_016177925.1 Planctomycetota bacterium | reverse complement strand
GACCAGGTTGTCCGGGTCTGGGACTGCTCCCCGGCCGTCACAAGCCCGAAGCGCGAGCGCGGGGACGTTTTCAGCGAGAATTTCTCCCCGAAAAGGATGTTCCGGGGTCACGACCGGGCCGTCACCGGCGTCTGCTTCAACCACAAGGGGGAGCGTCTTTTCTCCGCCAGCGCCGACCACTCGGTGACAAGGTGGGACCTGAACGCGCCCCCGGAGCCGCGCATCCTGGCGGGAGGCGACCGGGGCACCCGCGAAGCGGGCCCGCGGGTGTCCCCGCCGGTGCGAGCGCTCGCCTTCGGGGCAGGCGGTCGCCTGGCGGCGATCGGGGACGACCAGATCGTCCGATTCTGGGAGGACGGGCCGAAGCTGGAGCTGGAGAACCTGGGCAAGCACGAAGCGGACCGTGAGCCGCCGGCCGCCGTCGACGTCAGTTTCAGTTCCGACGGCAAGCGGATCGCCTCGGCGGCGTCGGATAACTCGGTCCGCCTGTGGGACGCCAAGCAGGCCCGGCTCCTGAATCAGGTTCGGCACCCCAACCTGGTCACCTGCGTCTGTTTCAACCCCAGCGGCAAGCAGCTCGCCACGGGGGATGCTGTCGGGGGCGTCCGAACCTGGGACGTGGCGGACGTGGACAAGCCCAAGGAGATTCGGTCCTTCAAGGGGCTCGGGGCAGCCGCGCGAGCGGGTCGCGGAGTCCTGGCGGTCGCCTTCGGCGCCGAGGGCAAGCGCCTCGCCGCTGCGGCAGACCGTACCGTCAAGGTCTGGGACGCCGAGACCGGCAAGGAGCTGCTCTCGCTGGAAGGGCACGAGGGGGAGCTGAGGGCGCTCGCCTTCAGCGTCGACGGCAAGCTCCTCGCGACGGGCGGAGACGACGAGGCGGCGCGGCTGTGGGACGCCGAGTCCGGCAAGCTGCTGTGGACCCTGGAGGGCCACGCCGGCCCGGTAACGGGGTTGGCCTTCAGTCCCGACGGGCGGCGGTTGGCGACGGTCGGCGGCGGCAGCGATGAGACGGTCCGGCTGTGGGATGTCGAGACGGGCCGGGAGCTGTTGCAGCTGGCCGGCGCAGGCCGCTGTGTCGCCTTCAGCCCCGACGGCAAGCGACTCGCCGCCGCCGACTCCACTGGCCAGGTGCTGGTGTGGACCGCCACCCCCGGGAAAGAACGATGAACGATGAACGGAAGAACTGATGAAGGCTAACTTACTTGCTCTTCTCGGCGCCCTGGCGGGAGGGGCCCTTGGGTACTTCGCTTTCTTCTGGATTGCAGCCCAGGGCTTTTATGCGCTGATCTTACCCGGAGGGTTGCTGGGGCTCGGTGCCGGCATCGTCCACAATAAATCGGTCCTGGTTGCTATCGTTTGTGGCCTGCTCGCCACGGCTCTCGGGGTGTTTACCGAATATCGCTTCGCCCCGTTTGTCGCGGACGACAGCTTTCGTTACTTCGTCTCCCATGTGTTCGATCTCAAACCCGTTACGCTGATCATGATCGCGGCGGGCGGGGTGATCGGGTTCTGGGTGCCCTTCGGGCGGAAAGAGCAAGGCAGATCGACTTGAAAGCGGCGGTCCAACTCGCGCCAATTCCCGGTCGGCGGGAAAATCTCAGGGCCCGGCGAACCCACGCCGCGACGCTGCGTCTGTATGAGTGATGGGAGCGAGAAGCCGGACGGAGACGCCTGACCGAATCTTGCCGTCCGTTGACGACTTCACCCCTCGCAACGAATCGCGACCGATGATCTCCGTTACCCCACCCCGTGGGAGCATACAAACCTCTTTCATAGGGAAACCTGTAGCTCTCGGAACTCGTGACGGAGATCGCCTTTGCTTCTCATCATCCTCCGTGAGAGGGAGGTGAGCCATCAACGCGACCACGATCCCGCCCTTGGCGACAGGCTCTGCCTGGGACGTCCCCAAGCCGGTCCTGTTCAACACCTGGAGCCCGCACGGGGCTCGCGAATCGACGTAACCACTTATCGATCAATCACTTCTGCAATTCGACTTTTTCTGAAATCGCCAGGTTTTGGCAAGGATTCGTGGGGATAGGGTGCGTTTAGGGTGCGTCGATTTTCCCCGCCGGGCCACCCGAGAGAGTTGCTACAATACAGATGCGGTCAGGCACGTCGCCCGGCAAGAAACATCCGTAGGAAGAAGGAAAGCAGATGATTTGCAAATTGAAGTCCGATGAGGAACTCCGCGCGCTGGTCGACACGATCACGCCCGAGCAAGGCAGGATGCTGCTGCGCCTGGAAAAGAGTAGCGCCCTGCAAGGACTCACCGATCAGAAGGAGATCATCATTCTCGAACAGCTCTTGTCGCACGGGCTCGTGGACCGGGGCAACAGCCAGATGCCCGCCGGTCAGGCCGACATCTGGACGGCAAACGGTAACGGCAGCCGGTTCATCAAGATCGTCCGCGAGATCGCCGCGGCACGGGCGGCGGCCGCAGAGGACGTGCCGCCCGACGTCAGCGGCGAGTGGCTCATGTTTTCTTGAGGTTGAGCAACGAACGTAAGTCTTCGAGGTGGTAACGGGTCGCGTCCAGCGTCCCCTGAATCTTCGCGTCGCTGTCGGTCTTCACATTCGCGTCGTCCAGGGCCTCGGCCATTGCCTGCAAAAACGCATCGCCGAAGAGGTAATCCAGCCGAAGCGTCGGTCCTGCCGAATACTCTCCTTCCTTCACCTCC
The DNA here is from genome assembly GCA_016177925.1 of Planctomycetota bacterium. Classification (GTDB taxonomy): domain Bacteria; phylum Planctomycetota; class Planctomycetia; order Gemmatales; family Gemmataceae; genus JACOUH01. The sequence goes on along the minus strand of JACOUH010000433.1, from coordinate 3,792 downwards.
TTGAAGACCATCTCCATCGGCTTCGCCAAGAATGTCTTCCCGTTTCGCCGCTCAAAGAAGTAGAAACTGATCCCGCCTCGAAAGTCAGATTCGATGGAGATGCCGAAGTCGCCGGCGGTGCCCTTGGCTGCTACGATGCGTCTGCTTGCCATCACAAGTACCCTAGCCCGAAGTGCCTTATGGCACAAGGGTTTAGGGTACGAAGAGCACTTTCGCCCAGAAACTACGCTTTCCAGCCGTCAAAAAATTTCTTCTCTTGCTCCCACAAGGACTTACATCAAAAAGTGCCGACGAAACGCTCTCAACCTGCCCGGAGAAGATTGGCGATCAGGAATATTAAGTTGGTGGAAAAATCGAGGACCGCAAAACCTCAATGAAAGGAGATCTCACATGCGGCTCACACGACGCGCGATCCATCGGAACCACGGCGAGACAGAACTCGTCGCCGACGAGGATCCAAAGCAGATCGACTGTCTGGCCGATGACGACGGCTGGTTCGTCGGCATCGAAGTGACGGCGGACCGGACTCCGAAGACCGGGCACAAAATGCTCGTCAGGCTGAGGCCTGAAGAGGTGATCCTCTGTCTACTGGCGTTACCCCACCTGATGATTCCGAGGGGAGTCTGTGAGGCGGTAGAGAACGGCAATCTGCTGGACATTCTCAGGGTGATAAGCAAGCTCACAGAGGGAGCAATCGCCGCTGCGAAGGGGAAGTAGACGGTTTCCGCTGCGATCGAAGAAACTGGCAGGCACGGATGCTTGCCAGTTCGCCAGGTCCGACGGTGTTCAAGTGAACAGATTCCGGATGGAAGCCACGAGGGCCTCCGTGTTGACATACTGGAGCTTGTCTGCGAGCCGGAGGAGGCTCGCGTCGACGGAGCCGATCAGATAGGGGATCTTCCTTCCGGTCGCAGAAGTGACGCGGTCCCGCAGGCCGGTGAGCCAGGCCGAGCGTTCCTGACGCGGCACCTGTATTGAACGGCCCGGCGTCGGCCGGTATCCTATCCGAGGACGACACAAAGCATTTTTCCGCACCATTGAGGCCGACGATGCCCCCCAAAGAGATCGTCTTTCCAGACGTACCTCCGCCGTCCTACCTGGACGAGCGTGACTGCATCTCCTTCCCGGCTTGGGCGGATGGAAAGCCCGTCAACTGCGTGGTGACCGCAGAATTGCTCATGCAGCGCTTCGGCCTCCGCACGCTCGATGGGGAGGCCATGCTGGAGGCGTACCGGCAGAACCGGGAGAGCATCCAGGGGCATGCCCGGTTCTACATTGAGATGGGGTGGATCGACCCCGACCACGAGGTTCTCCTCACGCGCCTCCTCACGACCGTAAGAGTCTCCTACGGGGCGGCACTCCGAGGGTGGGGGGGGGGGTTTCGCTTGACCGAGAACGCTTCCCGCCGTCTGACCGAGATGATCGGGCCTATGGCTGGGGAGGTTTCCTTTGAATGGGACCGAGCGGAAGGCCCCTCCAGAGATCCCGTCATTACGCTCAAGATCTCGAACCCGTTCGGTTCGGTATCAGCCGCCTTCGACCCGTCGGAGATGGAATCCCCCTCTCACATGCAGGGGCGTCTGGCCCGGTTATGGGGCGACCTCTTGCAGATACAGTCCCGCAAACAACTCGGCCAGTTGCTCTCGGGACGCATCGAGGGGTGAGATGGCCAGGAAAACTCTCACCGCCACAGTCGAAGAGCTTTCAGACCTGGTTACATCGCTCGCGGAACAGGTGGGCTCGCTACGGCAGGAAGTGGAAGCGTTCAGGACCGAGTTGGGGAAGGCTGCGGATTCTCTCGCGGAGGTGAGAACCGCATTCGATACATTGAGGCATCAACTCTCCGAGTTGAAGGGCTGGAAGGATTCCGTCGGTCCGCTCGATGAGGTGAAGATCAACATCGGCCTCCTGTTAGAGTAGAAGGATGAAGTCAAGAAAAAGGGCGAGGAGTGGGGACGGAGGCTCTGGCTGCTCGTGCCGGTGATCATGGGGGCCATCCTCACCTTCCTTTTGGGCTACTACTTCGGCAAGAAGTGACACACGGGCGGCCCCTCTGACGTGCTAGACTGCCGTTCGTGGACGACGTCGATCGCATCCGCCCGTGGCGCACATTCCTCTTGCCTTTATCCGTGACTTCTGGCAGCTCTCGCCCCAGTCCCTCGTCGCCGGCGTCCGCAACGATCTTGTCGTGTAGAAGGCACCACTTTCCTTGCGCTGCCAGATTCCGAGTTGCCTGGATACCTGTTTCTCTTTCTGTGCGTTTCGAGAGCGTTCATGGAAATCATTTCTCCTAAGTATTGTTCGGAGATGGAGTTACCGTTTCCAGTGTTGTTCAACACCTGGAAGCACCACGCAGCGGCCCTGCGGCACCGGATCGGCGAGTTCGTCTGCGGCGGCGAAGCGGCGCTACAGAGCCTCGCCGACGAGCTGATCGTCATCGGCGCCAAGTTGATGGACCTCTACACCGGAGCGTACAGCCCGGCGGAGATCGGCCGCCTGGTCCTGGAGCAGCTGGGGCGCGACGGCTGCCTGGATCTGGAGCCGTTTCGCAACTGGGTGCAGACCGAGGGCGGCTATCGTATACTGACGCTGCCCGACGATTCGGCGTGGGTGCTGCGCCTGGGCGACGAGGACGACCGCTACGTCCACGTCCATCCGGGTCGCTGGGTGCCGCACACGCGGCGCGTGCGGGCCAACGTGCTGAAGACGGCCGTCATGGTGCTGGCCGTGGCCAGCGTCCGCAGCGGCGACCCGATGGAGCGGACGCTGGTCAACCGAGTTCGCCAGGAGTATCTCGGCCTGGCCCCGTTCGGCCGCGACCTGGACGGCGAGCAGGGCCTCGGCGAGGTCATCGACCTGCTCCGTTCGTAGCTGCACGCAAGCTGCGTGCGGCTATGGCGAGAGGCTGTTCAGACCTGTTCCTGGCACTGCGGACAGAGGCCCAACAGGTGAACGCGGTGGCCCAGGACGTGGAAGCCTCCCGGGGCGGCCTCGTCGAAGGGCAGGCGATCGAGGCGGGCGTCCTGGAAGTCGACGACGCGCTGGCAGCGGACGCAGACGAGGTGGTGGTGATCGTCGAGGTTGGCGTCGAAGCGGGCCTGTTCATCGCTGACGTGGACGCGCGAGACGAGGTGGTGGCTCTCGAACAGCGTCAGGGTGCGGTAAACGGTGCCACGCGACAGCGATGGAATGGAGGGCTTGAGGCGCTGATAGATGTCCTCGGCGCCGGGATGCTCGCCGGTGCTGGCCAAGACCTCGTAGATCGCGAGGCGCTGCGGGGTCAGGGCGAGGCCGAGCTGGGCGCACCGCTCACGGAAGGTGGTCAGGCGTTTTTCGATGGCAGTGGGGCTCGTGTCCATAATTCCATTATGAACGAGCGAAATCCGCTGTCAATCGGAGGAAGAGGCCAGCCACTCGGCCAGGGCAGTCGGCAGCTGCTCCACGAAGGCACTGCGCGGCAGGACGATGTCGCAGCCGGCGGCCCGCGCCGCCCGCAGTCCCGCCGCGTCGACGTGCGAGCCATACGCCACCACGCGCGGCATGACGGGGCAGGCTGACCGCATCTGTGCGATCAGGTAAGGCACGTCCAGGCCGGGGTTGCCCAGGTCGATCAGCACGCCGGCTGGCACCTGGTGCCGCGCCAGCGCCTCCAGGGCCTCAACTGACCGCGCCGCCTTGATCGTCAGCCCCAACGCCCGCGCCGTCGCGGCCACCCGACTGGTGAAGATCAAGTCGTCGGACAGCAGCAGCCCCAGCCGTGTCGTCTCCTCAGACATGACCTCTCCTCTTCAG
>JACOUH010000432.1 GCA_016177925.1 Planctomycetota bacterium | reverse complement strand
TGCTCAACCCGCAGCCGCTGCACCTGCTGCCGCACTCCGGCATGGGGCCCGGCGAAGAAGGCAAGACCGCGGCCGGCAACCCGACCGACTTCCTCCTCTTGCTGGTGCCGATCCTCCTCAACAACGAGGTGCAGGGCTTCGTCGAGGTCTGGCAGAGCCCCGACCGGCCGATGAATGCCGTGCCCGGCTTCCTGCAGTTCATGAGCACGATGGGGGACCTGGCCGCCCGCTATGTCCGCAACCAGCTCATGGGCCAGATGGCAGGCCAGCAGCAAGTCTGGACGCAACTGGAGAGCTTCTCCCGGCAGATCCACGGCAGCCTCAAACCGCTCGAGGTGTCGTACATCATCGCCAACGAGGGGCGGCGCCTGATCGACTGCGACCGCGTCAGTGTCGGCGTCCGTTTCGGCCGCAAGGCCAAGGTCGAGGCCGTCAGCGGCTGCGACGTCGTCGAGAAGCGCTCCAACCTCGTCGTCCTGATGCGCAAGCTCTTCGACACCGTCCTCGCCTGGGGCGAGAAACTCGTCTACACCGGCACCAAGGACGACAGCCTTCCTCCGGACGTCCTGCACGCCCTGGACGCCTACCTCGCCGAGTCCAACAGCAAGGTGCTCGTCGTGCTGCCGCTGCGGGACGAGCGCGAGAAGGAGAGCAAGAACCTGCCACGGTCGGCGCTGTTGATGGAGTGCTTCGAGCCGCAGACCGAGCCGCAGCAGCTGGTCGCCCGGCTGGAGGTCGTCGGCCGGCACGCCGCCCCGGCCCTGTACAACGCGATCGAACACCGCCGCATCCCGATGCGCTTTATCTGGCTGCCGCTAGCCGCCGTGCAGGAGGGCCTCGGCGGCAAGGGCAAGGCGATCGCCATCTCGATCTTCCTGGGGCTGATCGCGCTGGTCAGCGCCCTGGTGCTGATCCCGTATCCGCTGAAGATGGACGCCAAGGGCAATCTGGTGACGATCTCGCGCCGCTACGTCTACGCCAGCGAAGACGGCCGCGTCGAGGCCATCCTCGTCAAGCCAGGCGACACCGTCCGGCCGGGCACCCACCTGATGCGCCTGCGGAACCTGGACACCGAGGGCAAGATCCGCGTCGCGGAAGTGGGGAGAAGCCGAGCCGAGTCCCTCCTCCGGGAACTCCAGCTCCTCAAGGACAGGGCGAAAACCGAGGAGAAGCCGAACTTCCAGTCCAAAATCCTCGAGGCCGAGCGTGACCTGTTCCTGAAGGCCGCCGATTTGAGAAACTTGCGGCGGGACAATCACGACACGGACTTCGGCGTGTTCGTCGTCAAGGCCCCCGAGTTCACCGAGGGGGAGCTGACGAGCAGCCGCAATTCCCGCCGCCGCCGGGGCCTCAACCCCTTCACCGAGCCGGAATGGACCATCCTCAGCAGCGACTTCCGCGAGAACCTCGCCGGCCGCACCGTCACTCCGTCCGACCAGCTGCTCCGCGTCGGCGACAAGCACAGCGGCTGGGAGGTCGAGATGAAGATCCCCCAGAAGCACCTCTACCAGGTGATGGCCGCCTACCGGCGCCTGGAGACGAACCGCCTCGAGGTTGACCTGCTGGTGCGCAGCGACCCGACGCGGACCTTCAAGGGCTTCCTCTACCGCGACCGCATCGGCGGGGAAGCGTCGCCCCAGAAGGACGACAACAACGAGGCCGAACCGGTCGTCACTGCCTACGTGAGCATCGAGGACCCGGACCTTGCCAAAGGGGAGCGCATCCGGAGCGACCTGCTCGTGACCGGGACGGAGGTCGTGTCCAAGGTCCGCTGCGGCAATGCCGCCCTGGGCTACTCGCTCTTCTACGGCGTGTGGGAGTTCATCTGCGAGAAGGTCCTCTTCTCGTTCTGACGGAGTGGCGCTGGAGAACAACTATCACGCCGGCACGAAAGCAACGCGCGTAGGTCAGGCTTTCCAGCCTGACGCGGCCTCAACGTCAGGCTGGAAAGCCTGACCTACTTTCGTGCCGGTGTAATACCTTTGACGGATCAGGAGCCCCGCCCCGTTTCCACCCGGCGGGGCTCGCCTGGCGGGCGTGGGGCCCGGCGCCCAGGCGTACACAGAGGGGACTGCTACGGGGATCGGGAGGCTCGTCATGGTTCGCACGCTCGTGGTTCTGGCCTTGCTGGGCGGGGTCGGCTTCGTCTTTTATGCCTGGGCCTCCAGCGGTCCGGAGGAGAAGATCACCAAATCCAACGAACGGAAGCCGGATCGCGCCACGGGCGTCGACGACACGGGCGGCCCGAGGAAGGAGCCGGACAGCGCCGGCGACAGCGACGCGCCGCGCGTCTCGTCAGGGCGCGTCCGCGTGGTGCGCGTCGCGCGCGACGACTACCTGACGGAACCGCTCACGATCCCGGAAGCACGAGTCAACATCATTCGCAGCCAGGTCGTCGGCGCCGCCCGCCAGGGACAGATCCTCGTCCTGGGCAAGGAAATTCCCCCCGACGGCCGGAGGCAGAAACCCAGGAGCTCTCGGGAGGGCGAGGGAGACGCCGTGGTCCCCGTCGACGTGCCGTTCCTGGCCATCGAGATCACCGCGGAGGAGGCCAAGCGGCCGGGGGTGAAGGCGTACCGGACGGCCGACCAGAAGTCGTGGCGGCGCTGGGACAAGCTGGACCCGGTCGACCCGGGAAAGCTCAAGGTCCTCTCGGAGAAGAGGAGCTTTGAACTCATCTGGCCGCGCATGTCCGTCGAAGAGGGGGAACTGATCGGCCTGATCGACCCGAGCGTCGCGCGCAACGACACCCAGATCAAGATCGCCAAGCTGAGCGCCAGCGAGGCGGAGTGGCGAGCCTCGGGCAAGACCAAGGACGAGGCACTGAAGCGCTACGAGTCACTGCTGAAGGCGGCGCAGCTGGCGCCGGGAAGCGTCTCGCCCGAAGAACTGCGCGGCGCCAAGCTTACCTGGGAGCGCTACATCGAGGACGAGAATGCCAAGCTGCACGCCATCAACGTCGCCCGCGAAGAACTCCAGCAGGCCCTGACCCTGCTGAGCCTGCACGAAATCCGTGCCAAGATCTCCGGCGAAGTCAAGGAGATCAACAAGTACCTGGGCGAGGCAGTCCGGGAGCAGGACCAGGTGCTGCTCATCCAGAACCCCTACTACCTGCGCGTCGAGGGCTTCGTCGAGGTCCAGCAGGCCAAGAAGCTGGCGAAGGGGATGTCGATCGTCGTCGAGCCGATCCACCCCGAAGGGCCGGGCAAGGTGTTCCGCAGCCACCGCGACACGATCAACGCCGTCGCCGTCAGCCGCGGCGCGGAGCCCGTGATCGTCTCGGCCAGCGACGACGCCACGATTCGTATCTGGTCCGTCAAGAAGGGCCGCAACGCCCAGACGGGCAAGACGACCTGGGACGGCAAAGAACTGTGGCAGGTGGAGCACCCGTCGCCGGTTCGCAGCGTGGCTTGCACCGGGCCCGCCGCGAAGAAGGACCTGTGTCTGTCGGGCACGGCAGACGGCGTCGGCCGCATCTGGGACCTGGACGACCTGAAAAAGCCACCCGTCGAGCTGAAGGACGTGCATCGCGGCGGCATCAACGCCGTTGCTTTCAGCGCCGACGGCACGCGGTGCGCTACCGGCGGCGAGGATCGCGTCCTCTGCCTGTGGGACACCGAAACGGGCAAGGCGCTGAGCCAGAAAGAGGCCCACGGCGGAGCCATCACCTCGTTGAGCTTCACCCCGGCCAACGTGCTCGTCTCGGCCGGCCGCGACCGCACCATGCGGACGTGGTCGATCGACCGCGGCAAGCTGGTCCTTGAGGACGAGGGCGGCCAACTCGCCGGCAACGTCGAGCAGCTGGGCCTCTTCCACCGCGCCCGGCCGGGCAAGGACGGCAAGCCGGATGCCCAGACGCTGGTGCTGATCGACCAGGGCCGGCAGCTGAGCGTGCGGTCCCTGGAGGACCGGCAGCAGCAGGGCATCATCCTCAGCTCCTCCGAAACCGTCAACTTCACCACCTTCGCGCTGTTCTCGCCCGACGGCCGGACCGTGCTGACCACCGGCGCAGACAATCGCCTGCAGCTGTGGCGCAACCCGGTGTTCACCACGCACGGGCGGGCCGCCGAGCTGCGCCAGTACATCTGGCGGGATTCGCCGACGACCTGTGCCGCGTTCGCGCCGCAGGCCCCGTTCGTTGTCACCGGCACCCGCGACCGGAACGTGGTCCTCTGGGGGATGCCGGCCGAGGACGAACTGCGCGAGCCCGAGGCGAACGCCACCATCATCAACGTCGGCAACTTCCAGGAGAACAGCACCAAGCCGGTGCGCGTGATCGCCGATGTCTTCACGCCGACCCCCGGGCTGATGCCCAACGGCACCGCGACGATGGTGGTATATCCGAAGTAAACGCTGAATTAGCACGACGCGCCAGCGAGGAACTTAGCCCGACGCGCAAGCGAGGAAACCAGCGAACCTCGCTGGCGCGTCGGGCTAATCAGGAACGAGGAACCGGCTGATGCCTCTGGCCCCTGCCGCGAGCGACCTGGAGCGAAGGAAACGAGTACGGCTGCGCTTGCGCAGCGACCTGTCCATCACCCCGCAGAAGTACGAAGGCAAGACGTACTACGTCGTCAAGGACCCGGTCAGCCTTCGCTACTACCGCTTCAAGGAACAGGAGCATTACCTGCTGGGGTTCATGGACGGCTCGCACACCCTCGACGAGGCCCAGAAAGAGTACGAGAAGCGCTTCCGCCCCGAGCGCCTCACGCTGGAGGACCTCGAGGCGTTCGCTCAGCAGCTCATCACCGCCGGGCTCGCCCAGAACGAGTCGCCCAACGCCGGCAAGCTTCTGCTCGATCAGCGCAAGAAGCGCAAACGCAGCCAGCTGATGCAGGCCATCACGAATGTCCTCTATATCAAGATCCCGCTGTACGACCCCGACGTGCTGCTGAGCAAGATGCTCCGCTACCTTAGCTTCGTCTTCTCGATCTGGTTCTTCCTCCTCAGCATCGCGGTGATGGTTTCCGCGGTGCTGCTGGTGACCATCCACTTCGAGACCTTCCGCAGCAAGCTGCCGTCGTACCAGGAATTCTTCAGCTTCAAGACGGTCGTCTACCTGTGGATCGCGCTGGGCATCGTCAAGGTGATCCACGAGTTCGGGCACGGCCTGAGTTGCAAGACATTCGGCGGCGAGGTCCACGAGATGGGCCTGTTGTTCCTCGTCTTCTCGCCGTGCCTGTACTGCAACGTCTCCGACTCGTGGACGCTGCCAAGCAAGTGGAAGCGGATCATCATCAGCGCGGCGGGCATCTACGTCGAGCTGGTCATCGCCGCCATCGCGACCTGGGTCTGGTGGAACACGCCCAAGGACCCGTTCATCAACAACATGTCGCTCAGCCTGATGGTCGTCTGCTCGGTCAGCACGGTGGTGTTCAACGCCAACCCGCTGATGCGCTACGATGGGTACTATGTCCTGGCCGACTGGATCGAGATCCCCAATCTCCGCGAGCGCTCCAACCGCTACCTGACGAACCTGTTTTTGGAGCATGCGCTGGGTGTCGAGGTGCAGCCGGAACCGTACATGGCCCTGTGGCGGCGCTGCCTGTTCGTCGGCTACGCGATCGTTAGCTACATTTACCGCTGGATCATCACCTTCGTCATCCTCTACTTCCTTTACAACTGGCTGAAGCCCTACAAGCTGGGCGTGCTCAGTGGCATGCTGGCGCTGGCGGCGCTGGGCTCGATGGTCGGCTGGCCGCTGTACCGGCTGGGCAAGAACATTCACAAGCGCGGGAGGTTGCCCGACATGAAGCCGATACGCGTGACCGTCACCTGCTCGATCTTCGCGGCGCTGATCCTGGCCGCCTTCATCATCCCCCTGCCGGTCAGCCGTGTCACGGCCGAGGGCATCGTCGAATTGGAGCCGGAGTCGTGGGCCCCCGTCCCCGTCCCGCTCGCCGACAACAACGACCACGCCGTGCTCACGGCGCTGTACATCAAGGACGGCCAGCGCGTCAACAAGGGCGACGTCCTGGCGAAGTTCACCAACCGGGAGTACGAGCGCAACATTGCCACCGCCGAGCAGGAAGCGAACGCCAGCCGGGAAAAGAAAACCCGGCTCGAGCAAGCGAGCCCGCGGAACGAGGAGGAGATCAAGCGGACCGAGCAGGAACTCGGCCGGGCCGTGGAGAACTACCAGGTCTTCAGCGACCTCCTCAGACGCTTCGGGGAGGTGAAGGCGCCGCGCACGGGCATCATCATGTCGCCGCCGAGCATCGACGACGTGGGTAAGCGCTGGGACAAGAAGCAGTCGTTGTGCAAGATCGGCGCGGCCGACGACCCGCCCCAGGGGGGGCGCCGGCTGCGAGTGCTGATCCCGGTGACGCCGGCGAACTACAACCTGCTCCAGCAGGACATGCGCGCCCCCGGCCAGAGCGAGTCGCTCCTGCCGGTCAGCATCCGCGTGCATGGCATGGGCCGGCAGGCGTGGCGCGGCCGGCTGACGACCCTGCCGCAGTCGGAGGCGGGAACCATTCCGCCGCTCCTGTCCAACAAGACGGGCGGCCCGGTGGCGGTCAAGCCGGGCACGCGTCCCGAGCAACTCATCCCGCAGACGCAGCAGTATCTCGTCGCCATCGAACTGGTCGAGCCGGACGTCGACATGCACCCCGGCGTTCGCGCCAAGGTCAAGATCCACTGCCGCAAGCGCCCGCTGTCGTGGTGGGTGTGGCGGTCGGTCAACGACCTGTTCAACCTCGGGCTGATGTGACGGCCGGCGTGGCAGCGCGACCCCTGAAGATCCTGCTGGCGGCATCAGAGGCCGTTGGCTTCGCCAAGACCGGCGGGCTCGCCGACGTTGCCGGCTCGCTGCCGCGGGCGCTGACCCGCCGCGGTCACTCCTGTGCCGTCATCCTGCCGCTCTATCGCTGCGCCCGTACCGGCCCTGTCCCCGTCACCCCGACGGAACATCGGCTGTTCATCCCCGTCGGCGACCGCACCTGGGAGGGCCGGCTGTGGCGAGCGACGCTGCCGCGCTCCGAGGTGCCGGTCTACTTCGTCGAGCAGCCCGAGTTCTTCGACCGCGACGACCGCAGCCTCGGCCTGGGCCTGTATCAGTTCACCGCCACGGACGGCCATAAACGCGACTACCCCGACAACTGCGCCCGCTTCGTCTTCTTCTGCCGTGCTGTCCTTGAAGCGCTCCGCCTGCTCGACTTCTGGCCCGACGTCCTCCACGCCAACGACTGGCAGACGGGTCTCGTCCCCGTCTACCTCGAGGAAGTCTACCGCCGCCATCCGGACGCCACCCTGCGCGAGAAGTACTTGCACGTCCACACGCTTTTCACGATCCACAACATCCTCTACCAGGGGCGGTTCCTTCCTGGCGACATGGCGCTGACCGGCCTGGACTGGCGGCTGTTCAACTACTTGCAGCTGGAGTCCTTTGACAGGCTGAACTTCCTCAAGGGCGGCATCGTTTTCGCCAACAGGATCAGCACGGTCAGCCCGACCTACGCGCGCGAGATCCAGACGCCGTACTTCGGCGAGGGCCTGCACGGCGCCCTGTCGGAGCGGCGCGACCGGCTGTTCGGCATCGTCAACGGCGTCGACTACGCGCGCTGGGACCCGGCGACCGACCCACACCTGCCGGCCCACTACAGCATCGATGCCATCACACCGGGCAAGCCGCTGTGCAAGGCGGAGTTGCAGCGCCGCTGCGGCCTACCCGTGGACGAGCGGGCCCCGCTACTGGGCATAGTGGCGCGGTTGGTCGAGCAGAAAGGCATCGGCCTGCTAACGCAGGCCGCGCCGGCTTTCCTCGAGTGGGGCTGTCAGCTCGTCGTGCTCGGCGAGGGCGATCCGTATTGGCATCGCCTGCTGGAGGACTTGCGCAACCGCCACCCCGATCGGATGTGCCTGACACTCGGCTTCGACGAACCGCTGGCGCACCTGATCGAGGCAGGGGCGGACGCGTTCCTGATGCCGAGCGTGTTCGAGCCGTCAGGGCTCAACCAGTTGTATAGTATGAGGTATGGGACGGTGCCCGTGGTCCGCACGACGGGCGGGCTCGCCGACACGGTCACTGACTGCACGCCGGCGACGCTGGCGGCAGGGACGGCCACGGGCTTTCGCTTCGACCCGCCCTGGCCGGGCGCGTTCCGCGATGCCGTCGGGCGTGCCGTCGCGTTGTACCGCGAACGTCCCGACGACTGGCTGCACCTGATGCGGAACGGGATGCGGCAAGACTGGTCGTGGGATCGCAGCGCTGCCGAGTACGAACAGCTGTACGCCCGGTTGGTGGTGGGCTAGTAGGCGGTCTGTCTTCCGCTTGCGGCTTCACGTTCGCTTGTCCTGACAGGACGCAGCAAACGTGAAGCCGCAAGCGGCGAACCTGCTGCGACCCGCGATCGACTCAATATCCGATGAACCCTTCGTTCCAGGCCTTTTCCGATCGATACCTGCGGAGCCTGCCGATGCCGGAGTTGCGTAAAGACCCGATCGTGGGTCGCTGGGTTATCATCGCGACGGACCGTGCCAAGAGGCCCCTGCCCATCCGCGCGGAGATCCCCTCCGGCGAAGAAGGCGCCTGCCCGTTCTGCGAAGGCAGCGAGTCCGACACGCCCCAGGAAATCCTCGCCTACCGCGACCGCAACACGCATCCCAACGAGCGCGGCTGGCGCGTCCGCGTCGTGCCGAACAAGTATCCGGCCCTGCAAATCGAGGGCGATCTGCAGAAGCGCGGCGAGGGCATCTACGACAAGATGAACGGCATCGGCGCGCACGAGGTCATCGTCGAGTGTCCCTTCCACGAGACGACGATGGCCAACCTGTCGGAGGAAAATATCCGCGAGGTACTCTGGGTCTACCACGACCGTCTGGTCGACCTGAAGAAGGACCCGCGCCTGGTCTACGGCATGGTCTTCAAGAACGTCGGTGCCGCCGCCGGGGCCTCGATCGAGCACACGCACTCGCAGCTCATCGTAACGCCGATCGTACCGATTAACGTCTGGGAAGAGATGTTGGGTTCGCTGGAGTTCTTCAACTACCGCGGCCGCTGCATCTACTGCGACATGGTGCATCAGGAACTGTCGACCGAGAAGCGGATCATCCTCGACACGCCGAACTTCGTCAGCTTCGCGCCGTACGCCAGCCGCTTCCCCTTCGAGATGTGGGTGCTGCCGAAAAACCACTCCAGCCACTATGAGAACATCCAGAAGAACGAGGTCGACGAACTGGGCACCGTCCTCAAGACGCTGCTCTTGAAACTGGAGACGGGGCTCGACGCGCCGGCATACAACTACATCATCCACACGTCGCCGTTCGACACGCAGTTATTGCCTCATTATCACTGGCACATGGAGATCATTCCGCGTCTGACGCGGGTCGCGGGCTTCGAGTGGGGGACGGGCTTCTACATCAACCCGGTGCCGCCGGAGCAGGCGGCAGCGTTCCTGCGCGAGATCCGCGTCGACCTCGACTCCCGAAGGCACTGACCCGCCGCACGCCGACTGTACAACAATCGGGTGGCTTCTGACCCTGGTGGAGGTGCGATCAAATGAGACGCTTGCTGGTGTTTTTCTCTCTGCTGCTGTGCGTTCCCTCGGCTGGGCGAGCCGGCGAAGAGCCGCGCATCCTGGCCGACCAGGTCTACGGCCACAAGGACGGCATGGCCCTGACGCTGGACGTGATCCGGCCGGCCAAGCCCAACGGCGCCGGCGTCCTGTTGATTCAGAGCGGAGGATGGTATTCCAACTGGGTGGACGCCAAGGGCTGGCTCGACAGAGGCAAGCCCTATCTCGACAAGGGCTTCACCCTGTTCATCGTGCGCCACGGCAGCGCCCCGCGGTATGCCGTTCCGGACGCCACCGCGGACGTGCGCCGCAGCGTGCGGTTCATCCGCCTGAAGGCGAAGGACTTCGGCGTCAATCCAGAGCGGCTGGGAGTTTTCGGCGGTAGTGCCGGCGGACACCTGTCGCTCTTGCTTGGCACCACTGGGGACAACGGCGATCCTAAATCGAAGGATGAGGTGCTCAAGGCGAGCAGTCGCGTCGCCGCAGTTGTCGCCCTCTTTCCTCCGACCGACCTCCGCGACTGGACGACCAACCCGCCCGAGGCGATCAAGCGAATCCCTGCTCTGAAGCCGCCTCTGACCTTCGACTCCAAGAAGGAGCCGGATTATTCGCCCGTGCTGCACGTGACCGCGAAGACCGCCCCGACACTCCTGATTCATGGCGACAAGGACGAACTGGTGCCGATCGAGCATAGCCGCAAGATGATGGCCGCGCTGGAAAAGTACAAGGTGGTCTCCAAGTTGGTGGTCATCGTGGGCGCGGCGCACGGGTTCAGTCCGAAGCAGAATCTGGGAGTCGTCTTGCCCGCCACGCTCAACTGGTTCGAGAAACACTTGGCGGAGAAAAAGGATCGGTGAGCGAGGAAGACGGTAGGCGCTTTTGCCGAAAGCAGCACCTCGGTGTGGCCGACCTTGCTGAGGTCGGCCACACCGAGGCGCTGCTCACTGCCTGCGGGTGAGCAGCGCTGTGCGAATCTGGACAGCGCTTCCGGTGACGCAAAGCCTTTCTCTGAAGTCACTTCCGGCGGCCGGGAAGCTGGCCGCCGGGCCTCCCGGAAGGGCCTGCCGGGAGCCTAACAGGAGCCAATCTCAACCATAGAGGGCCTGGAGCCCCTTGGCGAGGGTGGCGTCATCGTTGGGGAGCAGATGGCTGTAGACGCGCAGGGTCATCTCGACCTTGGAGTGCCCCAGGCGTGCGGAGATGGCGCGGATGGAGTAACCCTTCGACAAGAGGGTTGAGGCGTGCGTGTGCCGCAGGTCGTGGAACCGAACCTTCGGCAGGCCGGCCTTCTCGAGAAGGGGCGTGAAGATCCACTGGCGGAGAGTCTGGGGGAAGAGGAAAGACCCCGCGCCGCTGCAGAAGACGGGGCGGTCGATGAACCCCTTGGCGAGCATCCGCTTGCGGTGCTGGTCCAGCGCCTCCATGACGAAGGGCGGCAGCGTGATGGTGCGCCGGCCCGCCGCAGACTTCGGCTCCTTCAGCATGGGGCCTGCTCTGGTGAAGGAGACGGAGCGGCGCACTGAGACGGTCGCTCCGTCGAAGTCGACGTCCCGCCACTCGAGCGCCAGCAACTCGCCCTGCCGCATCCCCGAGCCGAGGACCAGGGCGAAGAGGGCGTACCAGCGCCCGGCGCGGGCAGCCTCCAGGAGTTGCCGGACCTGCATCTCGTCGTAGACCTTCATCTCCTGGCCGATGTGGCGAGGACGCTTGACCCCGGTGGCGGGGTTGAAGGAAATCAGGTCCATCTCGACGGCGTGGTTGAGGGCGGTCACCAGGACGGCGGCCGCGTCCTTGCGCGTGGCCGAGGGCACGCCCGCCTTGAACAGGTCGGCATGGAACTGCTGGACGTGGAGCTTGGCGAAGTGAGCCAGGCGAAGGTGTCCGAGGTGAGGTTGAAGGTGGAGGCGGACCAGCCCCTCGCGGCGTTCGTAGCCGCGGGTTGACATCTTCTGCTCGCAGGTTGAGAGCCAGGACGTCAAGAACTCGCTCACCTTCAACTTGCTCGTGTCGGCAAGAGGCTGGTGCTGCTGGAGCTTGCCCAGCTCGTCCTGCACTTCCTTCTTGGTCGCGCCCGTGACCTTCTTGCGGCGGCGCTTGCCCCTGGCGTCGACGCCGCGGCTGACCGTGGCGCACCAGCGGCCGGCGGACTGATCGAAGTAGATACTGCCCTCGCCGCGGCCGCGGCGCTTTCGCTCGCGCTTCTTCGGCTGCTGGTCCTGCGATTGCGCTCGTGTCATGATCCCTTCCCCTTTCCTTTGTCCTTCTCTCTGCCGATCCACTTCCTCACGGTCTTGAGGTCCGACTCCAGTTCCGCCGCAATCTCCCTGACCCCCTTGCCCTGGGCGTGCAACTGTCGGGCTTGCCCCTGACGGGCGCGGTAAACCCGCGTGCGGCAGGTGTCCGAACAGGTCGCCTGGTCCGCGCGATGCCGCGGTCGAAACCAGCGCCGGCAGGCCTGGCAGCGGCGCAGGCCGTGACCGCGGTCTACTTCGATAGCGGCTTGCAAGAGGATGACGCCGAACAGGTCGGACGGCTTGGCGGTCAGGGCGGGCCGGCGCCTCTCGAAGTCCCAGGCCAGCGTGGTAGTCCATCGCTGGCCGGCCATCAGGGCGGCCAGCTCACGCTGTACGAAGTGACGGGCTGGCCCCACCAGATCGCCGGGGGCATACTGGCGCCCGAATGATGTCCCCGCATGCAAGACATTTCGCAAGGAGACCCCTTCCCAGCGCCAGCGG
>JACOUH010000431.1 GCA_016177925.1 Planctomycetota bacterium | reverse complement strand
GCGTGCAGCCTCGCGTGCGGCGATAACGCCACACGCGAGGCCGCGTGTACTACGAAGAAACCTACAGCAATTCCGCAATCGCCGTGGGATCATCAAGCACCGGCGTCGGCCGGCCGCTCGGGTCGAGCAGGTGCAGTTTCGGGTCGATCCCAAGGACGTGGTAGATCGTGGCATGGATATTAGACGGCGTGACCGCACGGGTGTGCGGCCGCTGGCCGAGCCGGTCGGTGGAGCCGATGATCTGACCGCCCTTGACGCCGCCGCCGCCCAGCAGGCAGAACATCGAGTTGCCCCAGTGATCGCGGCCGGGAGTACCCATGCTCATCGGCGCCCCGCCATTGCCGCCGTCGTTCATCTTCGGCGTCCGGCTGAACTCGCCGCACAGCACTACCAGCGTCGTCTCCAGCAGGCCACGCTCGTCCAGGTCGCGGAACAGTGCCGAGACGGCGCTGTCGACCATCGGCAGGTAGTTCTGCATCCCTGCCTTCAGGTCCCAGTGGTGGTCCCAGCCGGCATACAGCACGGTCACGAAGGTGGCGCCGGCCTCGACGAGACGACGCGCCAGCAGCGTGCTCTGGCCCCAGCTATGGCGACCGTACTGATCGCGCAGCCGCGGGTCCTCCGTGTTGATGTCGAACGCCTTGCGAGCGATCGGGCCGCTGACAAACTCGTAGGCCTCGCGCGCGAACTTGTCCATCGCCTTCGACTCGGCCAGGCCGTCGAGTTGACGCCGCGTCGTGTCGAAGTGCTTGACCAACGAGCGGCGGTCCCCCAGCCGATCGATGCTCAGGCCCTGGGCAAGGTTCAGGTTCTGCACGCTGTAGTTCGCGGCATTGGGGTCGCCGCCAGGAGCGAAGGGATTGTGCTGGGTGCCGAGCATGTGCCCGCCGAAGTAGCCGGGAGTCAGGCCGATGCTGCTGGCATAGGGAACCGCGATGTAGGCTGGCATGCCGCGACGGCGGGCGCCCAGCTCGCGCGTCACGATGGCACCGATACCAGGGAACTTGCCCTCGTTGTTGGCCCCGCTGACGCCCATGTCCTTGGCCGTCAGCATGCGATGGCCGCCGGCGAAGTGATCGCCCGTGTCGTGGTGCAGCGAGCGGACCATCGAGAACTTGTCGGTGATCCGCGCCTGCTTCGGGAACAGCTCGGTGACATCGAAGCCGGGCACGCGCGTCTTGATCGGCTTCCAGAGGCCGCGATACTCCGCCGGCGCGTCGGGCTTCATGTCGTACAGGTCCATGTGACCGGGCCCGCCGTCCAGCCAGATCAGGATCACCGAGGTGTTCTTCTTCGATCCCAACGCCTCCGCCGACTGCTCCTTCGCACGGAGCAGCTGCGGCAGACCGACGCTCGCCATGCCGGCGACGCCGAGTTGCAGGAAGCTGCGCCGGCTCAGCCCATCGCAGTAGCGGCGCGGCGCCCGATCGAGGTTCAAACGAAACATGAAACTGCCCCCCAAAAAACCATAAGGATCTCTCGCGTGGGGCAAGTTTGTAACTTGCCTGTCCGAAGATGGCCGGGCAAGTTACAAACTTACCCCACACAGAGAACTCGCAGCGTTCAACTAATTCTAACCCCGCCGCGCTGCCCGGTCCACCCGCAACGTCACTTCACCTCGGGGCGGACGTTGCCGTATGTCCACGGCTGCCCGCTGAACGGCAGTGGTTTCGCCGCCACCGGCACGGGCCCCGGTTTCAGTCCCTTCACCAGCTCCAGGCCGGCGTCACGCATCCGATTGCCGGCGGTGACCTCGAGGTTGCTGTAGCTCGTCAGCCGCGTTTCGTAGCCGCCGCCGCCCGGACCGAACGCGTCCTCGGTCGGCACATAGCCGACGCAGCCGTTGGCCAGCGACACGGGGAATGTGAACGGGAAGCCGCTACGTTTCTTCTGCTCCAGGCCGAACCGGCAGAAGTACTCCGCCGGCGTCGTCAGGAAGACCGCCGGCCCGACCTGGACCGCCTGCACTTCGACCGCAACGGCCGGCTCCTTCTTCAGCAGCGCGTCGAGCAGGACGATCTCCTTGGCGAAGGTCCACTCCGTCGAGCCGACCTTGGCCGGGTCCTTCTGCACCATCTCCAGGGACTTCTTGACCCGCTCCGGGTCGGGGACACGGCGCTTCACCTCGAACACCTTTGTCCGTGCCTCGACGGGGACCAGTGGGCCGGGCTCCATCGTCAGCAGCACCTTCACCACCTCGGCCCCCACCTTGCCGCCGACGAGGCGGGCCCAGCGCTCGGCCTCGGGGTACTTGTACGGGCTCCGGTTGTCCACCTGGGTGATGTCGCCGGAGGCACCGTTGAGGAAGACGACGACCGCGTCCTTGCCGTAAGTGCCCTGAATCACCTTTTCGAGGTAGTAGATGTAGTTGGCAGAGATGCCGCCGGGGCTGGTGGTGGCGTGGCAGGCAAAGTTGACTACGCAGCCGAGGAGTTTCTGTTTCTCGTCGCCGACGCCGATCACGCCGACCTCGGGGTCGGTCGGCCCGGCCGGCTCGACGATGTCGGGGTTACCCTGGCCGGGGTGCGTGATGGTCCAACCGTCGCGCATTTTGAAGCGGCGGTTGAAAGCGACCGTCCGTTCGATGCCGCGGCCGATGCCTGCCCGGGCATCGACGCGGCCGTCGTGCGCTGCACAGACGGCATCGATGATCGCCTTCTCGACCTTTTCCAAGTATTTCGCATCCGCGCAGGTCGATTGCCGATAGGCAAGCCGTTGGACGAGCTTCGAGGCGTGGTCGTACTCAGCGGGCATGACGCCGGACATCGGTCCCGACGAGTGCGAGTGCGATGCCCCGAGCAAAATCGCCGACTCGGCCAGGCTTGTCTTCTTGGCGATCACCTTGCGCACATGGAGGACCGTCTGACGATGGATCGACAGGGCATCGAGGCCGACGAGCGCGACGCAGTGTTTCCCGTCATCGAAGACGGCGGCCCGGACCTTGCACGGGTCATGCACCGTGCGGTGATACGCCTTGCCGTAGCCGCCCGGCGCCTCGGAGCCGATGTCGGGCGTGATGTCGCGCTCAGCGAAGCCGGCCTTGAAGACCGACTTCGCCGGCCCGGCTGCTGTTGCGGAACCGGCGAGGACCAGGGAAATCACCAGGGAGAGGGTGCAGAGTCGGAGCGTGGCAAACAAGGTCGTCTCCTTTCTTGACCTCCGTGGGGCAGGCTTCCAGGCTGCCCAGTCAAGGCAGACAAGATGCCTGCCCCACGGAGGTCTGCGAAAAAAGTCAGTATAGGAGTCGCTTTGGCGAGCGGGGGGTGTAAACCCCCCGGTAACTCACCGGCGGGTTTACACCCCCCGCTCGCCACAAGTTACCGGGGGGTTTACACCCCCCGCTCGCCATAAGCGAGTGGGCAGCCTGTTCACGTTGACCGCCTACGGGGGATACCGTACTATCCCGCCCGCTTGGCGGAGGTCAAACGGCTGTTCGCGAGCAGGTGGCGCATGGTCTGGCGCAAATGGGTAGTTCGCGGCCTGGTCTTCTTCGCCTTCGGGGGCCTGACCCTCGCCGGGGCGCTTTATCAGTATTTGACCAACCCCGAGGCCGTCCGCCGCCAGGTCCTTGCCCGCCTCGAGTCCGACCTCGTCGGTGTCCACGCCAGCCTCGACTCGGCCCGCCTGCGACTCTTCGGCGGCATCGCCGTCCAGGAGTTGCGCCTGTCGCGCCGCGATGACCTCGACAAAAGCGACTTCCTCTACGTCCCTTCCGCCATCCTCTCCCTCGACAAGGAACACCTGCTCCAGGGGAAACGGTCAATCCGCAAGGTGGAGATCTACCGGCTGCGTCTACGAGCCGTGCGCACCCGCGACGGCCGTTGGAACCTCGCCGGCCTCTTCAAGGAGGGAGAAACCGGGGAGCAGATGCCCACCCTCGTCGTCAAGCAGGGCACCCTCGTCATCGAGGATCGCCAGGCCGCTCCCGGAACGCCTCCCATCGAGATCAAGAACCTCCATCTCTCGATGGTCAACGACCCGCTGCCGGTCGTGACCTTCGAGGGCAGCGGGTCGTGCGACGTGGCCGGGCCGGTGCGGTTGCACGGGCGCTGGCAGCGGGGCGGCGGCGCCACGTTGACCGTCGACCTGCCGGCCATCGACATCGGGCCGGACCTCGTGCAGCGCCTCGCCGGCTATTGCCCCACCGCCGCCGTCCACGCCCGCCAACTTGCCGGCAAGGGCAACCTCCGGGCAACCCTCACCTGGAACCCGCACCTCAGCCCGCCGTTCCGTTACACCGTGCAGGGCAAACTCGAACAGGGCAGCTTCAATCACGCCCAGCTACCCTGGCCGCTCGAACGGTTGCACGGCTCGTTCCAATGCACCGACGGCAACATCCCCCACGCCGAGTTACACGCCAATGCCGGTCCCGTCCGCCTTGACCTGACCGCCCGTGACCTCGCCCCGCCACCGGCCGGCACGCCCTGGACCGAGGCGGCCCGCACGCTGGACCTGACTGCCCGGCACGTCCCTGTCACGCCGGAGCTGTTCGAGCGCCTGCCGCCGGAACTGCAGACATACCAGAAGGAGTACCACCCATCTGGCCCCATGACCGTCCGGCTCGTCTTCAACCGCGTCGGCTCCAGAGAGAAACAAACGGCGTGGGCCCTGGAAGCGGAGGACATGAAGGCGCTCTACGCGCCGTTCCCGTACCCGGTCCAGAAAGTCCGTGGTGCGATCACAGTCGCGACGACCACGCCGCCGCCCACGTCCAGCGCGGAGCGCCCGGTGGAGAGCCTGGTCAAGGTTGACCTGAGTGGGGAGGCGGGGGGAAAGCCCATCTTCCTCAAGGGTGAGATCGGCAGCGACCAGGGCCCCCATGACCTCAACCTCGACCTGTGGGGCAATGACCTGCCGCTCGACGAGACGCTGCTGGCCGCGCTTCCCGAGGCACCCCGTCACGTCGCCGGGAACTTCCGCCCAACGGGTCGAGTCGACTTCCGCGTCTTCATCCGGCGGCCGCGCGGCAAGGATGACTTCGATAACCGCTTCCTCATCCACCTGCACGACGGCACCGTCTGCTACCGGATCTTTCCCCTGCCGCTCCGTGACGTCAAGGTCACGCTCGACGTCCGACCCGACCGCTGGAAATTCCTGGACTTCGTCGGCCATCACGGTGAGGGCGTCATCCGCGCTTCCGGCAAGAGTGAGCCCCTTCCGCCACTGCCAGCCGGCGGCCTGGCGGCAGGCCGGCAGGCCGCCGGGGGGGGAATCGTCCGTGCCGCGGCGCAACCACGCCGTGATCGCGTTAGCCTGACGATTGAGGGGCAGGATGTGCCGCTCGACGAGCAGTTCCGGGCGGCGCTGGCACCAGACCGCGAGGGACTCGCCGCGGCGTGGGACACCTTCCGCCTCGACGGCCGTATGAGCTTTGCTGCCCACATCGATGACCTGCCCAACCATCCGCAGGACATCGACGTGACGGTCCAGGTGAGCGGCTGTCGCATGAAGCCGAAGTTCTTCCCCTACCTGCTTGATGACGTCTCGGCAACAGTCCGCTACGCCCGCTCCAGCGCCTGGCTGGCCGACTTCCACGCCCGCCACGGCAGCACCGTCCTTCGCATCGGGCAGGGCACCATCCTGTTCCCGCGCGAGGGGGGATTCTGGGCACGGCTCGACCGCGTCCAGGCGTCGGCCCTGGCGGCCGACGCAGACCTGCGGCGGGCGCTGCCGATTGGCATCAGCCGGGCCGTGGAGAGCTTGCAGTTCCGCCAGCCTCTCGACATCGACGCCCAGCAGTTGGTCGTCAAGCAGTCGCCGGAGAGTATACGGCCGATCCTTTACTGGCGCGGCGTGGCCAAACTGCACGACGCCTCCTTCCAGACCGGCATCGACTGGACCGGCGTGACAGGGGAAGTCAGCCTCGAGGGCCTGTACAACGGCGAGCAACTGGAGGACGTGATCGGCAACGCTTACCTCGAGCGGGCGACAGTCCTCAATCAGCCGCTGCGGCAAGTGCGCGTGCCGCTGGTCGTCTGGAAGAACTCGCCCGACATCCTTCGCCTGCCGGGGGTGAGCGCCGAACTGTATGGTGGAACGCTCGGCGGCGAAGCGCGCGTCGAGTTCGGCTCGATCTTCCGCTACGAGCTACTGGTGCGGGCGTCGCAGGTGCATCTGGAGCAGTTCGGCCAGCGCAACCTCGGCAGCAAGGCGGAGCTGAGCGGACTGGCGACCGCGGGCCTCCATCTCACCGGCGAGGGAGACCTGAGCGGACTGAAAGGCAACGGCGTCGTGGACGTCCCCAACGGCAAGATGTACCGCCTGCCGTTGCTGCTCGACCTGCTCAAGTGGCTGGGCCTGCGTCTGCCGGACCGCACCGCCTTCGAGCAGGCCCGGGCGGTATTTGCCATCGAGGGCGACCGCGTCCAGATCAACCAGCTCGACCTGATCGGCAATGCCGTGAGCGTGCGCGGCCAGGGGACGGTGAAGCTCGACGGCAGCGATCTGAACCTGGACCTGAACGCCGACTGGGGTCGCATCGCCCAGCTCTTGCCGCCGGGCATCAACGACCTGTCGCGCGAGATCAGCAACCAGCTCTTGCGGATCAAGGTGCGCGGCACGATCGGCGCCGTGCGCTTCGAGAAGGAGCTGGTGCCGATCGTGACCGACCCGCTGAAGCGCGTCTGGAACCGGAAATGATGAATGACGAACGATGAATGATGAATAGAAGACAAGAAGAATCTTTATTCTATTCGTCATTCATCGTTCATCATTCATCATTCATCGCAAGGGAGGCCGGCGTGTTTGGCTGCATCCTGAACCGGATGATCTTCTGGGAGCTGGTGAAGGTCTTCGTGCTGTGCCTGATTGCGATCACGGGCATCCTGCTCATGGCGGGCATCGTGGCCGAGGCGTCGCAGCAGGGCCTCAACCCGGCGCAAATCGTCGCGGTCATCCCGCTCTTGATCCCCAGCACGCTGCCGTACACGATCCCCGCGACGACGTTATTCGCCACCTGTATCGTTTACGGCCGGCTGTCCGCCGATAACGAGATCCTCGCCATCCGCGCCAGCGGCATCAGCCTGACGAAAGTCGTCGGGCCGGCGATCCTGATCGGCCTGCTGACCACCGCCGGCACCATGGGGCTGTACTACCGCGTCATTCCCTACACGCACCACCTGATGCGCTCCATGTTTCTCGCGGACGTCGAGGAACTGCTCTACGCCCTCTTGAAGAAACATGGCCAGGTCACGCATCCGCAGTTCGATTACTCGATGTTCGTCAAGGGTGTGCAGGGACGGCGGCTGATCTCCCCGACGTTCAAGCACCGCGATGGCCACGGCGAGACCGACGTCGTCGCCCAGGCCCAGGAGGCCGAGTTGCGCGTCGACATGAAGAAACGGATTCTGCTGGTCCGCATGTACCGCGGCGAGGCCTGGAGCAAGAATGAGACGCACGCCTACTTCCAGCAGCGCGACTGGGAGGTGGAACTGCCCGACGATTTCTTCAGTCAGCACCATCGCGCCCGCGACCTGACCTGGGAGCAGATCTTCGAGCGCCTCGACGAACTGCGGGAGGAACAGCAGGACCTCGAGAACGAGCTGAAAACGTGCCGGTCTCAGTTGGGGGGCAAGGACAGCACAGTCGAGCCCGCCCCCATTGCCAACCTGGAGCACAAGCTCAAGGACAAGCGCCTCCAGATCCTGGCGATGCAGGCCGAGTTGCACATGCGGCCGGCCCTGTCGTTGGGCTGCCTGTTCTTCGTGCTGGTCGGCTGTCCGGTCGGCATCTGGTTTGGCCGCAGCGACTACCTGTCGTCGTTCATCACCTGCTTTTTGCCGATCGTGTTCCTCTACTATCCGCTAATGCTGTGCGGCACCGGCATGGCCAAGGACGGCAGGTTCGCCACAATGGCGACTGTCTGGATAGCAGACGGTGTCGTCGCGCTCGCCGGCCTGGTCCTGTTCAGCCGGCTGTTGAGGAACTGAGGACCGTGGCCCGTGTCCCTTTCACCCGAGTGGTGCGCGTCGTGCTGGCGCTCGGCCGGACACTGCTGGCGCACCCGGCGAACGGTGCCCTGCGCGAGCGGCTGGCCGCCGAGCCCGTTCCCGGAGATCGCTTTTATCCACAGCTCCTGGCCCTGTTCTTCCGACGTCTCTTCCTCGCCCGTGCCGGCGATGTGGAACCGGACGCCCTGCCTGACCTCGAGGGCTGCACGGTCGACTTGACCGGCCTGGACAAGGTTGCGGCAGAACCCCCGGAGTGGGGCGAAATCTACGCGCACCTCCTGGAACTGCACCCCGTCGTCGACGTGGCGACGCGGACGTTCGGCCTCGTCAGTGCGGCGGGGCACCGGCGCAAGACGACGGGCAGTTACTACACCCCGCCGGCCCTTGTCGATTGCCTGCTGGACTCGGCGCTGGAGCCGGTGCTCGACGAGGCGCTCTCACACCCCGACCCGGAGACCGCGCTGCTGTCGCTGCGCGTCTGCGACCCGGCGTGCGGCAGTGGTCATTTCCTCGTGGCAGCGGCGCGGCGCGTGGCGTCCCGCCTCGCCGCGCTGCCCGGCATGGCGAGCGGGGGGCACGGCTACCTTGAAGCCCTGCGCGAGGTCGTCGACCGCTGCCTCTACGGCGTCGACAGCGACCCTCTGGCCGTGGAGTTGTGCAAAGTCGCTCTCTGGCTGGAGTGCGAAGATCCGGGCCGCAGCCTCGCCTCTCTTGGTGGGCATATCCATTGCGGTAACAGTTTGATCGGCGCGATCCCCGCGCTGGCCAGCGGGCGCGACCCCGATGTCTGGACCGCGTCGATTCTCGCCAGCGGGGACTTGTCACAGGACGAGGTCGACCGGCTGCGTGCGCGACACCGCTTCTTCCACTGGCAACGCGAGTTCCCCGACGTCTTTGGTGGAGGGGGCGGCTTCGACGTCGTGCTGGGCAATCCGCCCTGGGAGCGCCTCAAGCTGCAACAGCGCGAGTGGTTCGCCGCCCGCTGTCCCGCCATCGCCGCCGCCCCCGACGCGGCTACGCGCCGCCGCCTGGTCGAGTCACTGAAGAGAGAACGCCCCGCCCTGCACGCCGCCTTCGAGGAAGCGCGTCGCCGGGCCGACGCCGAGGCGCGCTTCCTCCTGCGCTCGGGCCGCTTTCCCCTGTCTGGCCGCGGCGACGTCAACACCTACGGTCCCTTCGTCGAGACGGCGCGGCTGCTTCTGAAGCCGAACGGCCGCGCCGGCCTGGTCGTGCCAACGGGTCTTGCAACCGATGACACCATGAAGGACCTCTTTTATGATCTTCTGGAAGTCGGCGCGCTCGTCAGCCTGTACGACTTCCACAACCGCGGCCGGCTGTTCCCCGGGGTTCAGGGCAACGTCAAGTTCTGCCTGCTGACGCTGTCCGGCCGGCGCTGCGCGGAATTCACCGCCGCGGCCCAGTTGACGGAACCGGGACAGCTCGCGGAGCCGGGCCGCACCTATCGCCTGTCGGCCGCCCGGGTCGCACGGCTCAGTCCCAACACGCGGCACTGTCCACCCTTCAGCAGCGCCCGCGATGCTGATCTCGTCGCTCGCCTCCACGAACATTTCCCTGTCCTGGTGCGACAGGGGACGTGTCCCTCCAACCCGTGGGGCGTGCGACTGGGGACGATGTTCCATATGACGAACGACGCCGGCCTCTTCCGCAGCCTGGAATCACTGCAGGAAGACAGCTGGCGGTTGGAAGGCAACGTCTTCCGCCGCGGCCCGGAGCGCTACCTGCCGCTGTATGAGGCGAAGTTCGTACGTCCGTTCAACCACCGGGCAGCGACCTTCGCGGACGTTGATCCGACAGTCCGATTCCGCACACACGCTGCGGCCCGAGCCGCGACAGCGGAACAACTGGCGGACGCGAAGTTCGTGGTCCTGCCGCGCTACTGGGTGCCGGCGAAGGCAGTCCGGGCGCGGGCCGGAGGGGCGACATGGTTCCTTGGCTTCCGCAACGCAATCAGCGCCGTGGCCGACGCTCGCAGCCTAGTCGCATCCATCGTGCCGCGGGCGGGGGTGAGCAACGGCCTGCCCCTGGTGTCGGGAGTAGAAGCGCGGCGGGCGTGCCTACTGTTGGCGCTGCTCAACAGCTTCGTGCTCGACTACGTCCTGCGTCAGAAGGCGAGCGGCGGCAACCTGAACTTTCACGTGCTGAATCAGCTCCCCGTCCCACCGCCGGAAACCTTCGATCGCGGTTGTCCGTGGTCGCCCGTGGAGACGCTCGAGGACTGGTTCGTGCAGCGCGTGCTGGCCCTGACGTGGACCTCGCACGACCTGAACGGTTTCGCTCGGCAGTGTGGCCACAGAGGCAGGCCGTTCGCCTGGGACGAGACGCGGCGGCGCCAGCTGCGGGGCGAGATCGACGCCGCGTGCTTCCGACTGTATGGCCTGGCCCGAAGTGAGGTCGAATATATCCTCAATACCTTTCAGATCGCCGAGCGCTTGGAGACGCGAGAGCACGGTCGGCCGGTTAGTCGCGAGGCGATCCTGAGCTGTTACGACCGCCTGGAAAGCTGCGTTTAGCCGCGAGCCTCGGGCGAGCGCGACGTCGCGCTCGCCCGAGGCTCGCGGCTAAACAGTGGGTAGATTTGTAACCTGTTGGCCCGACTGGTACACTGACGTGGATTGATCGGCCCTACGGTGACCGCTGGACACCTGCTGCCCGCGCGGGCGGGCCCGAAAGGGTCGTGACCCTCGACGGAACAGAGATGACCGAAACACGCTACATCCGCAATTTTTCGATCATTGCACACATCGACCACGGCAAGTCGACATTGTCGGACCAGCTCCTGCTCAAGACCGGGGCGATCAGCCAGCGTGAGTTCCGCGCCCAGGTCCTCGATGCGATGGACCTCGAGCGCGAGCGCGGCATCACCATCCGCATGCACCCCGTCACGGTCTATCACGAGCACGAGGGCCAGCGCTACGAACTGAACCTG
>JACOUH010000430.1 GCA_016177925.1 Planctomycetota bacterium | reverse complement strand
CTCACCGCGGGGCGAGCTGACCCAAGCCCCAAGCGCCAGCGCGGGGACGTCCCGTCGCTGGCGCTTGGGGCTTGGGTCTGACCGCCCCACGTCGAGGATAACGTTACTGTGGAGGACCGGGACATGACAGCGCCGCAGGAGCAGATGAGCAGGATGCTGACCGGGTACTGGGTTTCGCAGGCCCTCTACGCGGCGGCAAAGTTGAAGCTCGCGGATCTCATGAAGGAGGGGCCGCGGACGATCGACGAACTGGCCGGCGTCACGGACACACACGCCCCGTCGCTGCACCGCCTGCTCCGGGCCCTGGCGAGCGTTGGCATCTTCGCCGAGGACGACCGCCATCGCTTCGGTCTGACGCCGCTGGCGGAGTGCTTGCGCAGCGACGTGGTCGGGTCGCAGTGGGCGATGGCGGTCATGAACGGGGAGGAGCACTACTCCGCGTGGGGCGAGTTGCTTTACAGCGTTCAGACGGGCAAGCCGGCTTTCGAGAAGTTGTACGGCGCGGGCGTCTTCGACTTCCTGTCGCGCGACCCCGAGAAGGCGCGCATCTTTGATGCAGCCATGACGGGCGTTCACGGTCGCGAGACGGCGGCGATGCTGGACGTTTACGACTTCTCCGGCATCGGCGTGCTGGCGGACATCGGCGGTGGCAACGGCAGTCTGTTGAGCGTTGTTCTGAAGCGATACCCCAACCTGCGCGGCCTGCTGTTCGACCTGCCGGGTGTGGCAGAGCGGGCGCGGGTGAACCTCACGGCGGCGGGACTGGCGGGACGCTGCGAGGTCGTCGGGGGAGATTTCTTCACTTCCGTGGCTGGCGGGGCTGACGCCTATCTGCTGCGCCACATTCTCCATGATTGGGACGACGAGCGGGCGGTGCGCATCCTGAAGAACGTCTACCAGGCTATGGGGGCGGGAGGGCGGCTGCTGGTCGTCGAGAGCGTGATTCCGCCGGGCAATGGGCCGTCGTTCGGCAAGTTGCTCGACCTGACGATGCTGGTGATTCCCGGCGGCAAGGAGCGGACGGAGCAGGAGTATCGCGAGTTGTTCAACGTCGCCGGGTTCCGACTAATGCGGATCGTGCCGACGGGCGCCGAGGTCTGTGTCATCGAGGGCGTTCGGTAGTTGGGTGGACTTCCGCTTGCGGCTTAGCGTTCACTTGTCCTGTCAGGGCAAGCGAACGCTAAGAAGCGGTTTCAAAACCTCGTGGGGCAGGCTTCCAGCCTGCCAGGCCAAGGCAGGCTGGAAGCCTGCCCCACGTTTTGAAACCGCTTCTAAGCCGCAAGCGGAAGCCATTCGCTGGCTCAGGCGTTTTTCTTCTCCTGCACGTCGTGCTCGGGCGTTCGGTCGGAGGCCGCGTCGAACCAGGCGTCCTGGAACTCGATGCGCTGGTGCGTCTGCATCGCCAGGTTGGACGTCAGCGCGATGATGGCGTCGGCCATCGCGACCCGGCCGGGGCAGCGCAACTTCGGCCGGTCTTCCTTGCTGCCGCCCTGGTTCCACATCCGCACGCAGTACGCGAAGTGGTTCATCTCCTCGCGGTAGCCCTTGCTGACGCCGCCGGCGGCGCCCGACGCCACCGCCGCCGGCCGGTCGACGCCCGGCGTCGAGCCGCCCGACTCCAGCACCGGCTTGCCGTCGGCCACTGAGGTGACGCCGACCGCCGTTTTGCGGTCGGCGCTCTTGTACAGCTGGATGCTCTGCTCCATCTCGACAACCAGCGCCGCCTGGCTGCCCATGACGCACTCACCGTACTTCTCGAAGTCGTTGGTACTGATCGACGAGTAGGTCACCACGACGATGTCGTTGTCGACGGGGCGGCCGTCCTTGTAGCGCGGCTTCTTCGGGTCGTAGTGCTTGCCCGGGAACTCGAAGGTGCAGAAGACATGGTCCTCGACCTCGCGCTCGTCGGTGTAGAAGAACTTGCCGCCGACACCGCTGACGGCGAGCGGGTGGACCTTGCCCAGGAAGATGCTACAGGCATCGAGCTGGTGGCTGCCCAACTCGGCCATCAGTCCGCCGCCCGTCCGCTTGTAGAGCCGCCAGTTGCACAGCTCGGCGAAGCTCTCGTAGAGGTAATCGTAGCGCCGCTCCTTCTCCGGCTTCTGCTTCTCCGCCTTCAGGAGCGCCTCGAATGCCTTCCGGTCCTCCTCGATCTCCTTCTTCGGCTTGGGGTCGTTGGGGACGAACTTCCGCCAGCCGTCCTTGTAGCCGCCTGGGAGGGCGTTGCCCTTGTCATCGACCAGGGGGGTCGTGTTGTTGCGGTGCCACAGGGCGCGAATGTGGCGGACCTCGCCGAGGACCCCGGAGGTCATCACCTCCTGGGCGTGGGCGTACAGCGTGCTGTAGTGGCGCTGGTGGCCGATCGCCAGGGCGACGTCTTTCTCGTCCGCCACCTTGATCATCTTCTTGCACGAGGCGATGTCCCAGGCCATCAGCTTCTCGCACAGGACGTGCTTGCCGGCGTTCATGCAGTCGATTGCCACCGCCGCGTGCAGGTGCAGCGGCAGGGCGATGATGACCATCTCGATGTCTTTCTCCCTGGCCAACATCTCCTTGTAGTCGCGGTACTGCTTGATGGTCTTGGTAGCGGCGCGGCCGTAGTGGAAGTTGAGCCCCTTGCGCGGACCCTTCGGCTCGCCCTTGAAGATGCGCTCGAGGTTGGACGGCCGGATGTCGCAGACGGCGATGATCTGGACCGACTTGGGATCGTGCTCGCCCATGAGCACGCCACCCTCGTCGCCGGTGCCGATCAGGGCCGCCTTGACTGGTTTGGCCTCCGTCACCTTGGGGTCGTAGTTGAACAGCACGGCGGCGGTCACCGGGACGGCGAGGCCGGTCCCGGTCAGGGCGAGCGACTTCATGAAATCGCGGCGCGTCAGCTCGCCGGCCACGCGGTCGAAATTGGCCTGCCCCACGGCTTTTTCTTCAGGGGTCACGTCGAGAGCCATTGATCGATCCCCTTTCAGAGGTCATAGGTCAGAATTCAGGCGGTCGGTGTAGGACGGTTTTTCAAACCGTCCCGGCTTCATGCCCGGACGGTTTGAAAAACCGTCCTACACCGTCCTCGCTGGCGCTTCGGGTTTGTGTTGCGGTCCTGGCTTGCGGTAGTTCTTCCGGTTGAGGAAGCGGAACAGCCTGTCGAGGCCGAGCCACTTGCCGCTGGCGGTCGTCGCCAGGACCAGCAAGGCGAACATCTCGATGATGTTCTTGTTGACGATCAGGTAATGGCCCTCGGCCTTCGGGTTCTCCGGCAGGCCCGGCCACGGCGGCATCGCCAGGTAGAACGACAGCACCAGCAGCGCCCCGGCGACGCAGGCGGTTCGGCTGAACAGCCCCAGCAGCAGCAAGGCGCCGATGATTGTCAGTCCCCAGGCGACGAGGAAGTCGGCCCAGCCGAGCAGGCCCCACTTGAGCGGCCCCGGCGACATGCTTGTCGACAGCGGCCCGTCGCGCTCCCACTGCTCGTCGGTCAGCAGGTCGCCCAGCGCCTCGCGCATGTCCTTGGTCTGCTTGTTGAGGTCGCGGCGCAGAGCGGCGCGGATACGGTTGGCCTCGTCCTTGAGGTCGCGCACCTTGTCGGCCACCTGGCGCTCGTAGCCGCTGCCCTTGCTCTTACGCAGCTCCGTGTTCTCCAGATGCTCCGCCTCCACAAGCTTCGCCTGGTACGTCTCGAGCCACTCCGGCACCGTCCTCTCGATCGGCTCCGCCGGGCCGTAAGGCGAGAGCGGCGGCACCGCGACTTTCCCACGGAGCATCCAGCGGACTGCCTGGGCCCTGCGCTGCTGGAAGCGCTTCTGGGCCTCCTCCTTCTGCTTGTCGTCGAGCTTGTAACGGCTGACGAAGCGGTCGTACCAGGCCTGCCACTCCTTCTCCAGGGCCGGCGGGAAGTACGCGTCCAACTCGGTCTTGCCGGTGTCGATGTCGGCGGGGATGGGCTTCGGCGTCAGGCGGTCGGCGACGGCATCGCCAGCGATGCGGTGGAAGACGGGGGCCAGCGGGCCGGTCGACTCGCGCAGGTACGCCTCGCTGCTCCACGCGTCCGACTTCAGCTTTTCCACTCCCTCGAACAGGAAATGCCAGCCGATTGCCAGCCGGAGCAGCACCAAGAACACGCAAGTCAGCCGGGTCATCTCGTCTCCAGGACCCGGCGAGCGGGGGGCGTGAGCCCCCTGATGGCGCCAGGAATCAGGGGGCTCACGCCCCCCGCTCGCCGGGGGAAAAGTCGCGCGAAGCGAGCCCGAGGATCACGGGTGTCGCGTCCTCTCCAGCAGGCAACAGGATGGCACCAACTTCTGGGTGGGCCTCACAGTAAGCGCGGGCCCAGTCGACGCCGTTGATGTAGAAGGCCGTGGCGAGGGCGTCGGCCTCGGCGGCCGTCGGCGCCAGTACGGAAGCGCTGGCCATTCCCTCCGCAGGCCAGCCGGTCCGCGGGTCGAGGAGGTGGCCGAGCTTGCGTCCTTGGTGCTCAAGGTGCCGGTAGGTCGCCGCTGACGTCCCCAGGGCACGGTCGCGCAGCCGCACCATTCCCAGGCTCGTCTCGGGGTCCCAGGGGTGACGCAGCCCGACGGACCAGCCCGACCCGCTCTCGCGGGAGGGCCCCGAGCTGGCGCAGGGGCCCCGATCACCGGGGGGCATTCCTATAGCGTATACGCTGCTGTGTCCCCCGTGCAACAGGGCCGACGTCAAATTCCACTCGTTCCGCAGCAGGGCGGCGACACGGTCCAGGGCGTAGCCCTTGCCGATGCTGCCGAGGTTGATCTCCAGCCCCGACTTCAGATAGCGCACGCTGCGTCCGCCGCGGTCGAGAACAACGTGCTGCATCCCAACGCGCGCCATCGCCTGGGCCCGCTCCTCCTCGGACGGCACACGGGGCGGCCCGCGGAAGAAGCCCCACGCCTTGATGAGCGCTCCCGCCGTGACGTCGAACGCCCCCTCGCTCTCCCTGTGGAGGCGGGCCGACGTTTCCAGTAACTCGAAGAGTTCATCCTCGACAACGAGGCTCGTGTAAGGAGCAAGCTGGTTGAGCCGGCTGACCTCACTGGTGTCGCGATAGACCGTCAGCTGCGCCTCGAGGCGGTCGATCTCGTCCAGTGCGGCGTTGGCCGCTTCATGCGCGCCAGGCGTGTCGAAAGGGACAACGACCTCGAAAGTGGTGGCCATCGCCCGTCGCGAGAAGCGCAGCAGGAGCGCTTCCCCAGCGCCCGCGGGTCGGGTCCGTTCGTCGGCGAGGTCGAGGATCTGTCCGGCGGCAGAGGCGAGTCGGCGGGGACGCAGGAAGTCGCGGCGGTTCATGTCGGCTATCGGCTGTCGGCTGTCGGCTATCGGCCAAAACGGCATCGGCTATCGGACACCGCCAAACGGTTGAGCGGGGGCCGATAGCCGACAGCCGAACGCCGATCGCCGTTATTCGTTGCCGTCGTGAATCATGGGCTCCAGGTGCTTCGTGTTCCGCTCGACGGCCAGGACGATGGTGCGCTCCTCGATGCCGTCGGGCGAGGTGGCGACCGACGGGATGATCTGGCGGCCGTCCGGCAGCTTGAAGCGCATCGTGAAGGTGCCGTCGGAGCGCAGCTGCACCGGCTCGCCCTGCAACGTGACGCGGGCCGACGGGTCAGTCTCGCCGTAGATGATCAACTCGGCGTCGAGACGGAAGTAAAACTTGCGTTGCTTGCCGCCCAGGACGTAACCGCCCGAGCCGAAGCTGGTGATGGCCGGCGAGCCGAGCGGACGACGCAGCCGCTCCTCGAACAGCTGCTTCAACTCGAGGCTGCTGGCAGTCGGGTCGAAACCGCCGGACATGGCGTAGATCCGCTCGGCCTTGCCGACATCGATGTCGGCCCAGTTCTCGTCGAGGACGTCGCTGACGCCGGCCCGCGGCGTGCTGACGACGTTGGAGCGAGCCAGGACGTAAAAACGGCCGCTCCGAGACAGGTAGCCGATGTCGACGCGGAAGGAACGCGGCGGATTGCCGACGTCGAGGTACCAGTTGTTGCAGCCGCCGTGGATCTCGATGTCGCGCACCACCGACTCGGAGGCAGTCGACGTATCGTGGCTGTTGACGTCGAGCAGGCGGAGGATCGGCTTGGCGCTGTGCCATTCCTGACCGAGGGCAGCCTCGGCACGCTGAATGGCGTGCCGGGTCAGCTCCCAGTAGCAGTGCAGCCAGTACGGGTCGCGCACCATCGTGACGATGCGGTCCTTGCCGTAACCGGAGGGCAGGTCGCGGGGCGCCTTGTCGGCAAGGTCACGGGTGGGCACGCCCATGTTGAACTTGCTGCTCTCCACTTCCTGTTCCGCAGTGGTGTTGCGGGCAGCGGCGGTCTGGGGACGGGGAGCGACCGCCTTCTTGCGCCTGTCGAAGCTGACGGAGGCGAGGGCATCCACCAGCTCCTGTTTGCGCATGGCATGCCAGCCCCGGATGCCCTTGTCGCGGGCCAGCGCTGCCAGCTCTTTCTTCGTGAACGCCTGAAGCTGTTCTCTGGTCATGCCCTCACGACTCCGTACACGGCCGGTCACGTGTACTTTGAAAAGGAATCCTCGGAAGCCATCCTTGGTGACAACACAAGGGCTCCCGGATGTCCTATCCAGGGAGTTCGGTTGAGGAACACGCACCCTCCGGCGGACCATGAGGGGCATGGCGGGCGGAAGGCGCAGGCGGGATGTCGAGCAGGTGGAGGCCCCCCTCACAGGCAGAGGAGTCTCGGAAAGCTTATGGAGTG
>JACOUH010000429.1 GCA_016177925.1 Planctomycetota bacterium | reverse complement strand
TCGGTCGAGGAGTCGCCGGCGAGCAGCACCGCGGCGGTGAGCGCGAACAAGGTTCCGGTCATCGTGGCCCTCCGCAGAAAGGCACGTACTCTTTCCCATCGTCGAGTCTACTCCGGTCGCGGAGCCGGATCAATGACCAACGAGGAGGAATCACGAAGGATCGTCCGTGGGGCAGGCATCTTGCCTGCCGGCACTTCAGGCAGGCAAGATGCCTGCCCCACGGACGGGATGGACGGCGTCTGTCCGCCCCCATAGATCGTGAGCAGGACCAATGGGCGACGCGATGGCCGACGCGTTCTGGGACGTGGTCGTGATCGGGGCCGGGGCGGCGGGGTTCATGGCCGCCATCCGCGCCGCTGAGGCCGGCCGCCGCGTCCTGCTGCTGGAAAAGAACCGCAAGCCGGGCGTCAAGATCCTCATGTCCGGCGGGACGCGCTGCAACATCACCCACGCCACCGACAACCGCGGTATCGTCGAGGCGTTCGGTCCGCCGGGCCGCTTCCTCCATTCGGCGCTGGCCGCTCTCAGCGTCGACGCCACCATCGACTTTTTCGAGGGCGAGGGCGTTGCCACCAAGGTCGAAGAGACCGGCAAAGTCTTCCCCGTCAGCAACAAGGCCCTCGACGTGCTGGAGGCGCTGCTGCGTCGCCTCCGCCGCAGCGGCGCCACGCTCGCCCTGCAAGAGCCGGTGCGTGACCTGGCGGCGACCGAGGCTGGCTTCGCGGTGACCACCTCCAGCCGCGTGGTCGGTGCCCGCCGCGTCGTGCTGACGACGGGTGGGCAATCGTACCCCGGCTGCGGCACGACCGGCGACGGCTATGCCCTGGCGAGCCGCTTCGGCCACACCGTCGTCACGCTGCGCCCCGCCCTCGTGCCGGTGACGGTGACGGCGCCGTGGGTCGGCGAGCTGCGCGGCATCACCATCCCCGACGTGAGTGTGCGGGTGATGGAGAAGGACCGTCCTCTGGCGTTGCGGCGCGGCTCACTGCTGTTCGCTCACTTCGGGCTGTCGGGCCCCGTGGTCCTCGACATCAGCCGCGCCGTCAGCGGACACGCCGACCCCTCGTCCCTCGAGCTGGAACTGGACCTGCTGCCCGCGGTGAAGGAGCTGGACCTGGACGCCCACCTGCGGGCGGAAGCGGTCGCGTCGGGGAAGAAGCAGCTGGCCGCCATCCTGGCCCCCCAGCTACCGCGGCGCCTGTGCGAGACGCTGCTGTCGCTGGCGGGATTGCCGCCGGATCGCAAGACCGCAGCCCTGGCTCGCCCCGAGCGGGCGCGACTGGTGGCGTGCGTCAAGCAGCTGCGCCTGCCGGTGACGGGCACGCTTGGCTTTGCGAAGGCGGAGGTGACCGCCGGCGGAGTGACCCTTGACGAGGTCGACTCGCGCACTTTGCAAAGCCGGCGAGCGCCGGGGCTGTTCCTGGCCGGCGAAGTGCTCGACCTCGACGGGCCCATTGGCGGGTACAACTTCCAGGCCGCCTGGAGCACCGGCTGGCTGGCGGGGGCTGCCGCAGCCCGAACAGGCTGAACAGTTTGCCATGCGCCGCGGCTTTGCTCCCCGTGGCGGAACTTTTCCCCATGTGCTCGGTCTAACAGATGTGGGATAATCATCCCAACGGGCCGTTCGGCCCATCGCGTTCCGTTGCCAATCTGTGAGGAGAGTATCCCGATGCCACGCGTTCCCCTGGCTGGCGCCGTGCTGCTGAGCTTGGTCCTCGCCCTGCCCGCGCACGCACAGAAACCGGACCTGAAGAAACCAGGGACGACTCCTCTCGAAGCGGCCAAGGTGCTCAAGCCCGGCGACGTCCTGGGCAGGCTCAGGACCGTCAACAGCACCACCTTTGTCTTGCGCCTGGAGTTCGATCGTCTCGAACTGAGGCCGGGCGCCCGCAACCAGCAAAACCCCAGCCATCTGCATCAGAACTTGCACGGCCGGCTGTCCGGGGCGCAGCGGCAGCTGG
Organism: Planctomycetota bacterium; assembly: GCA_016177925.1. Lineage (GTDB taxonomy): Bacteria > Planctomycetota > Planctomycetia > Gemmatales > Gemmataceae > JACOUH01. The sequence continues at coordinate 10,649 of JACOUH010000429.1, read as the reverse complement.
CGACCGCACGGACGCCTCAGCAGCAAATAACCGCCCTGCGACAGCTTCAGCAGATCAGCGCCCAGATCCAGCGCACGAGCCGGGAGCAGCCGGGCGTTGGCGGATTGCAGGCCAGCCCTTACCTCGTCAAGAAGGACTACCGCGACATCGAGTTCGAGATGGCCCCCAACATGGACGTGCGGACCAACTTCCTGCCGTTCGCCTACGACGACATGGGCAATCCCAAGAAGTACACCAAGGAAGAGATCAAGGAGCTGAAAGGCCCCAATCCCAACATCGCCGGCTACAAGTCCGAGTTGAGCGCTCTCAAGACCGGCCAGGTGGTGAGAGTGACGCTCGCCCGGGTCAAGGAGAAGGCGGAGGCCGCTGACGAGAAGAAGGACGACAAGGAGAAAAAAGACCCCGACAAGAAGGGCCCCGACAAGAAAGAGCCCAATCAGGTCCCCGACAAGGTCCCCGAAAAGGCCCCCGACAGCAAGACTGCGGAGAGCAAACTGCTTGCGACGCGCATCCTGATCCTGGTGGAGTCCAACGACCCGGTCAAGCCGGAGCGCGGCGGCAAGAACAAGTAATCGGCTGCGTCCTCAAGGAACTTTTCCGGGCCCGCTGGGCCCAGCGGCGGGCTTTTTTCTCTGTGGCGGCAAGTTTCCAACTTGGCGTCCGTCACGATTTGTCGAGTCAGTGCGCAAAAAAACAGAGGCCCCACCGCACCGGAGTGCAAATGGGAACCTCTGTCTCGGTGGAGGATGCCGACTCACCGGAGTCGGTCCCGGCGGTTACCGAGGTGGCCGCCGGCATCGGGATGAACGTCGTGAGGGGGAGTGCGGGGCAAGGACGGAGGGACGTCGGGAAAGTTTAGAACACGTCCGCATGGTTGTCAATCGCGGCAGCGCTGAATGCGAGGTCGGGGTCCTCTTCGGCGCCGGCCACGACCCAGAGCAGGTACGCCACCCGTTCACGCAGAGTGCGCTGCCGTCGTTGGAGCGCCTGCAGATAACTCCGCCAGAACAAGTAGATGACCGTCACTGCCAGGAGGGCAATGCTGCATACCAGTAAAGGCATTGGGTTGGAGTTCCGTAGAGGGGAATCCTCATTACTGTTCCGTGCAACAACTGTAGCTCAATTCCTCCGCCCGGGCAACCGCCGCCGTCCTGCTTTTTTCCCTATTCTCTCGCAACAAACGGCCTCTCGCCGGCCCCGTGTTTTCGCCCTCGGTAGAATGTCCGCGTCCCTCCTCACTCAGCGGCAGAGAGCCACGGGAGGACGCTTTTCCGCGGCACAGAACGTGCCGCCTTGTCGGTCCGAGGTACGACCGCCCCATGCTCGAACAGCCCGCGCTGTTGCTCCGCCCGTGGGCGCCCGGCGATGCCCTGCCCCGGCGCGTCTGGGTCGTCGACCCGACCACCGACGCGGTCCTTGGCTCCGCTCGGCGGCGCGGGGGCCGCGGTCGGTTTGCCCGGCTGCGCTGGTGGGGCCGGCCGGTGATCGAGGTGCGCGAGAGCGACGATGAACCGCTGCTCTTCACCATGTGGCCGGGTTGGGGATTCGCCCAGCGCTGGCGTGTCGAGGACGCCGAAGGGGGCCGTGTCGGTCGAGTCGCCGGTCCCTTCCTGCTCGACCGCCGCGACGCCGCGCTCGCCGTCCTGCGCCGCGGGACGGGAGGGACGTCGTACCAGGACGCACACGGCCGCGAGCTGGCCGAGACTGAGGTCCGTAATGAGGGGATTTGTCTCACGTTCCTGCCCGATGGACAGGGCAGCCCCTTCGTGAAGATGCTGCTGCTCGCCGCGGCGCTGGTCCACAACGAGGCAGCGCTGGGCGACCTGTGACGGGACACGATTTCCCTTGCTGGCGCGTCGGGCTGGTCGGGCCTGTTAGAGTCTGTTCCAGAAGGGGAGGGCGAGGCTCCTGCCGAGCCGCCAGCCGTGGGAAAAACCGGCTCGGCAGGAGCCTCGCCCTCCCGAAATGCCAGCTTCGGGAACAGACTCTTACGCCCTTTCTTCGGCAACCAGTTCGCCGTGCAGGCCAGCGAGGCCCTCGCTGCCGACCGGGACGACGTGACCGCCAACCTCGACGGTGAAGAGGTCGTCGAGTTCCTCGTAGTTGCGGATCAGCACCGTCACGCCGGGGACCAGACCGAGCGTCCGCCAGCGCCGCAGCCGGTCGGGGTTGTCGTCCTGGACCTCGCGGATCAGCACGCGCTGGCCGGCGCGAAAAGCACTGAGCGGTTTGAGATTGCGGCGGACCAGCGAGCCGTCGCGGCCGGGGATAGGGTGGCCGTGCGGGTCCTCCAGCGGTTCGCCGAGGTGGGCAGCGATCGCCTGCTCGAGGCGCGGTGAGATGGCATGTTCCAGCGCCTCCGCCTCGGCGTCGACCTCGCTCCAGTCCAGGCCGAGGACGCGCGTCAGGAACAGCTCGACGAGCCGGTGGCGGCGGATGACGCGGCGGGCCTCGGTGATGCCCTGCGGCGTCAGCTGCGCCCCGTGGCCGGGCTCGTAGCTGATCCACTGGGCGTCGGCCAGGCGCTTGAGCATGCCGGTCACAGACGGGGCGCGAACGCCGAGATGCTCCGCGATTTTCGCGGGCAAGACGACCGTGTCGGCGCCGCCCAGGCTGTGGATCGCCTTGAGGTAGTCCTGCACGGCCTGGCTCGGCTGCTCCGCCATCGTCACCTCGCCCATTCGAGTTCCGACGATGTTATTCTACACCTCGCCGTCCTCCGCGGCTGGTCCGGCGTCCTTCTTCTCGCGCTCCAGCAGGGCGCGCTTGCGGTGCAGGCCCCAACGGTAGCCGCCCAGGCCGCCGTCCTCGCGGATGACGCGGTGACAGGGGATGAGCACCGACACCGGGTTGGTGGCACAGGCCCGGGCAACGGCCCGAGCCGCCGTCGGCTGCCCCAGCGCCTCGGCAATCTCGCCGTAGGTCCGCGTGCTGCCGGCCGGGATGGTCTGCAACTCCTGCCAGACGCGCCACTGAAACGCGGTCGCCTGGACGTCCAGCGGCAGGTCGAGGTGCGGCTGCTGGCCGCGCAGGTGGTCGAGCAGCTCCTTCAGCCACACGCTCAGGGTCTGATCGTCGCGTGAGACCGTCGCCGCCGGGTACTCCTTGCGGAGGGCCGCCTCCAGTTCGGCGTCGCGGTCGCCGAGGTAGACGGCCGAGACGCCGCGTTCCGTTGCCGCCAGCAGCAGGCGGCCAAGCGGGCAGTCCGCCAGCGTGTAGCGCAGGGACATGCCCTTGCCGCCGCGGCGATACGCTCCCGGCGTCATGCCGAGCTGGGCGGACGCCCGCTCGTACAGGCCGCGACTCGATCCATAACCGACTTCGTAGAGTGCAGTCGTCACTGTTTCTGTCCTCTCATCGCGCAGCCGCGCCTTGAGCCGGCCCAGCCGGCAGGCGTCGGCGTACTGGCGCGGCGTGATGCCCATGACTCGCCGGAACACGCGCTGCAGGTGCGCCGGGCTCAGCCCCGCCTGCTCGCCGAGCACTGCGAGGGTCAGCGGCTCGTCCAGGTGCTCCTCGATGTAGCGGCACACCCGGCGCACCCGGTCGACGTGCGCAACCCCGTCTGTAGCGCGGCCCTGTCCCGGCAGCGTTTCCTCGCCTGTTCGTCCCATCATCCCACCTCCAAGGGACAGGATACCGCGGCCGGCGGAGGAGGATCTATCCGCTTCTTGCGCGTCGGGATTCCTGCATCCAAGGGGGAAGGGGAGCGGCAGTCTGCCACCTGCCACCCCCCTCCACGTTGGCAGGCTGACCCCTCCTCCGGCCCCCTCGTAGGTCCGGCGAGCCGAGCCGGACCGGTGCCGCTCGGCTCGCGGCACCTACGGAGCCGGCACGAGTCTCCAAACGGCTTGACCGTCCGCACCAGCCGACACCAGTCCCGACCGGCCTCCCCACGGCTTCCAACCCGCCAGCCCAACAGGATTGCAGGAGATCCCCGTCGGGGTGTTACCTCCGGCCCTCTCGATGAATCCAAGGTAGCAGGGGGCCGGCTGGGCAAGGAGAGATGGCACTGGATTTGCTCGTTTTTCTGTCGCTTCTATCTGCCGGCTCGATTCCTGGAGGTGTTACTTCCCATGTCACGGGACGTTATCCGCCTGATGCAGGCGCTGTTCACGGGGGGCCAGGACTCCGGCGCCGCAATCTGGTGTCCCGCCGCGGACCTGTACCGCACCCCGTCGGGCTGGCTCGTCAAGCTCGACCTCGCCGGCGTCCGTCTCGAGGACGTCCACGTCCGGGCGGAGGGCCGGCGCCTGACCGTGTTGGGCTCGCGCCGCGACTGCTCCCTTGAGGAGGGCTGCCGGTATTACCGGCTGGAGATCGCCTACAGCCACTTCCAGCGCAGCCTGGAACTGCCCTGCGACCTGAGCCGCTGCCGCATCACCACCGACTACCGCGATGGCATGCTGCACGTCCACATCATCACGGAGACAGAGAAATGACGCCGGAAACCACCCCGCTGCAGCAGCCCGCTCCGGCGGAGATGCGATATGAAGACAAGCCCAACGGCAGCCCGGCCGTGCCCGTCCTGACCCTGCCGTTGCTGCCCCTGAAAAACACGGTCCTGTTCCCCGGGCTGTTCATCCCGCTGTCGGTGGGCCGGCCGCAGTCGCTGGCCGCCATCGAGGCTGCCCTCGCCACCGACGTGAAGACCTTCGTCGTCGCCGCCCAGCGCGACGCCAACCTCGACCAGCCGAAACTCGAGGACCTGTACACGATCGGCACCCGCGCCGTCATCAAGAAGATGGCCCGAACCGAGCAGACCGTCGAATTGCTTGTGCAGGGCGTCGAGCGTGTGGTCCTGCTCCGCGCCGAGCAGACCGAGCCGTTCCTGCGCGTGACTGTCCGCCCGCTGCCGGCGCCGGAGGACCAGGGCACCGAGGTGGAAGCGCTGCACCGCGCCATCATCGACCTGGCGAGCCGCGTCCTCGAGCTGGCCCAGCCGGAGGGGCGGATCAACCTGCAACAGATGGTCGCCCAGGCCGCGGACCCTCTGCAGCTGGCCTACCTGCTCGGCTCGATGCTCAGCCTCGACATCGCCCGCGAGCAGCAACTGCTCGAGGCGTCGACGCGCGCCGAGGCCCTGCGCATGCTGCATAGCTACCTGTCGCACGAGGTCCAGGTGCTCGAGCTGCGGTATCAAATCGCCACGCAGGCCCAGACCGAGATGAGCAAGGACCAGCGCGAGTACATGCTCCGCCAGCAGATGCGCGCCATCCAGGAGGAGCTCGGCGAGCAGAACCCGGAGAAGGCGGAACTGGAGGAGCTGCGCCGCCGCCTCGCCGAGGCCGAGGTGCCCGACCACGTCCGCAAGGAGGCCGACCGCGAACTGCGCAAGCTGGAGCGGTTGCCCGCCGCGGCGCCCGACTACCAGATCACGCGCGGCTACCTCGAACTGGTCGCCGAACTGCCGTGGCACAAGAGTACCGAGGAGGTCATCGATCTCGAAAAGGCGCAGAAGATCCTTGACGAGGACCATTACGGCCTGGAGGAGGTCAAGGAGCGCATCCTTGACGACCTGGCGGTGCTGAAGCTGAACCCGAAGGCGAAGGCGCCGATCCTGTGCCTGGTCGGCCCGCCCGGCGTGGGCAAGACCAGTCTCGGACAGTCCATCGCTCGGGCACTGGGCCGGAAGTTCGAGCGCATGAGCCTGGGCGGCATGCACGACGAGGCCGAGTTGCGCGGGCACCGGCGGACTTACATCGGGGCGATGCCGGGCCGGCTGATCCAGGCGATCCGGCGGGCCGGGGTCAACAACCCGGTGCTGATGCTCGACGAGGTCGACAAGCTCGGCCGCGACTTCCGCGGCGACCCGGCGGCGGCGCTGCTGGAGGTACTTGACCCGGCGCAGAACCACGCGTTCCGCGACAACTTCCTCGACCTGCCCTTCGACCTGTCAAAGGTGCTGTTCATCACGACAGCGAACGACCTCGCCCCGGTCCCGCGTCCGCTGCTGGACCGCATGGAGGTACTGAGGTTGTCGGGCTACAGCGAGGGCGAGAAGCTGGTCATCGCCGAGCGCTACCTGCTGCCGCGTCAGCGCGGCGAGGCCGGCCTGACGGCGGAGCAGTTCATTGTGCCGCGCGAGACGGTGCAGCGGATCATCAACCGCTACACGCGTGAGGCCGGCGTGCGCAACCTGGAGCGGACGCTCGGCACGCTGGCCCGCAAGGTCGCACGGAAGTTCGCCGCCGGTCACACGGAGCCGGTGACGGTGCGGCCGGAAGACCTGATCGAGTTGCTCGGCCCGGAGAAGGTACGCCCAGAGCGGAGCCGCAAGGAGCTGCCGCCGGGCGTGGCGACCGGGCTGGCGTGGACCGAGGCCGGTGGCGACGTGCTGTTCATCGAGACAAGTCTGCTCGAGGGAGGCCGCGGCCTGCGACTGACCGGGCAACTCGGCGACGTGATGCGTGAGTCGGCGCGGGCGGCGCAGACCTATGTCTGGTCGCACGCCGAGCAGCTCGGCATCGACACCTCGCTGTTCCGCAAGACGGGGGTGCATCTGCACGTCCCGGCGGGGGCGGTGCCCAAGGACGGGCCGTCGGCGGGCGTCGCGTTGGTGACAGCGCTGGCGTCCCTGTACACGAATCGACCGGTGCGGAGCGACGTCGCGATGACGGGCGAGATCACACTGAGCGGGCTGGTGTTGCCGGTCGGCGGCATCAAGGAGAAGGTGCTGGCGGCGCACCGCAACGGCATCAAGCACGTCATCCTGCCGCGCGACAACGAGGACGACCTGCGTGAGCTGCCGCCCGAGGTGCGCCAGGCGCTGACCTTCACCCTGGCCGAGCGCATCGAGGACGCGCTCGCCGCGGCCCTGCCCGAGTTGGCCGAGCGTCTCCAGCCGGCGACGGTCGGGTGAACAATCTCCCGTCATCGAGCGGGCGGAGAGATCGGGGCACAGGTTTTCGGCCTGTGCCCCTTCTGTTTGTGGTGGGCCATCCTCCGCGCCGATCGCGGCAGAGGCGGAGTTCGACGTGTGGTTCGACTGCGCGTGGCGTCCAGCAACATGATACAATACCACCTATTGCCGCAGGCACGTGAACGACCGATTCAAATCAGGAATTGAACCGAAGGAGTTTATCCAATGAACCCTGATAGCTCACCCCTTACTGAGAAAAACTGGACCGCGGCCGAACTGCGGAAACTGCCCGCGGACCAGCGCGATGCCATCTTGGCAGCGGCGGCCGCGCTGGCGGAAGATCTCTACCGCAACGATCCGGAGTTAACCGATTTCGAGGCCTTTGGTGAGGAGGACCTGTATGGCGAAAGCACCGCCGCCCCAGAGGGGTGAAATCTGGACCGTGCAGTTTGGTCCTTTGGTGGGAGCGGAGATTCGCAAGATCCGACCGGCGGTCGTGATCAGTCTCGATACCGTTGGCCGGCTGCCCTTGCGCATCGTGGTTCCGCTCACGGATTGGCAGAATCCCTTTGCGAAGCTGCCGTGGTTCGTCCATTTGCCGATGTCGCCGACCAATGGGCGGACGAAGGATTCCGGCGCCGACGCCTTTCAGGTAAAGTCCGTGTCCGAGAGCCGCTTCGTTCGCTGCGTCGAGCTGGTCACAAGCGCTCAATTGGACGAGATTGCGTCCGCAGTCGCGATGTGCGTGGGCGCGCCATAGCAGGACCACAACCATGCCCAGCATCTTCCTCTCCTACGCGCGCGGTGATGACTATCCGTTCGACCCGGCCACGTCCTTCGTTGCCCGGCTGTACCGGGACCTCACGGCCCGCGGTTTCGAGGTTTGGTTTGACCGCATTGCGATGCCGTCGCGCGGGCTGACGTTTCACCAGGAAATTCAGGACGCGGTCGCCGCGCGCGAGCGGTTGGTGCTGATCGTCGGGCCAAGAGCCGCCCTGTCGGACTACGTGCGCCAGGAATGGCAGTTCGCGCTCCAGGCCGACAAAGCGGTCACCCCGATCCTGCGCCAAGGCGATTATCCATTGGTCCCCGATGAGCTGAAGCTGCTTCCGCCTGAGGTGTTCCTCCGGTAGAATGAAGAAAAGTCGTCGTCCTTGCAAAAGAGGCAGTCATGAGCGCCCCCGGCCTGAAGCTGTTCTTATCGACCGTCACTGCCGAATTTCGCTCCTACCGCGACCTTTTGCGGGCGGATTTGAAAGGCCCGCTGCTCGAAGTTAAAGTCCAGGAAGATTTCATCCACCTGGGGGGCGACACGCTGTCGTTGCTGGACGATTACATCGCCGTCTGCGGTGCGGTCATTCACCTGATCGGCGACGCGACGGGCGCCCCTCCCGCGCCGCATTCGGTCCAGAAACTGTTGCAGCGTTATCCCGATTTCGCCGCCCGTGTGCCGATGCTTGCCAATCTTCTGCCGACCACTGAATTCTCCTACACGCAGTGGGAGGCATACCTTGCCCTCTACCACGGCAAGACGCTCTTCCTCTATCAGCCCAGTCCGGAAGCCCCCAAGGACGCCGACTTCAAGCCCGACCCGGCCCAGAAGGACTCGCAGCACCAGCATCTCTTGCGGCTGCAAGCGATCGATCGCTGGGCGGGGACGTTTCTCAATCACGAACGGCTCAGCACCAAGGTCTATCAGAGCATCTTCAATCAGCAATGGGGCGATCGGCTGCCGGGCGTCAAGTCCACGGCTGTGATCGCCACGCCCAAGATTCGCTACGACCACTTGAAGGCCGAGAAGCTGATCGGCCGGGAGCGCGAACTGGCTCGGCTCGATCGGGCGTGGGCGGATCCCCAGACGATGGTCGTAATCGTGCGGGCCTGGGGTGGCGTCGGCAAGACGGCCCTCGTCGCGGCGTGGCTGTCCGAAATGGCCGCCCGCAGCTGGCGCGGCGCCCAGCGCGTCTTCGATTGGTCCTTCTATCTGCAAGGCACCCGCCCCGACGGCGAGGAGGCCAAAGGCGCCTCCGCCGACGCCTTCTTCGCCGAGGCGCTCAAGTTCTTCGGCGCTCCGGAGCCGCACCCCATTTCGCCCTACGAACGCGGCTCCTTGCTCGCCCGGCTGGTTGCTGAGAGCAAGAGCCTGCTGATCCTGGACGGCCTGGAGCCGTTGCAACACGCGCCGGGATCTTCGCAGGCCGGCCAGCTTACCGATCCGGGCATGAGCGTGCTCTTGAAGGCCCTGGCCCGGCAAAACGCGGGGCTGTGCATCGTCACCACGCGCGAAAAGGTCACCGACCTGACCGCCTTTTACGCCAAGACCGTGGACGAATGGGAGCTGAGCCATCTGACCGACGAAGCCGGCGCCGAGCTGCTCAACACGCTCGGCGTCGTCGGCACGGCCAAGGAGCGGCGGGTGGCCAGCAACGAGGTGAAGGGGCACGCGCTGACGCTGCTCTTGATGGGCCGCTATCTGGCGTTGGCCCACGAGGGGGACATCCGCCAGCGCGACCGCTTCGAGTTCACGGAAGCCGACAACGAAACGCAAGGCGGCCATGCGTTCCGCGTCTTGCAGGCGTATGAAACGTGGCTGCCCAAGAGCGGCGAATCGGGCCGACGCCAGCTCGCGATCCTGCGCCTGCTCGGCCTCTTCGACCGCCCCGCCGACCCGGGCTGTTTGGCGGCACTGCGGCAATCGCCGGCCATCGCTGGCCTGACTGACGACCTGGTCGGCATCAGCGACGCCCAGTGGAACATCGCGGTCAAACGGGTCGAGGAAATCGGGTTGGTCACGCTGCAGGCGTATGAGTTTACGAGGGTACTTGGGTACAGCAAAGAGCAAGGCGACGAAGTCTGGGCGAATGCAAAACAAGGTATTCTTTGGAATCTACCGGAGCCCGAAGAATTTCGGCCCGCATTTCGCATTCCTCCCAACTCTTATTCCCTGGAAGCTCATCCACTGTTACGCGAATATTTTGCTAGCCAGCTATGCACCGATCTCAATTCAGCTTGGCGTGTCGGGCATCGCCGATTGTACGACCACTTGCAGGTGTCGGTACCCTATTGGCCAGAGGGCATGGATGGCTTGGCACCGCTCTATCAGGCCGTGGCTCATGGCTGTCAGGCCGGGTTGGTAGCGCAGTGTCATGCGAACGTTTATCAGGCTCGAATTCTACGGGGAGACGAGGATTGGGGCCGATATAGTTGGACGAAACTGGGCTTGACCGGTGCAGAGTTGGGTGCCGTAAGTTGTTTCTTCATCGAGCCGTGGCGGGTATTGGCACCGGACTTGTCGCCATCAGATCAAGCAGAATTGCTCAACAAGGCGGCCGTTTACCTGCGTGCTCTGGGCAGACTGACCGAGGCCTTGGAGCCAATGCGGGCTGCGAAAAAGGCTACTTGCGACCTTGAGGACTGGGAAAACGCTGCCGTTTATTGCAGCAATCTGAGTCAGTTGGAATTGACGCTTGGTGAGCTAACGGAGGCAGTCGCGGATGGCGACCAGTCGGTAATCTTCGCCGACCGCAGCATGGTTGCGTTTCAACGGATGAGCAAACGGACGACTTATTCCAACGCGCTCCATCAGGCGGGCCGGCGTGAGGAGGGGCTGCGGGCTTTTCGCGAGGCGGAGAACTTGCAGGCCGAACTGTATTGCCCCAGTCGGAACAGGAGTTTGCCTTCGCGGGAGTTCGCGGCAATACTCTCGCGGAGGAACACCCATGACCCGCCAACGTCGCCACTACCCCCCGGAGCAGAAGGTCGCCGCCCTCCGGCTCCACTTCGTCGA
>JACOUH010000082.1 GCA_016177925.1 Planctomycetota bacterium | reverse complement strand
GAGCAAGAAGTCGAAGACCCCGAAGGCGACCGCCGAGAAGAAGGACGCGAAGCATAAGGCCGAACCGAAGGCCAAGGAACAAAAGGCAAAGAAGGTCAGCGCACTCGACGCGGCGGCGCAGGTCCTGGCGACGGCCACGGAACCGATGACCTGCAAGGCGCTGGTCGAGGTGATGGCCGAGAAGGGGCTTTGGAAGTCGCCGGGGGGGAAGACGCCGCACGCGACGTTGTACGCCGCCATCACGCGCGAGATTCAGGTGAAGGGGAAGGACTCGCGCTTCAAGAAGGCCGAGCGCGGCAAGTTCGCGGCCGTGTAGCGCACGACGGCACGACGTTCCCCACGAGGCCCGCACGCGGGCCTCTTTCTCGTGGCAGAGTCGGCCGCACCCCTGGAACTCGGCCCGCGACTGCGTCAAATAGTTGCGACTCGCCGGTCGGCCAACATATACTTTCGGCTGCATTTCCAATTCGTGTCGCCTTGTCGTTTCAGTTCTCTTGGGGAGACCAACGTCATGCGTCGAGCTATCTGCTTTCTGATGATTCTGTCGCTCCTTCAGTCGCAAGCTCTGGCGTGGAGCGCCGGAGGCCACAAGATTGTGGCCTCGATCGCCTTCCGGCAACTCACTGCCGAGGAGCAGGCGAAGGTCGTCGCACTGCTCAAAGAACACCCGCGCTTCGCGCAGGACTTCAAGGCGAAAATGCCCGAGGAGATCGCGTCGGGGAGCGAGCCCGAGAAGAACGAATGGATTTTCCAGCAAGCGGCGATCTGGCCCGATTTGGCCCGTGGCTTCCCTGAAGGGTTGCAAAAGAAGTTCCACCGGGCCCAGTGGCACTACATCAATGTTCCGCACTTTCTCACTGGGACCGATCGGGTCGCTCTGGACGGAAAGCTCAAGCTCAATCTGTCCCTCGAAGCACCGGAATCGGCCGTGGAAGGCATGAATGTCGTGCAGACCATTCGCTACGCGCGCACGATCCTCAAGAGCGACGATGCCGAAAAGCAACAGAAGGCGCTGATGCTGTCTTGGCTCATGCACACGGAAGGAGACCTTCACCAACCGTTGCACTCCACGGCTCTGTTCTCCCGCTTCCTTTTTCCCAACGGAGACCGGGGCGGTAATCGTGTGGTGACGAGCCAGCGCGGAAGCCTGCACAGCGTTTGGGACAGTTTTCCTGGTGGAAAGATTCAGTTTCAAACTGCCCGTAATCGCGCGATCCAGTTGATGAACGACGAGGAACTTTCTGCCTTGGGTGCCGAGGCTGCCAAGAACCTCGACGAAAAGACCTGGCTTGACGAAAGCCACTTGTTGGCGGTAACAGTGGCCTACGACCCTGAGGTCATCGGTCGTTTGCGCATCCTGGAAATGTCTGGAGACGAAGGCGAGTTCGAGCCGATCAAGCTGTCCGAGACTTACCTCAAAACCGGGAGCGCAATTGCCGACCGCAGAGTTGTACAGGCCGGCTACCGCCTTGGTGCAATCCTGAAGGAGACCGTGGCGGAATAGTTGCTGCGCTGTCATGGATGAACCTGATCTTCGCACGCGGGCCTCTTTCTCGTTGGACGGCGTGGGGGCCAAGGGTTCGGCCCGGACGCGCCTGTGGGCCAACGTCGCGTTCACGGCGCTACCTCCGCGGGAGCGGGTCGTTTCACGTCCTGTTGCCACGAGACGAACCTCCAGGTGTCAACGCATCTGTTCGCGGGTCGCGGGCGGCGCCTTGGGAAAAGGCTTCCCCGTGGCGGCCAGCACCGCCCGCTTGCCGGTGAAGCGCTGCCAACGGTCGACGATGGTGTCGGCGTAGAGTGAGTCCAGCTCCATCATGAAGCAGCGCCGGCCGGTCTGTTCCGCGGCGATCATCGTCGAGCCGCTGCCCCCGAACAGGTCCAGCACGTTTTCACCGGGACGCGAGCTGAACTGAATTGCCCGCGCCGCCAGCTCAACAGGCTTTTGGGTTAAATGTTCCATGCTCTGCGGGTTCACCTTCTTGATCGACCACACATCGGGCGCGTTGTTGGGACCCAGGAACACGTGCGCGGCGCCTTCCTTCCAGCAGTAAAAACACCACTCATGCGCGCCCATGTAGTCCTTGCGGGTCAAGACGGGGTGCATCTTGTGCCAGATGATCGCCTGGCTGAAGTACAACCCGTGCGCCTTCAACACGGGCGGGTAGTTCGCACAGTTCGCGTACCCGCCCCAACAGTAGAGCGCGCGTCCCGGCTGGAGCACGCGAGCGATGTTCCCGAACCAAGCGTGGAGGAGCTGATCGAACGCCTCGTCCGACACGAAGTCGTTCGCCAGGGGTCTGTCTTTCGCCCGCAGTTTACGGTGCGTGGCTTTGGACTTCCCTGGGTGCCGCGATAGGTCGAGCTTCTGGTGGTGCGTGATCTTGGTCTTCGCGCGCGCGATGTCGAACGCGGCATTCCCCTGTCCCCTGCGCAGCTTCCTGGCGGCGGGGTCGTTCGTGAATGAGGACAACCCCGCCGCGATGGCGTTGTTTGAGCGCGGCTCGACCTTCACGTTGTACGGCGGGTCGGTGTTCACCAGGTGGACCACAGCGCCGTCGAGCAGCCGGTCTACGTCCTCAGGCTTTCCCGAGTCGCCGCACAAAAGTTTGTGATCCCCGAGCACCCACAAGTCCCCCGGCTGCGTCGTCGCCTCGTCCGGCGGCAAGGGCACCTCGTCGGGATCGCACAGTCCCTCTTGCAGGCCATCGAGAATCTTCGTCAGCTCGTCCGGGTCGAACCCCAAGAGGTTCAGGTCGAAGTCCATCGCCTGCAAGTCCGCCAGCTCCAGCGGCAGCAGCTCGAAGTCCCAGGCGGCGATGCTCGCGGTTTGGTTGTCCGCGATGCGGTACGCCTTCGCCTGAGCCGGCGTGAGGTCCTTGGCGACGTGGACGGGGACCGTCTTCAGGCCGAGCTTAAGCGCCGCCTTGTAGCGCGTGTGTCCGACGACGATCACGCCGTCCTTGTCGACGACGATCGGCTGCTGCCAGCCAAATTCCTTGATGCTCGCCACGACGGCGTCCACGGCGCCGTCGTTGACGCGCGGGTTCTTGTCGTAGGGCTTGATCTCGGAAATCTTGCGAAGTTCAACCTTCATTGCGGTCCATCCGTGTGTTAGACTGCTGCCGCGCGACGAGACTCGGCATGGTTTGACCTGACGAGACGAGACACGACGCGACAAGACCAGACGCAATCCAATGGAATGGTTTGGCCTGGAGTGGCGAGGAACGGCGCGGATGGGAATGGACTGGAATGGGCGCCAACGGCGCACGCCTAACGAGGCGGATGGAGGGCTTGCCTTCCATCCGCCTTCGCGTTTCTTGCCCAGCCTGCCACGTCAGCCGGCGACGGGAACCTTTTGACTTTTTGCCCCCCCTGTCCCGCGTATGCGCACAAGCGCAGGAATAGTGGTGTGTGAGAGAGTGGGGGTACAAGAAGTAAAGAAGTGAGAGAAGAAGTAGTAAGTTATTATTCCCATTCATGTTGCGGCTCCAAACTTTTTGACGACCTTTTGACCTTTTGCCGGGCCGTCAAACTTCTTGCGCGTGGCGAAAAGTCCTTTTGCGCGCTGGGTTTCGTCAAAAGGTTTCACAGGAGGCGGTAGGCCTTCGTGGGTCGTCCGCCGGTCTTCGTCTCCGAGTACTCGATCAGTTGCTGATTCAGCAGCGCCGTCCTGACCTCCTCGTGCTCCCGCTCGCTCCACGGGTGCTTGCGGTTGAGCTTCCAGAACGGCATCCAGGCGTCGCCGTGCTGGTCCTGCCAACGACGCAACGTGGCGACGACGGCCTTGCAGCGACCGTCGAACTCGTTCTCGCTCACATGCCCGCCGGCCATGAACAGCATCCGGCGCGTCTGGTGGTCGACGAACTCCCACGCCCACCGCGCCGCGCTCTCGCCGACGACCGGGTTCTCGTGGTTCTCGCTACAGGCGTAGACCAGCGCCAGCCGGCGCGCCTTCTCGTTGGCCCGCGCCCAGATCGCCATCCCGACGGGGTCGTCCTGCTCCTCCGCCAGGCCGTACTGCCCGTCGGCGTGGCTGCGGAGCTGGCGCAGGAGGTCCACTGCCTCAGGCGTGTGCGACACCGCCGCCGGCGCCGGGTGCCAGGCGCTGAGGTTGCCGTGCTTGCCGCCGGGCGTGAAATCCGCCCACCAACGAGCCGCCTTCAGGATCGACTCGGGGAGCGGCGTGGCGGCGGCGTCCTGTCCCTGCGCCCGCTTGCCGGTCTCCAAGATCAGCATGCGGGCGAAGAACCCGTTCGTGAGCATCTTGACCGCCAGCGCCTCGTAGAAGTGCTTGGGGATCGCCGTGCCGAAGATGCACAAGCCCGGCTGGTCGATAATGCCGTGCTCCTTCCCCGCCTTCACGCGCATCGGGTACAGCGAGTTGGCGCTCGTGTACATCTTGAGGAGCACGTTCATGATCCCCTCGTGCCGCGCGTCCTTGCCGAGGTTGATCTTGGTCATGAGCCCGTCGATCTCGTCGGTCTGGAACAGCACGCTCGGGTTCACGAACAGCCGGTCCTCGATCCCCTCGCCGCTGGCGAACGTGTCGCCGAGCGAGTCCTGCAACCCGGCTTCCAGCAGGACTCGCTGGTTCACCTTGCGGGGGTAGTCCTTGCCGGCACCGGAGTTCGCCAACCCGAGGATGTAGAGCGTCGTGCGGTTGTCGGCTTCGTCCCTCACCTTGCGTGCCGCCAGGAGCGCCTGGACGGAGAGCGCCCCGCAGAACGCCAGGACAGGTTCCGGGTAGGGCGCCGTGGCCAGCGTGTAGTCGATGACCGCATTCACGAACCCCGGCATGCGCAGCAGGTGCTCCGGCACAGCGCCCGGGTCCTCGGCTTCCGCCGGCTCGTCGGCAGGTGAGGCAAACATCTGCTGCCAGTGGTTCTCGGCCAGCGCCGTGGCGACCTCGTCGGGCGCGTACCGCGCCACACTGGCGGCGATCCGCTCGACTTCCGTCGCCGGGAGCGCCGGCTGGCAGCGCTCGACATTCACGCGGTTTAGGGCCGCCGCAATCTCGGTTCGGGACATCCCAACCCGGCGCATAGTGCCCGCCAGGCGCGCCAACGTGGCGTTCCTTTGACCCTTGGGAATGGTGTTCGCCTCCCCGCCGCCGGACGCGACGTGGGCCAACGTGGGCGACCTCGTGGCCAACCCGTCCAGCGCCTCGACCAGCCAACCCGGCGGCTCGGGAAGCCGCTCGGGCGGCTCGTCCAATTCCAATCCCGGCACCCACTGGTAGCGCTTGTCGCCTTCCAGCACCGACGGGGGCGCGACGATGTAGCCGCCGTCGGCACGGGTATCGACATGGGTCGCCAGGCGTCCCTCCGTGCATCGCCAGTTCTTGCCCGCCGGCTGTCGGAAGACCCTGTGGCTGCCGCCGCGGGGCGTCAGCGCCATGGGCGCCGCCGTCAGTTCCGCCGCCTTCTCGGGCGCGAGCCAGCCGTTCGCCTCGCCGTCGATGTCGATGACCGCCAGTCCCTGCGTGGCGATGCCGATGTTGGCGCTCTGGTGCTCCGTCCACCAGCGCTCGATCTGCTCGGGGTCCGTCGTGGCATCAAGGAAGCCGTGCTCGGTCAGCGGCGTCTTGGTCCCAGGCGCGCAGGGGAACACCGGGTATCCCAGCTCGGCATACCGCAGTGCCGACTCCAATAGCGCGCTCGTCATGGCAATCATCGCACCAGGCTTCAAAACAGGACCACTTCCTCTTCCACTTCCGGCTCCAGGACCTCCAGGAACAACGGCTCGGGAACATCACCCAGCTCGTACCCGATTACACGTCCGTACTTCTCGCCCGCCACGGTGCGGACGAGGATGCGCTTCGTGTCGGCGACCCCGCCGGCCTGAGCGACGCGCAGGGCTTCTGCCGCCGTCTCCGGCACCGCTTCACACGAGCGCCGCTTCCACCACGAGGCAGCCTTGTGCCTGGCGTAGCCTTCATGCTCGAAGCACACGAACTCGCTCTGCCACACGTCGAGCGCCAGGCGGTACTCGACGCGCAGCGACGCCGGAGCGTGCTGCGGCGCGCCTCGCTTCCGATGCACGCTGTAGACGACCTCCTGCACGTCGTGGTCTGTGTCCGTGACCGCGCCGGACAGGACGCCGGCGTCGCTGGCTTTCGCGTCGTGCTTCCTGCGCTCGGGCGGCGGGAACTGGAAACCGCACTGCGGGCACCGCCCATACCCGGCGGCGATCACCGCCTGGCACTCAGGGCATTCCTTGGCGGGAGCAATGCCGGTGCCTTTGGGTCGGCGGTGGCGCAGCTTGATCTCGTCCACGGGCCCGTGGCGCAGGACGTTGCCGCCGAAGTCCAGGACGAGGCAGTTGTGCTTGCCGGGGAAGAGCCGGAACCCGCGTCCCACCATCTGGTAGTACAACCCCGGCGACATCGTGGGGCGCAGCATGGCCACGCAGTCGATGTGCGGGGCGTCGAAGCCCGTCGTGAGCACGTTGATGTTGCACAGGTACTTGAGCGCGCCGGCGCGGAACTGACGGAGCGTCTCGTCCCGTTCGGCGTCCGGCGTCTCGTTGCACACAAAGCCGCACTGGACGCCGTGCTGCTTGAGCACGCTGACGACGTGTCTGCCGTGCTTGACGCCGGAGGCGAAGATCAGCACGGCGCTGCGGTCGGAAGTGCTCTCCGTCAGTTCGGCGCAGGCTCTCTGCACCAGCTCGTCGTCGTCCATGACGTCCTCCAGCTCGCTGGGGACGAACTCGCCGCCGCGGACGTGGACGGAGTTGGTGTCCGCCCTCGCCTTCCCCGCCTTCGTCACCAAGGGACAGAGGTAGCCGTCGCGGATCAGCTCCCGGACGCCGACCTCGTAGCAGATGTGGTTCAAGAAGCCGTCCGGCGTGCAGATCGCGCCCGTCTTCAGCCGGAATGGCGTGGCGGTGAAGCCGACGACGCGGACGTCGGGGTTCACGACGTTGGCTTCCGCCAGGAACTGGCGGTACATGCCGTCCCCTTCGGGCGGGATCATGTGCGCCTCGTCCACGACCACCAGGTCGAACGTGTCCAGTTCGCAGGCGCGCTTGTAGACCGACTGGATGCCAGCCACGATGACGGATGCGTCGGTGTCGCGCCGCCTGAGACCGGCCGAGTAGACGCCGAACCGCACCTCGGGGCAGACGCGCGCCAGCTTGTCGGTCGCCTGCTCCAACAGCTCCTTGACGTGCGCCAGGATCAGCACGCGTCCGTTCCAGGTCGTCACGGCGTCCTTGCAGATGGACGCCATGACCGGGGTCTTGCCGCCGGCGGTGGGGATCACCACGCACGGGTTGTCGGCCCGCGTGCGCAGGTGCTCGTACACCGCGCCTTTGGCTTCTTCCTGGTATGTCCGTAACACCAGCATTTAGACGTTCCTGATTCGCACCACGGTCTTTCCGCCGCTCACTGGCTGGCCTTTCTCGATGGCCAGCCGCACGATCTGGCTGTCGTCCCCGTACGCGCCGCCGTGCTGGAGGGCATCCAGCAGCGCCTTTTGCAGGTTGTCCAAGTCCCTTCTTTG
>JACOUH010000081.1 GCA_016177925.1 Planctomycetota bacterium | reverse complement strand
TCCGCACGCGGGTAGCGCTTGCGGAAGTCTTCGAGGAGGCGGCGCCATTCGGCGGGGCGAGCGTGTCCCTGGGCGAACCAGCGGGCGAGGAGCTGCTTGGCCCTTGTCCGTGCCACGTCGAGCTGGGGGTCAGGGTAGACCGGCGGGTTTCCCTCTCGATGCGGCTGATCCTGGTCGGGTTCCAGGGGAACGAGCTGGCCCCACCAACTCTCCGCCTTCTCGAATTGTCCGTCCTCGAAGGCGAGGTCGCCGAGGAGGTCGAGCGCTGTCTCGGCGGCCCGGCTACAGAACGTTTCGTCGACGACACGGCGCAGGACAACCGCCTCGCGCTCGCGCCGGCCCTGCTCCAACCACTTCTGCGCCTGCCGCTCGATGCGGACCCGGTAGCGAGCGAGCACGTCTTTCGGCAGCCTCGCGAGGCGAGCGTGACAGACCCAGCGCGCCGGGACGCAGCGGCCGTCCTCCGCGGGCACGAGATCGCTGCCGGCCGACGCGAGCAAAGCCTGCAATTCGTCCACCACCTCGGCCCAGCGCTCTTCACTGGGTTTCTCGCGGGCCAGCTTCTCCTTGTCAGCGATCTCCTGAAGTCGCCGGGCGGTACGGTTGCTCTCGCCGAGGACCTCCGGTTTGTCGCGGGCAAGGACCGGGCCCGGCGGCACCAGGAGCAGCAGGAGGACCGGCACGATGTCGGCGCGAAGATGGCGGATCATGCAACGCTCCCGCTCTACTTGGGCCGTCCCGCTTCCTGGAGCAGCCAGCCGACCGTGAAGATGACGACCCCGATAGCTGCCACGATCAGGAAGGTCTTGAAGCTAGTCTGGTCGCTGGCGTTTCCCGCGATCGCCACCGGCAGAAGGATCATTCCCACAACCTGAAGGAAACGCCCCAGTTTGTAGAGGAGCATATGGTCCTTTCTCCCGGAGGGGCTTCTCATTCGCGAGACGCCACGATCACCTCTTTCTCACGGGTGCAAGAGAGTAGTCAACTCGCGGAGCGAGTTGACTACTCTTGGGCTCCCGGCACATGACTTGCTCCGCAGAGATGGTTCTATGATCGTACGCTGCCCCTGGCGAGCGACGCAAGCGGCGGACCGAACGAGTCTGCCGCGTGGCTCCTTGACGTCGCGCCCGCACGGGCTAAAACACGGAGAGTCCAGTCAGGCAGGTCGAGGCACCTTGCCCGGGCTACCCGACTCGCAGGCAAGCGTGTCCGACTTTCCTGAACCCACCCCGGCGTTAGTGATGGTGCCGGGCCGCTCTTCATTGGAGGCGTCTCGCGTGAGTGCTGGCATGTCCCTGGCGAAGGCCGGTCGGCGCCTGACCGGCACGGCCGCGGTTCTCTTCGGGCTCGTTTTGGTGACCGGCTGCGACCCCGCCGACCCCTACCCGACAGACCTGAGCTACCCGCTGCGTACTGACCTCCTCGTTCTCAATTACGACGAGGCGAACATCCCCGCTCCGGAGCCGCTCGGCAGCGTCGAGACCATGATCGATCGCATCCGGGAGAAGGACAAGACGAAGGTCATTGATCCCACCGATCTGGAACGGCTCGACCAGTTGGAGCGCAAACTGGAGGATCTCTTCGGCACGCCGGCCGAGCCGACAGTGAAGACGCGGAACACAAAGCTGATCAAAACGCTCTCTCTTGATGACAAAACACTTGCAGCGGGCAGCGTCCTGTACCGCCGGCACTGCGTCCATTGCCACGGGCTGACCGGAGACGGCCGTGGTCCGACTGCTCCGTGGGTTCACCCGCACCCGCGCGACTATCGGCGTGGCCTATTCAAGTTCACCTCGGTCAAGGGCGGCGGCAAGCCGCGCCGCGAAGACCTGATGCGGACCCTGTACGAGGGCATCGAGGGCACGTCGATGCCGAACTTCCGCGTCCTGCCCGAAGAGCAGCGCAGCGAGATGATCAGCTACATCATCCACCTGAGCATCCGCGGCGAGGTCGAGTACGAGGTGATGAAAGGCATTCACGACAAGGTGCGTGGGAATGTGGACAGCCAGGCGACGGCCGGGCTGAAGAACATCAGCGACGACTGGGCGGCCGCCCAGGAAGACGACGCCCGGATCATGCCGCACAAGTATCCGTACACGGGCGACCCTGCCGATCCACCCAAGGAGTCGATCGAACGCGGTTTTCGTCTGTTCAACGGGGACGCGGCCTGCATCGGCTGCCACACCGATTACGGCCGCAACTCCCCCTTCCGCTACGACAAGTGGGGCACGCTGGTACGGCCGGCCAACCTGACCGCCGTCGTCTACCGCGGGGGGCGGCGCCCCGTCGATATCTACTATCGCATCCATTCCGGAGTCAATCCGTCCAACATGGCGGGCACCTCGGAGACGATCGCGAACGACGACCAGAAGATGTGGGACCTGGTCAACTTCGTCAAGGCCCTGCCCTATCCGGCCATGCTGCCCGACAAGGTTCGAGACGAGGTCTACGGCCCGGGCAGGAAGTAGCGGCCGTGTGGGGCAGGTTTCTAACCTGCCGGCAAGAAGAAGGCAGGTTAGAAACCTGCCCCACGACAAGAGGAGTTTGTGCCGTGCAGAAGTGGTGGAGTGTACTGTTCGGAGCGGTGCTGCTGGCAGAGACGGCCCTGACCCTGGTCGCCCCGTTTGTCGGCTGGGGGCTCCCGCCGCTGGCCAACCGCGAGAGTTTCGGCCGGGACGTGGACTACCTGTTCCATCTGATCCTCGCCTTGACGGGCTTCTTCTTCGTGCTGACCGAGGTGATCCTGGTCGTGGGAATGTGGCGCTTCGCCGGCCAGCCGGGCCGCCGTGCCATCTACGTCCACGGCAACCACAAGCTGGAGATGGCCTGGTCGCTGGTGCCGGCGGCCCTCCTGCTGTTCATCGCGCTCGTCCAGATCAATGCCTGGGCCGACATCAAGTATGCCAAGCAGATGCGGCCACCGCACCACATTATCGAGGTGAGCGCTCGCCAGTTCGAGTGGCGGATGCGTTATCCTAACGAGCAAACGCGCAAAGAGATGACCGCTGCCTTGGGGTCAGAGGAGTGGTCCGAACCGACCAGCAAAAAGGCCGAGGACTGGGGCCACGACAGCACCGGTTTCGCCACCGACTTCCACACGGTCAACGAGGTTCACACCTGGGCGGGCGCTAACACGCGCATTTACCTCAAGAGCCGCGACGTGCTGCACAGCTTCTTCCTGCCGCACATGCGCCTCAAGCAGGACGCCGTCCCGGGCAAGGTGATCCCGGTCTGGTTCCGGCCTGACAGCGACGCCTTTAACGGCGAATGGATCACGGGCAAGGGCTGGCAGTACGAGCAGGAAGACGGCCACGACAAGGTTTGGGACCTAGCCTGCGCCGAACTGTGCGGCTGGGGGCACTACAAGATGCAAGGACGCCTCTACGTCCACAAGGACAAGGCGAGTTACGACCGCTGGCTGGCGGACGCCATCAAGATGCAGCGGGACACGGACGACGGCCGGAAGAAATGATTCCTTAGCCCGACGCGCCAGCGAGGGGTTTTTCTGTTCCTCGCTCGCGCGTCGGGCTAAGAGAAGAGATCTCACGATCGCCCTTTACTGAGGATAGTCATGAGCGTTGGCCAGACCCACGGTGCGACCGGCCACGAGCACCCGGAACTGAGCTTCATCCGCAAGTACATCTTCTCCGAAGATCATAAGATCATCGGCATTCAGTTCCTGTTCTCGGGACTGATCTTCTTCCTCATCGGCGGCACGCTAGCGCTGATGGTGCGCATTCAGATCGCCTGGCCGAACAATAACATCCCGATCCTCAGCAAGCTTTTCCCGGTAAGCTGGGGCCAGCGCATGGACCCCGCCTTTTATAACATGCTGTTCAGCATGCACGCGACGATCATGATCTTCTTCGTGATCATCCCGCTCTTGGGAGGTGCCTTCGGGAACTTCCTCATCCCGCTGATGATCGGCGCCCGGGACATGGCCTTCCCCAGGCTCAACATGTGCTCCTACTGGGTCATGTGGCCGGGGTTCCTCATGATCCTGGCGAGCTTCTTCGCCGAGGGCTATGGGCCGGGTGCCGGCTGGACCTCCTATCCGACCCTCGCCAGCGTCGACATTACCGCCCCCAATTCACACACCGGACAGATCCTCTGGTTGCTCGCCCTCATGTGTGTGGGTCTGTCGTCGATGATGGGGTCGGTCAACTACATCACGACCATCATCAACCTGCGCGCGCCCGGCATGACGCTGTTCCGCATGCCGCTGGCGATCTGGTCCATGTTCATTACCGCGATCCTGCAGGCGATGGCCCTGCCGGTGCTGACCGTCGCCCTGATCCTGCAACTGCTCGACAAGACGCTCGGCACCACCTTCTTCTTGCCGCACGCCGGCGTGGCGATTGGCAACCAGGGGACCGGCTTCGGGGGCGGTCAACCCCTGCTCTGGCAGCACCTGTTCTGGTTCTATTCGCACCCGGCGGTCTACATCATGATCCTGCCGGCGATGGGCATGGTCTCGGACATCGTCTCGACGTTCGCACGCAAGCCGTTGTTTGGCTACCGGCCAATGGTGTACGCCCTCACCGGCATCGCGGGGCTGGGATTCATCGTCTGGGGCCATCACATGTTCCAGTCCGGTATGGACCCGCGGCTGGGTACCGGCTTCATGATTGCCACCATCATGATCGCCCTGCCGTCGGCGGTGAAAGTCTTCAACTGGCTGGGCACGCTCTGGGCCTCGAACACTCAGTACACGACGGCCATGCTCAACGCCCTGGCCTTCGTGTCGATGTTCATCATTGGCGGACTGAGCGGCATCTTCATGGCGGCAACTCCCGTCGACGTGTACATCCACGATACCTACTTCATCGTCGCTCATCTCCATTACGTGCTGTTCATGTCGAGTATCTTCGGCATCTTTGGCGCCGTTTACATGTGGTTTCCGAAGATGTTTGGCCGCCTGATGAGCGAGTTCTGGGGCAAGGTCCACTTCGCCCTGACGTTTATCTTTTCCAACTGTGTGTTCTTCCCGATGCACATTATCGGCGTGATGGGCCACCCGCGCCGCTACGCGGACTCGACGGCCTTCGAGTTCCTCCGAGGAGCGCACGGGCTGAACATCTTCATGACGGTCAGCGCCATGCTGCTGGGTCTGGCGCAGGTCATCTTCCTGGCGAACTTCCTGATCAGCCTGTTCCGCGGCCAGCCGGCGGGGCGGAATCCGTGGCACAGCAACTCGCTGGAGTGGAGCGCTCCGTCGCCGCCGCCGCACGGCAACTTCGAGACGACCCCCGTCGTATACCGCGGCCCGTACGAGTTTGCCTCGCCGGAAGTGCCGGAAGATTACTTGCCGCAGACGCGGAAGCTGTCACCGGCGTAACGGGAAATCCAAATCCGAAATCCGAATA
>JACOUH010000080.1 GCA_016177925.1 Planctomycetota bacterium | reverse complement strand
CTGGAGAGGAAGGCACGCCAGGGGAGGTTCGTGTATCATTACCGTAGCATCGACGTGATATCGATCCCGGTGAGCGATCTTATGTCAAGAAGTAACAGCGTCGGTGACGTGCTCATCCCGGTAGCCCAAATCGTCCCCTGTACCGAAGCCGAGGGGCCAGGCCGGCGCTTCGCGCTCTGGTTCCAGGGCTGTCCGCTGCGCTGCCCCGGCTGCTGCAACCCGGAGATGCTCCCCTTCGAGGGCGGCGAGGCAATGACGCTCGGCGAGGTGGGCGACCTACTGCGTGCGACGGCGGAGGAGCACGTCCTGGAGGGCATCACACTGCTTGGCGGCGAGCCGCTGGCCCACGCCGCGGCAGGGACGGCGCTGGCCCGTGCGGCGCACGCCCTGGGGCTCTACGTCCGCGAGTTGCCCGAGACGACGCGCCGCTGGATCGGCTCGTCGAACCAGCGCATCCACTTTCTCAGCGACCGCTGCGACCCCAACGACCCGCGCTGGCTGCAGCGCAACACGCTGGAACTCCGCCTGCGCGACGGCGAACTGTCGGTCAACGGCTTCCCGGCCCGTTCGGCCGTCGGCCTGTGGAAGCGCCCCCGGCAGCACGGCGGGGACGTCCACGTCGGCGACAAACAGTAGACGAACAGCCCGCTAACCCCTCCAATCGGAGGAGATTACCGGACGCGGAAAGGTGCGGTGGGAAGGAATCCGCACAACCGGCTGCTCTTCGGCAACAAGGCCGACGTGGATCGGAATGTACCCATACCTGGCGTACACTCGGAGGGCCAGGGTAATCTGGTCCTCGTCGCTGTCAACGCACTGTTCCTCGTGAATCGCGGCGTACTTGCCCTTGTGAGTCTTCAGAAGCTCGGGCAGAAGCCGCAGAAAAGCGCGGTGCTCGCGCTGCCACTTGTTTTCGGCGGGGACGGGCAGTTCAACGACAGGGGCGGGCAGCAGGTCGGGCTTGCTCATCGGACACTCCTTCTCTCAACACACCAAATCCATTATACAGAAACAGACAAAGGAAGGGAGAGAAACCGATGACCGAGCTGACCCACTTCGACGAGCACGGCGCCAGCCGCATGGTCGACACCAGCGCCAAGCCCGAAACCCTGCGCGAGGCCCGCGCCAGCGGGCTCGTCCGCATGGCCCCCGCCACCGCCGCTCTCATCCGCGACCGGGGCCTCGCCAAGGGCGACGTCCTCGAGGTCGCCCGCCTCGCCGGCATCATGGCCGCCAAGCGGACCGGCGACCTCATTCCTCTCTGCCATCCGCTCCCCATCACCTCCGCTTCCGTCGACTTCACCTTCGTTGCCGACGACCTACTGCGCATCGAGGCGACCGTCCGCATCTTCGGCCGCACCGGCGTCGAGATGGAGGCCCTTACCGCCGTCAGCGTCGCCGCCCTGACCGTCTATGACATGTGCAAGGCGGTCGACCGTGTTATGACCATCGAGCGCGTCCGGTTGGAAGAGAAGAGCGGAGGCCGCAGTGGCCCCTTCCGCCGCGACGATTGACGATGGCCCACGGCGTTCTTAGGATTCAACTTTGATTGAAACTTCAGAAACATTCTACCCGCCTGCACAGGACCGGCGCAAGGCGTCGGTTTCCTGTTCCAAGGGGGAAGGGTGCAGCATGAACACAGTGACCACGGCGGGTCCCGCCCACGCTTCCGCCCCCGCGAACCTGTATGCACCCGTCGCCGGCGACCTCGCGGAGGTGGAACGCATCCTCGCCGAGGCGCTGCGGAGCCGCCACCCGCGCGTCGCCGCGGTCGTCGACCACGTCCGCCACTACCGCGGCAAACGGCTGCGTCCCGTCCTGCTCCTTCTGACGGCGCGGGCGTGCGGTCCGGTGACGCCGGCGCATCACGTCCTGGGCGCTGTCGTCGAGATGATCCACACCGCCACGCTGGTCCACGACGACGTGCTCGACAGCGCGACGGTGCGGCGGCATGTGCCGACGGTCAACGCCGGCTGGGGCACCCAGGCGAGCATTCTGCTGGGCGACCACCTGTTCACGCACGCGTTCCACCTGGCGAGCACGGTCGATGCCCGCGCTTGCCGGCTAATTGGCGAGGCGACCAACCGCGTCTGCGAGGGCGAGCTGCGCCAGGGACTGGAGCGCGGCAACCTCGAACTGAGCGAAGGCGACTATTTCGAGATCATCGAGGGGAAAACGGCGGAACTGATCGCCTGCTGCTGCCACCTGGGCGCCATCTACGGTGGCGCCGGCGAGGCGGTCGCCGACCGCCTGGCCCGCTACGGCCGCTGGCTCGGCATCGCCTTTCAGATCGCCGACGACTTGCTCGACCTGGTCGGCGAGGAGCGGGCGGCCGGCAAGTCGCTGGGCACCGACCTGGAGCAGCAGAAGCTGACGCTGCCCTTGATCCGCCTGTTGCAGACGGACACGAACGGGACCGCGTCGCGCGTGCGGCAGATTCTGCTGAGCCCCGGCAATCACAAACGCGAGGCGCTCTTGCCGTGCCTGGCCGAGGGCGACGCCCTCGACTACGCGCGCCGCCAGGCGGCCGACTTCGCCGCCCGCGCCCGTGCCGAGTTGGCCTGTCTGGCTCCTTCACCCTGCCGCGCCCTGCTCGAACTGCTGACCGAGCAGGTCATCCACCGCGATCATTAACGGCGCACGAGGCGGACGTAGCCGAAGGAATTCGTGGTTCGTCCACGGTGCAGGGGAGGGACGGTGACGAACCGCACCGGGCCCACCGGCTCCAGGCGTCGTGGCAGGGCCCGGTCCGCGTAGGCCGCAAACTCGGCCGGGTAGACATTGCCAAGGTTGCAGTGCCAGACCGCGAAAACGGGACGGTCGTCTTCCTCGATCGGCGGGTGGTAACTGCGTTGCCGGACGCAGAAGACGTTCGCGTCCGGGAAACGCAGGCGCAGGTTACCGCCCAGGACGCGGTCGGAGGTCAGCACGGTCGCGCTGTCGAGGCCATCGGCCGATAAACGCTCCTCGAACTCCGCGAATGACATCTGCATCGGGTAGACGCCGTCGTCGCGGCTTCCCAGCCAGATCCGACCCGCCTGCGTTGCCATCAGCAGCAGCGCCATCGTGGCCAGGACAGCGCGGTAGTGCCGCACCCGGCGCGGCTCGAGTCCCACTCCCTCCAGGCGAGCGAAGACGTACACCGGGACGAGCAGGACGAAGGGCTGTAGCCAGCGGTCGTGGAAGTGTGCCGTGCCAGCAAACACCTGAACCGTCAGCAACAGCAGGGCCGCGAGGAAGAATCGCTCCAGCAGGCGGCAGGCATCGGGACGCGCCGCATCCGGGCGGAACACCCGGGCTGCGCCCGGCCGCAGCAGCAGCGCCATGCCGGCGGCGAAGGGCAGAACCAGCAGGACGCTGGTGGACAGCAAGTTACTGATCCCGCTGAGCATCCTCTCCACCCCGCCGCTCCCGCTCACGCCCGTCTTCTCCGCCAGCACGTGCCACAGTGCCTGCGCGTGCTCCCGGGCCCAGAGCAGATGCGGCAACACGAGCAGTGCCGTAACCGCCCCGGACAGGAGCAGCCGGACGTCGAGCAGACAGGCGCGGTACGGGCGGCACGACAGCCCGGCCAGGAACAGTGCTGCGGCGAAGAGGACGAAGTTGTACTTGGACAGGATTCCCACTCCCAACCACAGCCCGAGTGCGACGTAGGCCAGCCAGCCGCGGCGATGCGGTAGAAGCAGGACGGAGCGCGCTGTCGCAAGGCTGACCGCGCACACCAGGAGCGAGTGGGTGAGGTAGTTCACTGCGTTCCAGGCGAAGCTGGGGAACAGGAAAAGCGACGAGACGCAGAGCAGGGCACGGTGGCGATCGCGCAACACGCCGCGAGCCACCGCGTACAGCATCAGCGGCACCGTGGCCAGCACCAGCATCCGCACCAGGGTGAGGCTGAAAACACTTAGCCCGAGCAGGCGCACTGCCCCCCACACAAGCCAGGAGTATAAGGGGGGCTGCTCGGAGTAGCCCCAGGCCAGCGACTGGCTGAACAGTGCCAGGTCCGCTTCGTCGGGGATCAGCGACGGCGACAGGGCCAGCCGCAGCAGGAGGTGGACGGCCAGGTAGCCGGCCAGGACAAGCACGAGGAAGACAAACCTCCGGGAACCCTCTCCCCGGTCGACTGCCACCGCAGCGAAGTTTCCCGACATCCCTGTTCCTCTTCCGTGCTCCCGATGTTGGCGAGCGGGGCTGGAGCCTTCGCGCGAGCGGGTCCGTGCGCAGTGGCCGCCTCCCGGGGTCTGGCACACAACCAGGGGGTTTACACCCCCCGCTCGCCAAAATCCAGAGGGGCACGGCGGCCTCCTGCGTAGGATGAAGAGAACAGCAAAACTCGGAGCAATTGGAAAACCTGGGTCGACATCCGTCGGCGCCGCGCCGGTGCGGTTCTTTTCTGGAGTCCTGTGTATGCTCGAACGCCTGTTCCTCGCCGCCTGCCTCTGCTTCCTGTCTCTCCCCGGCCTGCGCGCCGAGCCAGCGAAGGCCAAGGGAAAGTGGACCGAGGACGACGTCGTCTATTCGGAGGCGGTGGTCGACTTCCGCGTCTCGCCCGACGGCAAGTGGGTGGTCTGGGTCAAGAGCAGCCCCGACGAGGAGAAGACCGAGCGCGTCGGCCACCTGTTCCGCGCTAGCCTCGACGGCGGGAAGGAAGTCCAGTTGACGCGCGGTCCCGACCCGTGCGTCCACCCACGCTGGTCGGCCGACGGCAAGTACCTCGCCTTCCTCAGCTCGCGGCCCGGACAGAAGAAAAAGCCGAAGGCGGCAAGGACGGTACGGCAAACAAGGCGGCGGAAGGCTGCCAAGGGCGACGAGGATTCAAAAACGCAGGTCTGGCTGATGGACGCCAGCGGCGGCGAGCCGTGGATGCTGACGGACGGGGCGCGTGACGTGAGCGCCTTCGAGTGGTCCGGCACCGATACCATCATCTTCTCCGCCAAGGAGGACCCGACCCTGCGCGAGAAGACGCTCGATGACGACAAGAAAGACACCTCCGTTGTCGTCGAGGATGAGAAGGCCGAGCCGCCGGTGCGGCTGTTCAAGGTCGACGTCAACCCCGGCAAAGTCAAGCGCCTGACCGACAATACCGACTGGATTCAATCGCTGGCCGTCTCGCCCGACGGCAAGTGGGCGGTCACGGTCCACGGTCGCAGCCTTCGCTTCGTCTACGACAACAAGGTCAAGCCGGTCGTCTTCCTGACCAACCTCGAGACGGGCGAGCGCAAGCAACTCTTCAAGGAGCGGAAGTTCAACGTCGTCCACGTCGACTGGACCTCCGACAGCAAGGGCTTCTATGCCGCCAGCCAGTTCACGACGCACCCGCGCTACGTCCAAGCCACGGTCACGGAACTGTACCACTGCGACCCCGCGTCCGGGGTCGTCCACCAGGTCGACCTTGGCTGGGAGCGCGGCCTGGCGCAGCACACCGAGAACGACGACCGCGAGGGGGTTATCACGCTGCCGGACGGCTTCCTCGCCCTGCTGGCCGACGGGGCGCGTCCGCGGGCGGCTCGCTACGTCCGTACCGGCCTCAAGGCGTGGAAACGCGAGTGGCTGCAGGGGGAACACGCTTCGCACCTGTTCGCCCTGCAGGCGAGCCGCGACGGCAAGACGATGCTGTACGCTCACTCGACGGCCAGCACGCCGACACGCTGGTATCGAGCCCGCCTGGAGGGCATCTGCCTGGAGAAGCCCGAAGAGCTGGTTGACGTCAACGCTGACCTCCGCCAGAAACCGCTGGCGAAGACGGAGGTGGTGCGTTGGAAGGGCGCCCTCGACGAGGAAGTCGAGGGCATCCTCTATCATCCGCACGCCTACAAGTCGGGCCAGAAATATCCGCTGGTGGTCATGATCCACGGCGGGCCGTTCGGTGCTGACTTCGACGGGTGGGAGGAGACGTGGACGTACCCGGCCAACCTGTACGCCCAGCGTGGCGCCTTCGTGCTCAAGCCGAACTACCACGGCAGCTCGAACTACGGCCTTAAGTTTGCCGAGTCGATCGCGGCAGGCAAGTACTACGAGTATCCGCTGATCGACATCGAGCGCGGCATCGAGGCGCTGGTGAAGCGCGGCCTGGTGGATACAGGCAAGGTCGGCACGCTGGGCTGGTCAAACGGGGCCATCCTGTCGGCGGCGCTGCTCACGCGCAACCCGCGTCTCAAGGCGGCGTCCCTGGGCGCGGGCGGCGCCGAGTGGGTCGCCGACTGGGGCGCCTGCGAGTTCGGCCTGTCGTTCAGCAACTACTACCTGGGCAAGTCGCCTTTGGAAGACCCCCAGCTCTACCTCAAGATGGCACCGTTGTACGAGTTCGACCGCGTGCAGACGCCGACGATCCTCTTCCAGGGCGACGCGGACCGTTCGGTTCCGCCGCACCATGCCTGGTCGCAATTCCGCACGCTGCAGGCCGTGGGCAAGGTCGACGTGCGGCTGGTGATGTTTCCCTCCGAGGACCACAGTCCAAAGAAGCTCGTTCATCGGAAGCGCAAGGTAAAGGAGGAACTGGCGTGGTTCGATCGGCACCTGTTCCGGACGGCGAAGGAGGAAGACCCGGCGCTAAAGCGGAACTCGCCCCTGGCGCGGGCGCTGAAGCTGAAGGCAGTGAAGCGCGACGGTGTCCGTTACGGCGTTCGCGAGAAGCAGGTGCTGGTCCCTGAGACGGTGATCTTCGAGGAATTGCAGGTCGGCCGCTTCGAGGTGACGGCGGCCCAGTACGTCCAGTTCGACAAAGGCTACAAGGTAGAGCGAGGAAAGGAGAATTACCCGGCGACGGGCCTCTCCTTCGAGCAAGCGCAGGCGTACTGCCGCTGGCTGAGCGCGCAGACGGGGCGTGCGTATCGCCTGCCGAACGAGGAGGAGGCGGAGACGCTCTACGAGGGCCGCGACGGCAGTGGGGAAAACACGCTCGACTACTGGGCGGGCTACGCGGCCAACCCGGAGGACGCGGCACGACTCCGCGAGAAGGTCCGGCAACTCGGCGGCGCAACACCGCTGCTGCGTGAGGTGGGCACATTCAAGGGAGCGGGTGAGGAGGAGATGGTCTTCGACCTGGGCGGCAACGCGGTGGAGTGGGTAGTAACAGGCGGCGGCAAGGGTCGAGCTGCCGGCGGTTGCGCTGTGCTGCCGACCGACTCGAAAGTCAGCACGCTCAACCCGCCCCCGGAGTACATCGGCTTCCGCATCATCCTGGACACGAAGAAGGAGACGAAAGAGAAGAAGGCCAACGCCGAGGGGTGAAGGGTCATCGTCCCCGCGTTCTCTCGTTTCCCTCGTTCCCAAGCAGAGTTTGGGACCGAGGAAACCAGCCCTGCTCGTTCATGGCCTCAGCCCCGCGACAGCAGCAGGTCCACGACCCAGCAGCCGCGGACGTGCGGCCCTCGCCCGCGCAAGTGCGAGAGGATGTCCGCGTTGTCGCAGCCGGCGTCTTCGAGCGCGTCGGCCAAGACAGCGAGGCGGTCGGCGTCGAGGGGTCCGGCGGGGAGGATACGTTCGTCGTAGGCAGATCGGGCGAGCGCCCTAACAGAGGGAATCAGCCAAGCGGAGTCGAGAGCGACGGGGCGGAAGGGATTGCCGAAGATACAGCGCAGCAGCTCACAAAGGAGCGCGTGACCCTCTTTTTCCTGAACACTGTAGCCAGCGAGAGGAACGGGATAGGCGGTCATGTAAACCGCGGCGGAGAACGCATTCGGTCGCGCCGCTTCCCCGGCCATGCTAGCGGCTGTCCTCTCCCGGGCACCGGGCGCATCGGGAGTTAGCGCCCCCGCCCCCAACCCTCTGGCGCTCCCATAGGCCTTTTGCAACTCGTCCTTGTCGGACTGGGCCTCGGCGAACCGTTCCGCGACTTCCACCGACTGCCGTAGCAGCGGATCGTTCAGCATGTCCCATACGAGCCGGCAGCAGGCGCAGGCGAACAGACGCAACTTGCGCCTGCCGGCCTTGGTACGTGTAACCTTGGTGCCGCGCAAGATCCACACCATCGCCTGCGAGCGTCGCTGTTCGTTCAGCCATTCCGCCTCGGTCATCCCCTCTCCCTCCGATCTTTCGCCACCGTGCAGCGTAAGCCGCCCCAGCTCGCCCGTCCAGATCGGAGCACGACGCGGCCCGGTTGCTATCGCCGACGGGCCTCTGTACCATCGGGAGTCTGGAAGACCTCACTCGCCGGGGAAAAACGCAATGGCCGCGCACTTCGACATCGATCGCTTCCTGAACATCCGCAGCGCCTCGGGAGCGAGCTTCTCGCCCGACGGACGCTTCGTCGCCTTCCTGACCAACGTCACCGGCGTGTCGCAGCTGTGGCAGGTGCCCATCGAAGGTGGCTGGCCGGTGCAGCTGACCTTCACGCGCGACAGCGTCCGCGGCGGGCACTACAGTCCGACCCGGCACGAGTTGATCTTCAGCATGGACGCTGGCGGCAATGAGCGCACGCAGCTCTACTTGCTGAAAGGCGTCGGCCGCAGCGACCACGGCCTCGGCGACGGCTGGACCATCGAGGACCTCAGCGGGCATCCCAAAGCGATCCACTCCTTCGGTGGCTGGAGTCGTGATGGCTCTCAGTTCGCCTTCGCTGCCAACCGCGACAGGGCCGGCCGCTTCGACATCTACGTGCAAAAACTCGGCGACGAGGCCCGGCTCGTCGCCAAGGGGCCCGGTGGTTTCTACAGCCCGGTCGGCTGGTCGCCCGACGACGGCCATCTGCTCGTTTACCGAATCGAGTCGAATACCAACCAGGATCTGTACGTGATCGACCTCGCCAGCGGCAAGGTCCAGTACCTGACGGAGCACCAGGGCGAGGCACAATATCACAGTCCCGCGTGGTCGGCCGACGGCAAGTCGATCTACTGCGTCAGTACGGTGACAGGCCGTGACCGCGCCGGCCTGGCGCAGATCGACGTCGCCAACGGCAAGGGGAGATACCTGGAGACGCCGGAGGCCGAAGTCGAGAGCGTCGCGGCGTCGCCGAAGGGCCGCTGGCTGGCGTGGCTGGTCAACGCCGGCGGCAAGTCGGAGCTAAAGCTGCGCGACCTGAAGACGAAGGAAACCCTCACCCCGCCGGGCCTGCCCTTGGGCGTCGTCTCGCACCTGGAGTTCGCGCGCGACGATAGCAAGCTCGCCTTCGTCTTCGATGGTCCGCGGCACAACCCGGACGTCTGGCTCTGGGACCTGAAGGGAAACAAGCTGCGGCAGCTGACGCATTCCAGTCGCGCTGGCATTCCGTTCGCGCAGTTCGTCGAGCCGGAACTGATTTACTACGAGACGTTCGACAAGCGGAAGATTCCGGCCTGGTTCTACAAGCCGGCGGATCGTAGTCCTCTCGCTCCACGAGAGGAAGGCTCCTCTCGCGGAGCGAGAGGACTACGATTGCCGCCCGTTATCGTCTATCCGCACGGCGGGCCGGAGGGACAGACGCGACCGGCCTTCAACGCGCTGTTCCAGTATTTCGCGCAGGCCGGTTACGCGATCCTGGCGCCGAACGTGCGCGGCTCGACGGGCTACGGCACCACGTACATGAACCTCGACAACACGACGAAGCGCATGGACGCGGTCAATGATCTGGCGCATGCCGCGTACTGGCTGCGCGACAAGCAGAAGGGCGACCCGAAGCGTCTGGCGGTCTACGGCGGCAGTTATGGCGGGTTCATGGTGCTGGCGTCGGTGACGCACTACCCCGACCTGTGGGCCGCCGGCATCGATGTGGTCGGCATCGCCAACTTCATCACGTTCCTGGAGAACACCGGCGCCTACCGCCGCGCTCACCGTGCCGCCGAGTATGGCAACCTCGAGGAGCACCGTGACTTCCTGAAGAAGATCAGTCCGATCCATCAGGTGGACAAAATCCGCTGCCCGATGATGGTCATCCACGGGGCGAACGACCCGCGCGTGCCGATCGGCGAGGCCGAACAGATTGTCGCGGCGCTGAGGAAACGCAACGTTCCGGTGGAGTACCTTCGCTACGAGGACGAAGGGCACGGCCTGGTGAAATTGAAGAACCGCCTGGACGCCTACCCGAAGATGATCGCCTTTCTGAACCGGCACCTGAAGTGAACGCCGTGGCCAGAACGCCTGGAGGATGGAGAGAATCCTCTGCCAGAGTTCAGCGGGGACTTCCCCGATGGTAGGGGCTTGGCCTTCTTCGCCTTGCGTTTCGTCTTGACTTGCGTAGTCGTTATAGGAGGAACCCTCCGGGGCGATCCCCCCGAGTTATCCTAACCCGAGACGGCTCAAGGGACTAAACGCGGTTCTCGGATAGTTTCTAATAGTACAGCGCAATGAAACAGTTGTTCAGCGCAGAGGCTAGGCAAAACTGATGAAAACCGGGCTTTCCGAGGGGCTGGGCCCATCGGAACCCACAGCGAGGTAGTGCTCATTCTCGGATCGCTATAGCAGACAATCATGCTGAACGCCCGTTTTTCTGCGGAGTTGGAACCACCTTTGCGCTGAACAAACGTCCCATTGCGCTGTACTATTAAGATAGACATAACCATTGAAGCCGGAGACTCCCGAGATGGCGTGGGAACCGAACCCTGGCGACGTCGTGGATGGCTGGAGGCGAGGTCGTTCGTCGACCGACCTGCCGTTGACCGACGTTCGCCCGGCAGGTTCCCCCGTCCGAAAGTATCTCGTGGGACGGTCAGCGGGCGCGGCTGGTACACTCTGTTTGTTCCTCCTCGGCGTATTGGTCTGGGTAGGCGGGCGAAGTGTGGGGACCGCTTGGGCCTTGCCACCGGCCGAGGACGCCGAGGGAATGGACTTCTTCGAGAAGCGGGTCCGGCCGCTCCTGGCCGACCGCTGCTACCGCTGCCATAGCGACCGGGCGACCAAGCTGCGCGGTGGGCTGCGCCTGGACACTCGGGAGAGGGTTCTCAAGGGCGGGAACTCCGGCCCGGCGGTCGTGCCGGGTAACCCGGAGCGAAGCTTGCTCATCCGAGCAGTCCGGCACGCCGACCCGGACTTGAAGATGCCGCCTGGCAACAAGTTGTCCGCCGAAGAGGTGGCTACCCTAGAAGCCTGGGTGAAGCGAGGTGTGCCGGCCCCGGCTGCGGGTAGGCCGACGTCGCCCTACCCGCGAACTCACTGGGCGTTCGCGCCGCCAAAAGACTACACCCCGCCCCGCGTGAAGCAGGAGGGCTGGGCGCGGAATGCGGTCGACCTCTTCCTCCTGGCCCGGCTTGAGGAGAAGGGCCTGCAGCCCGCACTCCCCGCCGACCGGCCCACGCTCCTCCGCCGGGCGACCTTCGACCTGACCGGCCTGCCGCCGACACCGGAAGAGGTAGACGCTTTCCTGACAGACAACTCCCCGAATGCCTTTACCAAGGTCGTGGACCGGCTGCTGGCCTCCCCCGCCTATGGCGAGTGCTGGGGCCGCCACTGGCTCGACCTGGCCCGCTACTGCGATGACTTCCCCGAGTCCTGGCGCTATCGCGACTGGGTCGTGAACGCCTTCAACTGCGACCTCCCTTACGACCAATTCGTCGCTCTTCAGATCGCCGGGGACCTGCTTTGGAACGATGAACGCAGAACGATGAACGATGAACGAAAGAAGGGAGAGGCTTCCGATTCATCGTTCATCCTTCATCGTTCATCGTTTGATGGGGTCGTTGCCACCACCCTATTGTCCCTGGGCCCGTGGGGTGGTATTGACCGCAGGAAGCGTATGGCCGACATCGTCGATGACCAGATCGACACGATCGGCCGCAGCTTCCTGGGGCTGACGCTCGCCTGCGCCCGCTGCCACGACCACAAGTTCGATCCAATCACGACCGCCGACTACTACGCCCTGGCCGGGATCTTCTACAGCAGTCGAGTCATCTCCGACACCGCCTATCTGTCCCACCTCACCCACCGGCTGCGCATCCCGCTGGTGCCCCCGGAAGAGGTCGCCCGACACCAGCGGCACGCAACCCGAATCCAGGAGGCAGAGAAGAAACTCCAGGACGAAGTGGAACGGCACTATGCTGCTTTCGCCGCGAGCCTCCTGCCCCAGACGGCCAGGTACTTGCAAGCGGCCTGGGAGTATCGGCTCGGCAGGAGCCTCGCCCTCCCCCGGCCAAAAGACCAGGCCGCGTTGTCGGTTCAGGACTTCGCCTCTCGGCGGGGGCTTCACGCCTTCGCGCTGGAGCAGTGGATCTCTTACCTGGGCGGCGGCCGACTGGCCGAGGGGCGGTTGCTGCACGTCCCGGTCCGGGATTACGACGGCGAGCGGGGCGTTCACGTCTGGGGGGCCAGTGCCGAGCGTCCCTGGTGGGGGGTGAACGCCAATCAGCACGAGGTGGCAATCGAGACGTTCCTGTTGCCGCTGCGGACCGTGTCAGTGAACCCGGGCACGGAGGGCGGGGCAGTCGGCTGGAAAAGCCCCGTCACCGGGCGGGTGCGCGTGGCTGGCCGGCTCGTGGACGCTGATCCCCACGACGGAGTGGGCGTCTCCTGGGCAGTCGATCTCGTCTCCGGGGGCGTGCGCCGCGAGCTGTCCTCGGGGAGCATGCCCAACGGTGGCACCCTGGGACTCGACCAGGGGCGGCACGCCGGGCGGCTCGCCTCGGTCGAGGTGAGGACCGGGGACGTCCTTTCCCTCAATGTCTGGCTGCGCCAGGGGGATGCCCACTACGACATCACCAACGTCGATCTCACAATCACCCGCCTCGACGGTCCCGGCGTCTGGGACTTGACACGGGACGTCATGGATCATCTCCTCGACGGCAACCCGCTCAAGGACAGGCAGGGAGCCAGCGTCTGGTCGTTCCACGACCTGGCCGGCAGCGGCCGCAAGGACCGGATGCCCGCCCTGGACCGCGCCCTGGCGGCCGTCGACCCCGTGATCGCAGAGGTGGCCACCGGCAGGCACGACCGGGCCGCGCTGGCGTGGGCCGCCCGACTGTTCCAGACCATGATCGACGTGGCCGGCACGGACAGCCCGCTCGTCCAGGACCTGACCGGCGGCCGCAGCCCGTTCCGGATGCACGAACGGGACGATGCGAAGTACCTCCCGGCCGACGCGCGGGCGGCGCTGGCCCGGCAGGCCAACGACCTGGAGGTGCTGAAGAACAGCCTCCCGCCGCTGCCGTGCGCCCACGGCGTCGAGGAGGGCGGCCCCCGCTTCAGCCTCTTCCCCGGCACCGGGGACGTGCGCATCCACGTCCGGGGCCGCTACGAGCAGCTCGGCCCGCGCGTCCCCCGGCGTTTCCCCCGTTCACTGGCCGGCGATCGGCAGCCGTCCATCACCGCGGGCAGCGGCCGCCTGGAGCTGGCCCGCTGGGTCGGCTCGGCCGACAACTCGCTGACGGCCCGCGTCATGGTCAACCGTATCTGGCAGCACCTCTTCGGTGAGGGAATCGTCCGCACGCCGAGCAACTTTGGCCGACTCGGCACTCCGCCGACGCACCCTGAGCTGCTCGACTGGCTGGCGGTGCGGTTCGTCGAGTCGGGCTGGTCGGTCAAGGCGATGCACCGGCTGATCCTGCTGTCGGCCTCCTACCAGCAGTCGGCTAGCGGGGCCAGTCATGGCCCCGGTACAAGTGACCGGGGCCATGACTGGCCCCGCTCGCCGGACCCGGACAATCGGTTGTTCGGCCGGATGAATCGCCGCCGACTGGAGGCGGAGGCGCTGCATGACGGTCTGCTGGCCATCTGTGGCCGACTCGACCGCCGCAGCGGCGGCCCACCGACTCCGCGAGGATCTGAGGCCTCGTGCCGCATGATATACCTGAAGTCGACCCGCGCGGACCGTTCCGGGTTCGGGGCGCTCTTCGACGCCGCCGACCCCTCGATCCATGTCGAGAAGCGGACCGCCTCGACGGTCGCTCCACAGTCCCTCTACCTGATGAATAGCCCGCTGATGCTGGACGCCGTCCGCCGCCTGGTGAGCCGTCCCGAGGTCGCCAGCGGGAAGCCCGCCGAGCGAGTCCAGGCTTTGTATCGCCTGATCTTCGGGCGGAGGGCGACACCGGAGGAGATGGCCCTGGGCTGCCGCGCCGTCGAGGCCCTGGCGACCGAGCCAGCGGAGCGCTCCAATGGTGCCGTGCCCCTCGGCCCGTGGGAGGCGTATGCCCAGGCCCTGCTGATGTCCAACGAGTTCCTGTTCGTGGATTGAGCATTGAACCACGGAGACACAGAAAGAAGAGCGCAACCACGGATTACACGGATCACACGGATAAAATGAACAAGAAGACGTGTTGGGGGTCAAACACGTGGACGAAGCGTCGATTACTCGGTACATCACCGACACGTTTGCCGGCGTCGATGTCGTCGTCGCCTCGCGCGACGCTGGCTCTCCTGAAGTCGCCTGGGGGGATACCTTCTTTATCTACGACCCTGGCCGCCAGCTTCCGCCTGCTCGCCGGTTCCCGTTCGCCACGATCGTGACCAAAGACTATGGTGATTTTGACCGCGCCTCCCAGCTGAATCGCACGGGCGTCTTCCGGCTGAACATCGGCGTCAGCAAGGACACCTACCGCTCCCTGTTCGGCCCCCAACCGTCCCCTCCCGGTGCGGCCGGCGTTGTTGACACCGGCCATGACTTCACCGCCCTGGATCAAATACTGCCGCACCCCGTGTACGCTCACCTGTCCTGGGTCTGCGTGCTCAACCCCAGCGAGGCAACGTTCCAGGCCGTGCGGCCATTGCTCGCTGAGGCATACGATCGGGCCGTCAAAAAGTACCCTAAACCGCGGCCCGCGGATGAGTCCTAATCAGGAGTTTGCCATGCGACCCGAGCACACGTTCCCGAGCCGCCGTGAGGTGCTGGCCCGGGTCGCCAACGGGTTCGGCCTGCTGGCCCTGGGCGGCCTGCTCGCCGAGGAATCCCGGGGCAGCCCAGCCGCTGATGCGCTGGCGCTCCGGCCGCCGCACCACCCGGCGAGGGCGAAACGCGTCATCTTCCTGTTCATGGATGGAGGGCCGTCCCAGCTGGACCTGTTCGACCCGAAGCCGCGGCTGGTCCGCGACCACGGCAAGCCGCTGCCGTTCGAGAAGCCCAAGCTGGCCCGGACCACTACCGAGAACCTGATGGCCTCGCCGTTTGGGTTCAAGAAGCGCGGCCGGTCCGGCATCGAGGTCAGCGAACTGCTGCCGCACCTCGGCTCGTGCATCGACGACATCTGCGTCGTCCGCTCGCTCCACGCGGACAACATCAACCACTCCAACGCCTGTCTCCAGATGACCACGGGGGAGCAAGTCTTCTCGCGACCCAGCCTGGGGTCGTGGGTCCTGTACGGGCTGGGCAGCGAGAGCCAGAACCTGCCCGGCTTCGTGGCCGTCTGCACCGTCAACCAGGACGCGGCCCTGTGGGGTTCCAGCTTCCTGCCGGCCGCCTACCAGGGGACACGGATCACCGACCTGAAGCGGCCGATCGCCGACCTGGGTAACCCGCGCCTGGGCGCCGGCCGGCAGCGGCGGCAGCTCGACATCCTCAACGAGCTGAACGGACTGCACCGTCGCGGTCGCGAGGAGGACAGCCGGCTCGACGCCCGCATCCAGTCGTTTGAGCTGGCCTTCCGCATGCAGACCGAAGCGCCCGAGGCCTTCAACATCGGCGCCGAGACCAGAGCAGTGCAGCGCCTCTATGGCATCGACGACCCGCGCAGCGAGGCCTTCGGCAAGCAGTGCCTGCTGGCGCGGCGGCTGGTGGAGCGCGGCGTCCGCTTTGTGCAGCTGTTCAGCCCGGTCAACTGGGACCATCACACCGGCATCCGGACCGCCCTGCCGGCCAACTGCGCCGCGACCGACCGGCCCGTCGCCGGCCTGCTGAAGGACCTGAAGGCGCGCGGGCTGCTGCAGGACACGTTGGTGGTCTGGGGCGGGGAGTTCGGCCGGACCCCTGTGGCCCAGAAAGGGGACGGCCGCGATCACCACCCATTCGGTTTCACCATGTGGCTGGCCGGCGGCGGCGTCCGGGGTGGCGTCGCGCATGGCGCCACCGACGAGTTCGGCTGGTACGCGGTGGAGGACAAGGTCCACGTGCATGACCTGCACGCCACCCTCCTGCATCTGCTCGGGCTCGATCACGAGCGGTTGACCTACCGCTACAGCGGGCGTGACTACCGGCTGACCGACGTCCACGGCCGGGTGGTGAAGGAGATCCTCGCCTGAGGACCACCGGACAAAGCCCCTGAGCATCCCGCCGGGCCGGGTCAGGCGTCCTCGAAGTCTTCTTCGTCCTCCTCCCCCTCTTCATCTTCATATTCGAGGTAGGAAAAGTCTTCGGGATCGAGACCGAGGTCGGCAATCTTCTCGCGGGCGTCGGCCTCCGTGTAGATGTAAGGGTGGCAGAAGGTGACGTCGTACAGGGTGAGCATCGACTCCCAGCCCTTGTCAGTGAGGCGCTCGAGGGCGTCGGCGGCGGCCTCGAGGCGATCGTGCAACTCGCTGGCCAGCTGGCGCAGCTCAGCCGCCTCGAGCCGCGTGCCCTGCTTGTCCTTCGCCAGCGCCGCCAGGACTGGGAGCGCCTGCCCGTCCCTCACTTTCCCGAAGACCTCGATCGCCCGCACCCGCGCCAGCTGCGGCCCGGTCGGCGTGAGTTCACGCAACCGTGCCAGGATTCCCTCGAGCCGGCGGCGGACCTCCAGGGTCGGCCTGGCCGCCAGGGTGCGCTCCAGCGCCGGCAACACCTCCTCGCCCCATTGCTCCAGCTGCGCCTGGGCGGCCTCGCGCACTTTGAAACGGGTGTGGTCGAGATCGGCAATCTTCCGGGCGACCAGGCGACCGTCGGGGGCCGCCAGCCGGTCGCGCAGGAACGGCACCGACGCTTCGCCGCTCAGGGCGAGCCGCCAGACCGCGCGGTAGGCCTTGCCGGCGTCCTCTCCACCGAGGTCCCCCCACAGCGCTTCCATCTGCTTCGCGTTGACCGGGACGGGGCGCTCGGGCGGCGGAGCGACGTCCCACAAGAAGACGGTGCCGTCCGGTCCGCCGGAGGCGACGGTCCTGCCGTCCGGGGCGAAGACCAGGGCGTGAATGGCATCCTGATGCCCGCGGAAGCGGGCGATCGTGGCTCCCGTCGCCAGGTCGAAGACCGTGACCGTCTTGGCCCAGCCGCCCACCGCCGCCAGGCGCCCCTCGGGCGAGACGGCGACGGCATAGTGCGTGTCGGCCGGGTCGGCGACCCGAAAACGGATCTTCCGTGTCAGCAGTTCCCAGATACAGACGGTCCCGCTCATGTCCGCCGAGACGAGCGAGCGGGCGTCGGCGGTAAGGGCGAGCCGCGCGTCGGACGCCACAGGGCCCTCGAGCTGGATCGATCCCTCGTTGCCCAGGGGCAGGTGCAGGGAGACGGTGCGGTCGCCGCCGGACGAGGCCAGTCGACCATCGGGCAGGAAAACGAGCGACAGCGTTCCGCTCCTGTGACCGCGCAGCTCCCCGAGCTGTTTCCCGGTTGCGACCTGCCACAGGGAGATCGGCTCGGCCTGACCATCGATCCCGCCGCCGGCCGCAAGCGTCTGTCCGTCGGGTGTGAAGGAAAGACAGTTCACGCGGGGCGACGGACCGGCCAGCCGTACACGCTCCCGGCCCGTGGCGGGGTCCCACAGGACAACGCGCCGGTCCCTGCCTCCTGTCGCGAGGGTTCGGCCGTCCGGGGAGAAGGAGAGGGCGTCGACCGAGTCGGCGTGGGCGGCCAGCCGGCGCTGCTCCTTCCCCGTCCGCGCGTCCCAGGCGCGGACCAACCCGGACGTGCCCCCCGCGACCAGCGTCTTGCCGTCCGGGGAGAACGCCAGCGAGGCAACGCCGTCGGGCGACCGCGCGACGGCCCCGACGGCCCCCTCGTGGCGCGGTCCGGATAGCCCCAGTCGTACCCGCGCCCCGGGCGGTAACGGTGGCTCCGACCGTCGCGGGTCTTTCGGTCCTGCCGTGGCTGGGACAGCCACGAAGGCCAGGGCGAGCGCCGCACAGATCCCCTGCTGCCTGCACATGGGCAACCTCCGCGGGGAAAAACGGCCACGCATCCTCACGAGGCAGAGACGATTCGGATCTCGAACAGTTTCGGCCACTCCTTGCCGGTGACGAAGAGACGTTTGCCCTTGCGGTCGTAGGCGATGCCGTTGAGCACCGCCTCCGCGTGAGGCCGGCCGCCCGGCAGCAGCCCGCTCATGTCGATCCACGCGGTCAGCCGCCCTGATTCCGGATCGATGCGGGCGATGCGGTCGACGTGCCAGACGTTCGCGAAAATCTCGCCCTCGACGTACTCCAACTCGTTCAAGTCCTTGACCAGTCGGTCGCCCTCGGTCACGCGGATTGTGCGGACGACGCGGAACGTCTTCGAGTCGAGGAACTGCAGCGTCGCCAAGCCGTTACTCATGATAAGGTGCCGGCCATCGTTGGTCAGTCCCCAGCCCTCGCCGGAGTAGCCGATACGGCTCAGCAGGTCGAACGTTCTCCGGTCGTAGATGAAACCGATCTCGTTTTTCCAGGTTAGCTGGTAGATGCGGTCATCAAGGACCGTGATGCCCTCTCCGAAGAACCTGGCATCCAGATCCACCTTGCGCCGCACTTTGCCCGTTTCGAGTTCCACTTCGCGCAGGCTCGATCGCCCCTCGATGCCCGTGC
This sequence comes from Planctomycetota bacterium, assembly GCA_016177925.1. Classification (GTDB taxonomy): domain Bacteria; phylum Planctomycetota; class Planctomycetia; order Gemmatales; family Gemmataceae; genus JACOUH01. The sequence goes on along the minus strand of JACOUH010000080.1, from coordinate 8,215 downwards.
CCTCGTAGAGCAACCCGTCCTCGAAGGCGAGCCCTTGTGTGAAGGCATCTGTCTCGTGTGGGTAGGTATTGACGACCTCGTAGGTGTAGCGGGCCGGCCCCATCGGACTGCCACGGGTGAAGAGCCAGACGGCCCCTGCGCACGCCCCGCAGCCAAGCAGGGCACCGGCTCCGAGCAGCGCCCGGCGCGAGAGTCGGTTGCTGCCTGTCCCGAGCGGGGTTAGTTCTTTCGTCCGTCGTTTGTCGTGCTTGTCCGTCACGCTCACCTCAGCGGACCTCCAGGGTGAACACCCGGTCGCCCCGCGCATCGTTCCGCTGGGTCAACCGGAATGACTTGCCAAACACCGTCGACTTGAGCCAGCCCTGGTATCGACGTGTGAGGGCGTAGCCTTTGTCTGCATGCCGGAGGATGTCGAAATGCAGCTCCAGGCCACGCGGATCGACGAGCCAGTATTCGCGTATCCTCGCTTTCCAGTACAGCTCGCGCAAGAAGACGGTGTCCTTTTGCCCAGAGGACGGACTGACGACCTCCAGGACCATGTCCGGGCTCCCCACCACTTCGAGAGTCGCCTCGACGTGCTCCAGCCGGGCGCCTCCCGCGTCCAGCGTCTTGTTGCTGATGAACATGGCGTCGGGCTCCGTGGACAGGTCCGCGTCCACATTGACCAGGCGCATCCGGTCGAGAAAGAAACGTCCAAGGCCCTGCGCCTCGATCAGGCCGCCAACCGTGAAGGAAATCTTCCATCTCGCCTGGTTGTGTCCCGCGGTTTCCATGCTCGGGTCCGCCCACACTTCTCCCGCGAGATAGGAAAACCAGCCGCTGTCAGGGAATTCATCCGACCGCGCCCAGCGGCGAAACGAATCCAGGTCGGCTACCCAGCCGGGGATGCGTCCGCTCCCCGCGAGGATGACAGTGCTCATCCGTCCTCCTTGCTTGCCTCAGCGGACCTCGAGGGTAAATTCCGGATCGCCCTGATCGTCTTCTCCCCGCGTCAGCCGGAACGACTTGTCGAAGACCGCTGACTTCAGCCACCCACCCCGGTGGGAGGTCGCGACGTATCCCTTCGGCGTGTGTCGGAGAATATCGAAGTGCAACTCCAGGCCACGCGGGTCGACGAGCCAGTATTCCCGCACCCCGGCTTTCCAGTACAGTTCGCGGAGGACGACGGTGTCCTTCTGCACCGAGGAAGGGCTGACGACCTCCAGGACCATATCGACTGTCCCCTCAACTTCGAGGCTGGCAGCGCCGTGCTCGTAGCGAGTACGTTCAGTGATACGAGCCACACGGCTGGCGAACATCGCGTCGGGCTCGGTGGAAAGTTCGGCTTCGGCATTGGTCAGCCTCATCCGGTCGACGAAAAAGCGCCCAAGTTTTTGAGCTTTGACCAGTGTCCGAAGCACCGCGGAAATCTCTGCCTTTGCTTCGTTGTGTCCGAGAGTTTCCATACTGAGGTCCACCCATAGCCCACCAGCGAGATGGGAAAAGCGGCCACGCTCGGGGAACTCATCCGACCGCGCCCAGCGTCGAAACGACTCCAGGTCGACGACCCAGGTGGGGATGCGAATGTCTTCTGGGACCGCGATGGTGCTCATCACCCCTCCTTGCCGGACTTACTTCGGCTCCTTCACCGCCCTGATGCTAACAGTTCAGGCGCGCTCCGTCCACGGGAGACAACAGTCCGCTCGACAGAGAAGGAAAAAGAAAAGGGGACCGGGCGAGGCCCGGTCCCCCTGGCAGCCGACTCACGAGGGCGGACGAGGTTCCGTGGCGGATCTGTCCCCTCCCTGGGACGACGGGACAAGGCCCGCTCCGCCTTGTCTACGCTGGGTGCATGCCCACGCGGCGACTGCGGTGCTTCGGATCGACTTGTCGAGCCCGGCTTCCCGCTCTCAACAGCTTCCCTTCTAACGAAATCTGCCTCCGCGCGGCAAGGGAATTGTCCCCGTTCCCTAAACCCCTGCGCTTCCGCAGTTAGCGTCACCCGATTTTAACAGTCTGTCTCTCGCTTATTTCTCTGAACTCGAGGCGTGGCGGCGCAAGTCTTTGGCAGGTCTTCACATCGACCCCCGGCCCGTTCGGTCAGTCGAACAGGCTCGGCTCGTCGTCGTCGGGGCGTTTTTTCATTGGCCGGCCGAGCAGCTGGTAGGCGCGAGCAGTGGCGACGCGACCGCGCGGTGTGCGGACGATGAACTGCTCGCGCAACAGGTAGGGCTCGACGTCGTCGCTGAGCGTGTCGGTCGGCAGGTTCATGGTTGCGGCCAGCGCCTCGACACCGGTCGGCCCGCCCTCGAACACGCCTATGATCGTTTCCAGATAACGGCGGTCTTGCTTGTCCAGTCCCTCGGCGTCGACCTCCATCATGTCGAGGGCCTCGCGGGCGACGTCGAGGGTGATACGGCCGTCGGCCTCACTGGTGGTGTAGTGGCGCGACCACCACAGCCGGGCGTTGGCGACGCGCGGCGTGCCGCGGCTGCGACGGGCGATTTCCACCAAGGCGTCATCGCTGATGTCCGTCTGCAACTTGCGGGCGTTGATGCGGACGATCTGCGCCAATTCTTCGACCGAGTAGAACTCGAGATGCTCGTGCATCTTGAAGCGGTCGCGCATGGGGCTGGACAGCAGCCCGCTGCGCGTGGTCGCCCCGATCAGTGTGAAGTGCTGCAAGGGCAGCGAGATGGTACGGGCGTTGACCCCCTCGCCGAGTACGATGTCGACCCGAAAATCCTCCATTGCCGGGTAGATGAACTCCTGCACCACGCGCGGCATGCGGTGGATCTCGTCAATGAATAGGATGGAGCCCTGGCTGGCGTTGGTCAGAAACGGCAGCAGGTCAGCGGGCTTGGACAGGGCCGGTCCGCTGGTTATCTGGATGCTCGTGCCCAGCTCGTTGGGCAGGACCGTGGCGAAGGTGGTCTTGCCGAGCCCGGGTGGGCCGTCGAAGAGGATGTGCCCGAGCGGCTCCTTGAGCTTGCGGCAGGCATTCAGCGTGATGCCGAGGCGCTGCACGACCGCCCTCTGGCCGATGACCTCGCGCAACCAGCGCGGCCGCAGGGCGGCGTCGCGCTGGCGTTCGTCTTCGGGTTCGTCCGTGTGGACGATGGCCTCGCGTGGCATGGAAACCTCTCAATTTCTTAGCCCGACACGCCAGCGAGGATTGTCCGGCTCCCTCGCTGGCGCGTCGGGCTAAGAGTTCCTCGCTTGCGCGTCGGGCTAAGAATCACGGGCGCTTGTAGATCTCGGCGAGGACCTCCTGCGCCGAGCCGAAGGTGCGGCCGCCGGTCAGCGCGCGGTCGAGCCTGTTGCGAGCCTCGACCGGGTTGAGACCCAGGCTCAGCAGCGCCTGGTAGGCATCCTCGACGGCGTTGCCGCTGACCACGACCGCCGCCGGCGCCACTTCGCCGTTCGTCCCTACCGCGCCGGCCTCCGCCGTCTCGCTGCCCAGGGCGTAGCGCGTCACCTTGCGCTTGAGCGTCGTGACGATGTGCTCGGCCGTGGCGGCGCCGACGCCGGGCAGCGTGGTCAGCCACTTGGAGTCCTGACGATGGATGGCGTTGGCGATCTCGCGCACCGGCCGCACTAGCGCCTTGAGCGCCTTGCGAACCCCGATCTTGTCGACCGTGCAAAACAGATCGAAGAAATCCAGTTCGACCTCGCTCAGGAAACCGATCAGCCGCGGCACGACGCGGCCCTGCATCGGGTTGCCCTCGAAGAAGTGCGACGTGTGCAGGGTGATTTCCTGCCCAGTGCGCGTCTGCAGGTTGCGGCGAACGAACTCGGCGACGAGCACCTGGTACTCCAGGCCGCCCACCTGGACGCGCACTTCCTCGTCGAGGACACGGCTCAACAACCCGGTGATCCTGGTAATCATGGCCCTCTCGAGCAGGAGTTCTTGTGGGTGTAATAGTGGCACAGCGCTGCGGCGAGGGCGTCGGCCACATCGGGCGGCTCGGGCAGACGTGGCAACCGCAGTTCCGTGCGGATGGCGTGCTGCATCTGCTCCTTCGACGCTCGCCCGTGGCCGGTGATCGTCTTCTTGATCCGCGTGGCGGTATAGCTGACGACCGACAGGTCATGCTGTGCTGTCGCCAGGATGAGGACCCCGCGAGCGTGGCCCATCAGGATCGCCGTCCGCGGGTGGTTGTAGTGAGCGAATAACTGCTCCAACGCCACCGCCTGCGGCCGATACTGTTCCACAATCTCTACTATACCATCGTACAGAGAGCGAAGGCGAGGGGCGAGGTCAGTTGTGCGTTTGCCTTCGGTGGTGCGGATGATGCCGGCCTCGCAGACATGGGGGCCGGCGGGGCGGACCTCGAGGACGGCGTAGCCGGTGATTCGGAGCCCGGGGTCGATGCCGAGAATGCGGGGGGCCGGCGGGGGGCTATTGCTGTGTGACATTCTGCCTCCCTGCCACTGGTCCTTTGCCCGGTCGCGGCGGCCGGGAAGCGCTTCCCGTGCCGCTTCGGGAGTTTAGCGTATTGCGTGATGGGTGTAAACTTCGGGTGGGGCTTGTCGGCCGTCGGCGAGCAGAGGAGCGCGAAAAACGACCTGATTGGGCTACAATTCCCGAGAACCGTGCAGTGATCGCTGTTCAGCGACCGGGTCAAACCTCCACTCCTCACACCGGATTCCGGCATAATCGGGCCCGCCGTCGCTGCCGGAGCGCAGCCACAGCCAGAGGCCTCCCCCGGTCAGGGTCGCGGCCGCCAGGCCGGCCACCCCCTTCAGGACAGCGCGCCTCTGCTGTCTGTGGCGCAGTCTTGAAGAGAGTCGCTCGAACTCTCCCGCCGGGCAGGGCAGCCAGAGAGGGGCCGGGACATTCTCGCTGTTCGGCTGCTGGGCCATGTTCGACTCCTGCTGTGCGGGCACGTCGTCTGCCGCCGCTTCTCTGTCACTCTCGCCGTTCCGTCGCCGCCGTTCCGTGAGCTACCTCACAGTCTGCGCGGCGGCCGGGCCGTCGGGTGTCGGGGAGGGGGCGCCCGGACCGGGAGGATGCCGTTGCCCAGTTCAGCCAGCCGGCGGCAATCGGTCACCGTGACGCGCCGCCGCTGCACGCGGATCAGGCCGTCGCGCTGCAGTTCACCGAGGACGACCGTGACGGTCTCACGCGTCACGCCGATAAGGCTGGCGAGGTCCTGGTGCGACAGCGGCAGGCGGATCTCGCAGCGGTTGCAGTAGCGCTCCCCGTGCGACTCCTGCAGTTCGAGAAGGATGCGGACCAGCCGCTCGCGGCTGGACAGGAACAGGACGTTGCGCAGCCGGTTCTCGATCCGCCTGCGCCTCAGGCCGATCAGCTTGGTGATGGAGAGGGCGAGTTCGGGACGCGACTCCATCAGCCAGAGCAGGTCCTCGCGAGGTAGCACCAGCACGCGCGAATCGACGGCCGCTTCAGCGTACTCCTGGCGCGCTCCTTCGTCCAGGAGGGCCAACTCACCAAACAACTCCCCTTCCTCGATGAACGCGAGAATGGTTTCCTTGCCGTCGGGGGTGATGTCCTTGATCTTGATCCGCCCCTCGGCCAGGACCATCACGGTCTGGCCGGGCTCGGTCGGCGAGTAGATGAGGGCGTTCCGCTTGTACTGCCGCACCAGGGCGCGGCGGTTCAGGCGGTCGGCCTGCTCGGGTGTGAGGCGCTCGAACAGGTCACACCGCTTCAAGTACCACAGAGCGCCTTCCATGGTGGGCCTCGTGACTGGGGCGTCCCCCGCGAAATCTCCGACCCATTCTAGCCTCGTCCTGGCGGATAGACAACGCATCCGCTGATGTCTCCGTGTCCCTCGCACAACGGCTTGCCCCTTCCACCCACACCGCTCGACGGGGTCTGTGAGCCAGCTTACAGAAGCCAGCCCTTCGTATTCGTAAGCTGAACAATAAGATGTGTCTTTGTCGCGTCTGGAGGTCGCCTGAGAGCAATCCTGCCCGTGCTCGACGATGGCCATGAGGAAATGATCCGCCGGACTGAGCGGAGCCAAAGGGGAGGTCATGCCGAGAAAGACGAGAGCGTGCCTGCTGGCGTTCCTGGCCTGGGTCACCCTGCCGGCCCTCACGCGGGCCGACGACCCGACGGCCGACGAGGTCGTCGCGCGCTTCCGAAAGGCCTGGAAGCCACAGACGGGGTACATGAGGCCGGCCGACGATGCGGGCTGGAAGTCCCGGCTGGAAGCGTTTCAGAACCTCTCACGCCTCAGCGACAAGGCGCTGCCAGCCCTGACGGTCGCGCTGGCCAAGGGGGATCCAGCGACGCGCGTCTTCGCCGCCCAGGCCCTGGCGCTGCTGGGGCACCCGGACAGCCGCAGTGCCCTGGCTGCGGCCTTGAAGGACGCGGACGCCGCGGTCCGCCTGTACGCTGTCGACGCGCTGGGGCAACTCGGCGGGAAGGAGTCGGCCGACGCCCTGCGCTGGCTCCGCGACAAGGACCCCAACCGCGACGTCCGCTCCCACGCCGCCTTCGTGCTTGACCGGGACGACAAGCCCAATCTCGCCGCGGCCCGCAAGATCCTGCTCGACTATGACCTCACGAAGGCAGACACCGCTCGCGTCGGCAAGCCCGCCCCGGACTTCACGCTCACCGACGCGCTGGGCAAGACGTATCGGCTTAGCGATTTCCACGGCACGAAACCGGTGGTTCTGGTCTTCGTCTACGGCGACACCTGACCGATCTGCCACGGACAGCTCGCGCAGTTGCGTGACCGGATCAAGGCGTTCGAGCAGCGCGGCGTTCAGGTGCTTGCCATCGACCCGCACGAGTTGCACCGCGTCCGCCACATGCTCCGCTCCGTCGGGTACAAGGCCGACCAGGTCGCTTACCCCATCCTGGCGGACTCGGCCGGCACGGTTAGTGCCACCTACGGTGTTGCCTTCCAGATGAATGTCCACACGGAGTGGTCGAACCGCCCGGCCACGTTCGTCATCGACCGCGAGGGGATCATCCGCTACGAGCGCCGTGGCAAGACCTTCGGCGATCGCCCGAAGCCCGACGACCTCCTCAAAGAACTCGACAAGCTTCCGAGCAAATCCTCCTGAAAGCGTGTCGTCGCGAGCCTGTGGCGAGCGCACCGGCAACGCGCTCGCCACAGACTGGCGACGGAACCGTTCCGGTCGGCATCCTACTTCTTCAGCACCTTCCCGCCGTACCCCGCTTTCTCCAGGGCCCGGAGCAGCGCCTTCTCGTCGTACTTTGTCGCGTCGGCCGTGACAACGGCCTGCTTCTTCTCGAAGCTCACCTGGACCTGCCTTACCCACGGTAAGGTCTCGAGTGCTTTACGCACGTCGGCCGGTCAGCCGACCGGTCAGGTCATGCCCGACACGGCGATCGTCACGCGCCGGGTCACCTGGTTCTGCCCACCGGCCGACCGGACCTCGGCCCCCGCGGACTCGGCGGGGGGAGCGCTGCCGGGGGGCAGCTCGCCGGCGCAGCCGCCCGCGAGCAGAGGGATTGTCCCGAACAGCCCGATGAGAACAGTTCCTCGAAGCATGAACCTGTCCTTTCTGCTTCAGTAGACCTTTCTGGGGCTCGCACGGGCGGTGTGCCCGACGACTTTCTCGCATCTTACACGCGCCCCGCCGGCAATCTGTGAGGGGCTTCACAAATCTTCCCCGGGACGTAGGGCGTGCCTCCGGCCCAGCACAGATTTGTGAGATGCTTCACAGCAAGCACAACGCCCGCGACGGACTCGCGGCTCGTCCTAGTCCATTGTGAGTTGGCTCACAGAGGGAGGGCGTTCGCCTTGCTACGCTGAAGGAGTGATGTCAGAATCCGCCCGGCCGCACGTGCGGCCGGGCGGATTCTGACCGCCCCGGCAAGGGGTGAAGTTTCAACCGTTCATCGATACACAGGATGGAGATTGACCATGATGAGAGTGTTGACGGTGGCCGTCCTGCTGGGAATCGGCTACGTGCTGCTGGCGGGCGGTGACCGGCGGCCGGTAACGGACAAAGAGGCGCAGAAGATCTCGGAGAAGGAGTGGCAGAAGAAGGTGCTGGCACCGGCAGGTCCGGTGCTGGCGGACTTCTGGGCCACCTGGTGCGGGCCGTGCCGGAAGATGATGCCCGTCGTCGACAAGCTGGCTAAGTGGCTGTTCTTTCAAAACAGCCACTTGCGAAAAAATGCAGGGAAAACTGCGTGTACGTTTGTTCAAAAGTGCCGTTTCCCGTGGATTTCTTTCAAAACAGGCACTAAGGAGTTCAAGGTGGTCAAGGTCGACGTCGACGCCAA
>JACOUH010000419.1 GCA_016177925.1 Planctomycetota bacterium | reverse complement strand
GTCCGGGAGGGCGAGGCTCCCGCCGAGCCGCGAGAAGAGGCTTGTCCGGGAGGGTGAGGCTCCCGCCGAGCCGAGAGAAGAGGCTTGTCCGGGAGGGCGAGGCTCCCGCCGAGCCGAGAGAAGAGGCTCGGCAGGAGCCTCGCCCTCCCGAGCCTCGCCCTCCCCTGGTGCCTCAGCGGCCGTCGCGGAGGCGGTCGCCGAGGAAGTTCTCCAGCTCGGGAATCGCGTAGATCTTGCGGATGGTCGTCTCGATGTCGTACTCAACACGGCGGTAGCGAATGGTGTTGCCGTCGAGCAGGATGTAGCAGGCGTGCCAGTCGCCGTCGCGCGGCTGGCCCACCGAGCCGACGTTGCACAGCGTCTTGCGCTCGTCGAGGGTGTGGGCGTAGTCGAGTTCCTCGGGACTGCTGAACTGGTAGAGGTCCTCGGGGACCTGTTCGGTAAAGATGCCGGGGACGTGCGTGTGACCCTGGAAGCAGTAGCGCTCGACAAGAGCGAAGATGCGTTCCATCTTGCGCTGGTTGTAGATGTCCTCGGGAAAGACGTACTCGTTGAGGGGATTGCGCGCCGAGCCGTGAACGAAGAGCATGCCGTTTTCTTTGAAGTTGCGCGGCCTTTCGGCGAGGAACTCCCAGCGGCCCTGTTTGCGCTCGAGATTTTCGCTCGGGGCCTCGAGCTGGTCGCGCGTCCAGAAGATGGCGCGCTCGGCGGGGGCGTTGAAGCCCTCCGGGTCGAACATGGCGCCCTGGTCGTGGTTGCCGAGCAGGACCATGTTGCACTTCATGACCAGGTCGACGCACTCGCGCGGATTGGGGCCGTAGCCGACGATGTCGCCGAGGCAGTAGATCTCGGTCACGTCGTGGCGCTGGATGTCTGCAAGCACGGCCTGCAGCGCCTCCAGGTTACTGTGAATGTCGCTGATGATGGCCTTCACGCCTGGCTCTCCCAGGGTCCCAGCGCGGTTTACTTGTGCGGAGGTCGCCGGCAGGGCCGGCCCGGAGGGAACCGGCAAGAGGTCACAAAGGCTTCCCCGAACAGACTGTTATGAAGTGTACTCGCCTCACGGAAAGGGTGTCAAGGGCGTCCCGCCACTTGCGGCGTTGCAACACTGCACAGCCGCAAGCGACCGACAAGGCCGTCACTTGCCCGGCTGCAGCATTTCGACCACCCATTCCAGCCGTTCCTGCGTGCCGCTGACACGACGGACGTAGCGCACCGGGTGGCCGTCCTTGGCATCGAAGGCGGCGGTGACGTAGTTGCGCCGCGATGCCGCCCGGTCCTCTTCGAGGAACCGCTCCATCCGCTCGAACAGCCCCGGCACCGTGTACGCCTGCCGCTGCGAGGGTGTCAGTTCCTCCAGATTCTTTTCCTTGCCCCCTTCGCGCCGCCACACGGAAACCTTGTCTCTCCTTACCTCGACGCGAAACGTCTCGACGGGACCGGCGTCGATGCGCTCCTGGTAGAGCAGTTCGTAGTCAGCCGGCCCGTTCTCCTTCCAGAGTGCCCGGGCGGCCTCCAGCTGCTCCGGCGTCAGCTGCGCCTTCAGGTTGTAGACCAGCGGCACCGCAACGGCGATCACTCCCAGCACGAGCAACACGCCGAAGTACCAGGCCCAGCGCGGCGAACGTGGCATGGTGTTCGTCACCTCGAGGCGCCATCGAACAACTCGCCCTTGGGGATGACGACGACGCCTTGCTCGGTGATCAGGAAGCCGCGCTGCCGGTCGTGGTCGAGGTTGTGCCCGATCGTCGTGTGCGGCGGAATCTTGACGTCCTTGTCGACGATGGCCCGGCGGAGGCGACTGTAGCGGCCGACGTCGACGCCCTCGAACAGGATCGAGTCCTCCACCGTGGCGTAACTGTTGACGCGCACGTTCGGCGACAGGATGCTGTGCCGCACGTGTCCGCCGGAGATGATACAGCCCTGGCAAACCATGCTGTCATGGGCCTCGCCGCGACGGACGCTGCCGGCCGGGCCGCTGTCGCTGAAGACGAACTTCGGCGGCGGGAGTTGCGGCTGGTTGGTGCGGATCGGCCATTCGCGGTCGTACAAGTTCAAGACCGGGTCGACGCCGATCAGGTCCATGTTCGCCTGGTAGTAGGCATCGAGCGTGCCGACATCGCGCCAGTAGGAGTCGGCCTTGCGGTTCTTGTCGCGGAAGCGGAAGGCGTAGACGTCGGTGGCATCGATCATGCGCGGGATGATGTCCTTGCCGAAGTCGTGGTTACTGTCGCTGCGGGTGGCATCCTGGCAGAGCCACTCGTACATCGGCCGGGCGGTGAAGACATAGATGCCCATCGAGGCCAGGCACAACTCGGGCTGGCCCGGCATCGCCGGCGGATCGGCCGGCTTCTCCAGAAAGCCAATAACGTGCTCCTTCTCGTCGATGTGCATGATGCCGAAGTGCGAGCCGCCGCTGCGCGGCACGGGGATACAGCCGATGGTCAGCTCGGCGCCCCGCTCGAGGTGGGAGTCGATCATGTCGCTGTAGTCCATCTTGTAGACGTGATCGCCGGCCAGGACAAGGATGAGCTGAGGCTCGGCCTTTTCGATGCTGTAGATGTTCTGGTAGATAGCGTCGGCGGTGCCCTTGTACCAGTGCTCGTCGATGCGCTGCTGGGGCGGCAGCACCTCGACGTACTCATCGAGTTCGCGCGGCAGGAAGCTCCAGCCGCTGGCAATGTGGCGGTCGAGGCTGCGGGCCTTGTACTGGGTCAGGACGTAGATGCGGCGCAGTTTGCTGTTGATGCAGTTGGACAGGGTGAAGTCGATGATGCGGTACAGCCCGCCGAACGGCACGGCCGGCTTGGCGCGATCGCGAGTCAGAGGCTCCAATCGCGTCCCCTTGCCTCCGGCCAGTATGACGGTCAGCACATCTCTCACAAGCGATGTCTCCGGCGGCTGATTAGCCCGACGCGCCAGCGAGGAACACCGTCAACCCTCGCTGGCGCGTCGGGCTAAGCAGCCGTCACTTTCCCCCAAGATACACCCGCGCACAGCATTCCGCCAACTCGTCGGCGCGGAAGTGCTCGGCGACCCGGCGCCGCGCCGCCTCGCCCATCGAACGGCGGAGATCGGCATCGGCCAGCAGACGCTGGGTCTGGCGGGCGATCGTCGTCTTGTCGCCGGGAGGCACAAGGTAGCCGGTCTCTCCCTCGCGAACCAACTCGGCCAGGCGCGGCCAGTTGCTGGCAACGACCGGCCGGCCCGCCGCCATTGCCTCGAGGACCACCTGCATCCCGCACTCGACACGGCCCGGAACCCAGACCACCTCGGCCCGGCTCATCAGCGCCGGCACGTCGGCGCCGGGGCCGCCGAAGTGAACGCCCGCCGACACGCGCAGTCCTGCGGCGAACGCCTCCAGAGGGGCCCGATCGGGGCCGTCGCCGGCCAGCACGAGATGGAGGTCAGGGTGGACGTACTGGAGAATGTCCAGCGCCCAGATCGCCTCCTGGAAACCGCGCTGCATCCGCAGGGGACCGACGCACAGGACGACGCGACCGGCCGCGGGTACGCCCGGGACGTCCGCGGACGGCGGCAACGGTCCCTGGCGGACGCCTGGGTTGACCGTGACAAGTCGTTGTCCCTCTACCCCCAGCCTACCGCAGCGAACGGCGTCCGTCTCCCCAAAAGCGATGATCCGGTCGGCGCGGCGCAGCAGGCGGGCATCGAGCCAGCGCAGCCAGGAGCGTTCGTCCGGCGACCGCAGCAGCGGGCTGGCGACGAGTCGGCCCTTGAAGCGGCTCAGTGCGGCAGCCCGCAGCGACCGCAGCCGCCACGCATGCAGGACCGAGGGAGTGAACGAGCGGACGACCTCGCGCAGTCGGACGAGCGGTCGCAAATCGAAGAGCCGTCCGCGTCCCGGAACGTCCACGTCGATGCCGTCCTGCCTCAGTCGTTCGGCCCACGGCCCGCTACGACCGAGGACCACGACGCGGCTTTGGAACTGCTCCCGCGGCAGGGCCCGCAGCAGTTCGACAAGCTGTCCGGCGCCCCCCCCGTAATCGAGGCTGGGGATGACGAAAAGGATTCGCTGCACGATGTCTCACGGAAACCAGCCCGCAGCGCTGGCAAGGAGTGTAGGACGGATTTTCAATCCGTCCCGGCTTGACGCCCGGACGGATTGAAATCCGTCCTACAACCCTTGCTCGCGCTTCGGGCTAACGGGTGTCTCGAGCTGCCTCGGCCGCGCCGGCGGTGGGCAGCACGGCGAGGTAGGGCAGGTTTCGGTACTCGTCGTTGTAGTCCAGCCCGTAGCCGACGACAAAGGCGTTGGGGATGTCGAAACCGAAGTAGTCGGGCTCCAGTACGACAGTCTGCCGCCCTACCTTGCGGAGCAGCACCGCGACGCGGACCGACAGCGGGCCGAGGTCGCGCAGGTGGCGGACGAGAGGGGCGAGCGTCTGGCCCGTATCGAGGATGTCGTCCAGCAGCAGGACGTGACGGCCGCGGACGTCGGGGACAAGGTCGGGGCCGACGCGCAGCTCGCCCGGCGCGGTGACGGCCCCGCGATAGCTCGACGCCTGAAGGAGGCCGATGCGCAGCGGTAAGTCGAGGCGGCGAACGAGGTCGGCGAGGAAGATCAGGCTGCCGGTCAGCACGCCGACGATGGTGAGCGGCTGGCCGTGATAGTCCTCAGCGATCTGCCGGGCCAACTCGCCGACCCGCGCCTGGATACGCTCGGCGGAGAGGAGGACGTCCATGATGGAGTCTCCAGGGCCCACGCGCGAAAAGGATTATTGAACGAGAAGGAAGAGGACATGGAAAGGGGCGGACCGACTGTGCTATGTTAGAGCGTTTTGCAGTCGGCCGTAGCACAGGCGTCTCGCCTGTGCCCAACCGCGACAGCGCACAGGCGAGACGCCTGTGCTACGAGCAAATGCAAACCGCTCTAGGCGAGCGGGGGGTGTGAGCCCCCTGATCAAGTCATCAGGGGGTTCACACCCCCCGCTCGCCGGAGTTCTGCAATGCTGACCGAGCACACTCTGAACCTCCGCGAATCCTGGTCGCTGAACTGCGCGCGCGGGGCCGCTCACGGGCCGCCGCTGTTGTTCCTGCATGGTGTCTTGCGCTGCTGGCAGGACTTCCTCCCGCCGATCCCGGCGCTGTCGCTGCGCTGGCAGGTCAACGCCCTCGACTTCCGCGGGCATGGCCGCTCCGCACCGCGCACCTTCCACTACCGCGTCCGCGATTACGTGGAGGACGCCGAGGCCTGCCTCCTGCACGCCTGCCCGGCCCCTGCCGTCGTCTGCGGCCACTCGCTCGGCGCCATGGTGGCGCTGGCGGCCGCGGCGGGAGCGGCGGCCGACCGCTGCCGGGCGCTCATCCTGGAGGACCCGCCGTTCGGAACCATGGGTCAGCGCATGCAGCAGACGGTCTTTCACAGCCAGTTTGTCGGCATGGCGCCGCTGGCTGGATCGGGCCGCGACGTTGCCGAGGTGGCGCGGGCGCTTGCCGAGATCCGCCTCATCACGCCGGGCTCGCCGCACTCGGAGCGGCTGGGCGACCTGCGCGACGCGGCCTCGCTGCGCTTTAGCGCCCGCTGCCTGAAGCGCGTCGACCCCGACGTCTTCACGCCGATCCTCGCCGGCGAGTGGCTGGACGGCTACGACCTTGAAGACATCCTTTCGCGCGTGCGTTGCCCGGTGCTGCTCCTGCAAGGCGACCCTTCCGCCGGCGGGATGCTGCGTGACGACGACGTGGACCTTCTCGTCTCTCTGCTCGACTGCACGCACGTCCGGCTGCCAAACGTCGGCCATCTGATCCACCAGACCCAGACCGAGACGGCGGTGCGGCTGCTGACCGCGTTCCTCGAATCGTTGCGCGGAGACGACTGAGCCTTCACCCTCCGGCCTGCCCGTTCCCCTTGGCCGACAGGGCCGGCAAGGGCTCGATGCGCGTGACGTGGAAGGGATCCAGTTTCACCGACCGCTCGAATAGCTCGTCGCCGGCCGACTTCGTCAGCCCGATGATGATGGAACTGATCCCCACCATGCACAGTTCGGGGTTGCGCACCTCGTAGGCCGAGCCGTCGGACAGGTGCAAGCGGAATGCCTGGAAGGGACGCTGCCGCAGTTCCGCCAGGATCTCGTTTGGTGCCATCTCGGTTGCCCTGCCTGCTCGAACATCTAGAATCCTTGACACCATCAAAGCTACCGCGCCCCTCTCTCCACCGCAATGGCCGACTCATGTCACCAGCCAGGGCGCCGGGTTCTCGATACACTTCCGCAGCGCGTCGAGGAACCGCGCCGCCGGGGCGCCGTCGACGGTGCGGTGATCGAACGTCAGGCTCAGCGACACGACGTCCCGGGCGACAACCCGCTCCTCGACGACCTCCGGCTGGCGACGAAGACGGCCCACGCCGAGAATCGCACACTCCGGATAGTTAATGATCGGCGTGAAGGTGTCAATGCCAAAGCTACCCAGGTTGCTGATGGTAAAGACACCTCCGCTCATTTCCTCCGCCGTCAGCTGGCCCGCCCGAGCCCGCTCCGTCAGTTCGCGCGTGCGGGCCGCCAGCTGGCGCAGGCCGAGCGACGGCACGTCGCGGAGCACTGGCACTAGCAAGCCGGCCTCGGTGTCGACGGCAATGCCGATGTGAATCCCCTCCGGCACGATGAGGTGGTCGCCGTCCCAGCGGGCCATCAGCATCGGGTGGTCGCGCAGCGCGACGGCGCACAGTTTGACGAGGAAGTCCGTGTAACCGGGGACGACTTCGGACGAGCGGGCCGCGGCCTTGAACTGAGCCCGCAGGTTGGCGAGGTTTGTCGCGTCCGCGGTGGTCGTGAGAGCGACCGGGGCCGTCGCCCGCAGGCTCGCCAGCATCCGTTCGGCGATGATGCGCCGTGCCCGTGAAACCGGAATGTCTCGGCCGCCCGGCAGCGCGGCGGGAGGGCGAGGCTCCTGCCGAGCCGCAGTCGGCAACGCGCCGGGCACGCGGCGAGATCGCACGCCGCCGTCGGTCGCGCGTCACGGCTTGTCCCTCGCTCGCGGGAGCCGGCGCGGCGGCCACGACGGACGGCGTCGGAGCCTGCGCGGAGCCGGCGCCCGACTCGAAGGGGGCCGGCTCGCCGGCCTCGACTAGATAGCCGAGGACGGTCCCGACCGCGACGGTGGCACCCTCCACCGGAGCATCCGGCGGAATGCGGAGGATGCCGGGATCGGTCGCCTCGACGTCCTGCGTCGCCTTGTCGCCCTCGAGGACGAACAGGGCCTCGCCGGCTTTGACCGATTCGCCATCCTTTTTATGCCAGGCGACGAACACGCCCTCCTCCATGTTCCAGCCCAGGCGCGGCACGCGGATCTCGATCGCCATGATTCCCCCCATCATTCGGCGAGCAGGTCACGGACCGCCCCGACGACGGCGTCCACGTTGGGGACGACGGCAGCCTCCAGCGGCGGGCTGTACGGCGTGGGCGTGTGGGCCCCATTGAGGCGCCGGATCGGGGCGTCGAGGTCGTCGAAGCCGCAGTCGGCTACCCAGGCGGCGACCTCGGCACCGACGCCGAAGGGAGCGAACGTCTCGTCAGCGATCAGCAAGCGACCCGTCTTGTGGACCGACGCGAGGAGGGTGTCGACATCGAGGGGAGCGATCGTGCGCGGGTCGATGACTTCGATGGAGATTCCTTCCCGGGCGAGTGCCTCGGCGGCCTTCAGCGCGCGCTGCACCATCACGGCGACGGCGACGACGGTCACCTCGCTGCCGGGCCGGACGACAGCGGCCCTCCCGAACTCGATCTCGTACTCTCCCTCCGGCACCGGGCCCTTGAGGTTGAGCAGTTCACGGTGCTCCAGGAAGAGGACCGGGTCACTTGAGCGCAGGGCGTGCCGCAGCAGGCCCTTGGCATCGGCGGGGCTGGAGGGGACGACCACACGCAGGCCGGGGAAGTGGGCAAAGACAGGGTAATAGCTGCCGGAATGGTGGGTAGCGGCCGAGTGGCCGATGCCGATGCAACCGCGCAGCAGGATCGGCATCTTCAGCCGGCCACTGCTCATGTACTGCATCTTCGCAATCTGGTTGACGATCTCGCCGACGCCGTCGAGAGCGAAGTCGGCGAACATGAAGTCGACGAGCGGCCGCGTCCCCGTCATGGCGGCCCCGCCGGCGAGGCCGACGAATCCGCGCTCGGCGATGGGGGTGTCGCAGAGGCGTTCGGGACCGTAGAGGTCGTACAGTCCCGCGGTCGTGCGGAAGTTGCCGCCGCGCTTACCGATGCCCTCGCCGAGCACGAAGATCGTCGCGTCACGGGCCATCTCCTCGGAGAGCGCCTCGAGGGTGGCCTGCATGAAGGTGATCTCGCGCGTCGCCGGCGAGCGGGGGGTGTGAACCCCCCGGTCCTTCGACTTACCGGGGGGTTCACACCCCCCGCTCGCCGGTTCGGCGTAGACGTGCTCGGTGGCCGTGGCCGGATCGGGCCAGGGACTGTTCTCGGCAAAGCGCTGGGCATCGTCGACGATCCCCTGCACGTCGCGGTCGATCGCGTCCAGTTCCTCCTCGGTCGCGGCATCCTCGGCCAGCAGGACCTCGTGCAGCCGCAGGATGGGGCAGCGCGTCTTCCACTCTTCGACTTCCTCACGTGTGCGGTAGGTGAAGTCGCCCATGCCCTCGGCGTGTGGCCGCGTCCGGTAGGTCCTGCACTCCAGCAGCGTCGGGCCGCGGCTGCTGCGGGCGCGGCGGACCGCCTCGCTGGCAGCTTCGTAAACAGCGAGGACGTCGTTGCCATCGACCTCGATGCCGGGCAGGCCGTAGACGGCCCCGCGCGAGGCGACGTCGGGATTGCCCGCGGCGTACTGGAAGGGCACCTCGGTCGCGAACTGGTTGTTCTCGCAGACAAACAGGACGGGCAGTTTCCAGATGGACGCCAGGTTGAGTCCCTCGTGGAAGGCGCCGTTGTTGACCGCCCCGTCGCCGAAGAAGGCGACACCGACGTGGTCCTTCTTCAGCAGCTTGAAGCTGTAGCCGGCGCCAGCGGCCTGGAGGATGCACGGGCCAACGATGCCGCTGGTCCCCATCAGGCCAACTTCCGGGGCGAAGAGGTGCATGCTGCCGCCGCGGCCGTGCGAACAGCCCGTTGCGCGGCCGAACAGTTCGCCGAACAGCTGCCGCGGTGACACACCCTTCGCCAGGGCGTGCCCGTGGCCACGGTGGGTGCTGAAGACAACGTCCTCACGGGCCAGGTGAGCGCATACCCCGGTGGCGATCGCCTCCTGGCCGACGTAAGTATGACAGGCGCCGTGGATCAGTCCGCGCTGGTGCGCTCGCGCCAGCTGCTCCTCGCAGCGGCGGATGAGGACCATCTGCCGGTACAGGGTGAGGAGTTGTTCTCGGCGCGGGGTCGTCACATCCGGCGATACCAACGGTATTCCTCCCATTGACGGGGATTATTACTCCGGCACGCACGTAGGTCAGGCTTTCCAGCCTGACGTTGAGGCCGCGTCAGGCTGGAAAGCCTGACCTACTTTCGTGACGGGGATTACGGTTAGTTGCTTCAACGCAGGGCGATCGGGTTGCCCGGCGAGCCGGTCGCCCCTTTCAGACGCAACGGGGAGAAGACGAAGGCGAACTCATACACCTTGTCGGCGGCGAGCCGCGACAGGTCGAGGTTCTCCAGGATGTACGTGCCGTTGCGCACCAGCAGCCACTGGTGGCACGGGAACGGCCGATCGGGGTCTTCCGCCGGGACGACCTCGACGGCCCAGGTGTCGGCGCCGACCATCACCACCTTCTGCGCCGTCAGCCAGCGCGCCGCGGCCAGGCCGATGCCCGGCTCGCCATCGCCATACTTCTTGTTGTCCTTCATCCACCAGAAACCGTGCCCGGTGTGGATCAGCACCACGTCGCCGGGACGCAGTTGTAACTTCGCCCGCTTCAGGGCCTGCTGCAGATCGTCCGGCTTGATGGCGTAGCCGGTCGGCAGACTGCGCTCGCTCTTCAGGGCGGCGATGTCGAGCAGCACGCCGCGCGTGAAGATCGGCCCGACGTTCTCGATGCCGAGTTTCTTCAGCCCGTAGGTATCACCGAACTCGGATAGCTTGAGTCCGTTATAAAAGACATCGTCCTTGCCCATGCGGACGCCGATATGGCCCAGGCCATCGAACTGCGTGCCGACCTGGCCGATCTCGCCGCTGACCAGTTCGTCGTTGTGAACGAGCTTGTTCTTCCCTTCGTGGACGCCGGTCGGCATACCAGGAATGGTCAGGCTGAAGTGGCGCTTGCCGGGGTTGGGCATGCCGTGCTCGTAGTCGCGGCCGAGCGGATAGACCTTGCCGGTCTTGATGAGGTTCTTCGCCTCGAGCACCTTGGCGGCAGTCAGGCGGTTGGCGGCGCCGCGCTGGTCGTCAGCGCCCCACTCCGACGGCCACCACTTCGGCCCGATCGGCGTCTCGTCCTCTTTCGCCGGGGCATCGCTGCGCTGCCTGGCCGAGGCCCCCGCCGTCGAGGCCCGCTGCCACAGCGCCAGCCCCCCGCAGGCGAGGGCGAGGACGACCGCCGGAAGGAGCAAGCGGTGCCGCATGGTCATTCTCCTGTCAACCCTCTGTTTTCTCCTTGTGAGACGACCCAACGCGGAGCCATTCTACGCACCCGGTAGGAGCAAGTCCATCGGCGGGAAATGAACTAGGCCTTGCGGGGCTTCTGAGGGATTTCTGTCAAAATCGGTCGGAACAGCGCGCGCTGCGAGCCCGCGCATCCGTTCTCTGTTCTAGTAACTAGAACAATGGCCCCGAAGACATCCGAGGGAATTGGCAGGGTTCGCTTGTCCGGCCTCCCGTCCGTCCCCTGAAGGGTTTACTCATGTACTCTCTCGCAACCAGTCGGCTCCGTGTCCTGGTAGCCGACGATTGCCCCGACACGCGCAAGTCGATGCGGATGCTGCTGAAAGCCTGGGGGCACGACTGCCGCGACGCGGCCGACGGCGAAGAGGCCGTGCGCCTGGCCACTGACTACCATCCCGACGTCGTCTTCCTGGACATCCTGATGCCCGGCGTGGACGGCTACGAGGCAGCGCGGCGGGTGCGGCACGTCGACCCAACGCTACGGCTGATCGCGATGACGGGACACACCGGCCCCGGCGACGTCCTGGCCGCGCTCGACGCCGGCTTCGACCACTTCCTCGTCAAGCCCTGCGCCCCGAAGGAACTGGAGTCCTTGCTCCGATCCTTTGCCGACGAGCGCCCGCTCGAGGTGGCCGGAGCAATGACCCATGTCCAATGACCAACCGTCGGGAACGTCATCTCAGTCAGAAGACAACCGCCTTTCCGAAGCGGGCGGACAGGGTTGGCAGCGAGACTTCTTGCGAACTTTCAGTTGGCGGGAGGACGAACAGGGCGGCGTAACAAGGGGAGGCGAACCAGCCGCTCGCGCAGGCGGAACCAGCGTGACTGCTTCAGATGGGCCAGCTCTGTCTGGAGCTGAACGCCGTTGACGAGGGCCTGCTCCGTCTCACGCCGCAGTCGCTCGTACTCGGCCCGCAACTCGACCCACCGGGCGCGGACGTCCTCGCGCTCGGCGATGGTCCGCGCGCACAGGGCCTGCCAGTGGTCGCGCTCCGCCCGCATCGCGGCGCGGGCTGTCTCGGCCTCGTGCGCCCGCTCCTGGAAGGCCCACAGCTCCTTGACGGAGGTTAGCCATCGCAAACAGGCTGCAAGCTCGCGACGCTCGACCAGCGGATCGGACGGCGGCAGAGAGCCGTGCTCGCGCAGCACCTCCTCGTAGAGGGCGAGGGCCGCGTCGATCTGATGCTCCAGCCCGGCAGTTACTCGAACACGCCGCGACACCGCGGCGGCGTCATGGGGGTCGTAGCGGGCCATCTCGCGCAGCAGGGCATCGGGACACAAAGGCCCGGTGAGCGTACGCAGGCCGAGGTTGTAACGACACAAGTCGTCGTACTCGGCGGCGGTGACCATCGGACCAGTGCCGCGCCCGTCACACAGCACGACCGCTGTGCCCACAGCCGAAGCCTCCAGGGCGCAGCGAGCCTTGGCGAAGACGAGGTCGTACTGTCCCAGTACCTCCTCCGGTCGCGCGCACGGGTTGCCCGAGGCCAGGCCGATCACATCGAGCGGGAGGCCAACGCGGTCGCACGCCTGGCGCACCGCCGGCAAGTGCGTGTGCTCGCTGGCGTAGTGGCTGAAGACGAGGGCCCGCCGTGGGCAGTTCGGAAGCGGCGGCCGTGGCCGGAACCGCTCCAGGTCGACCGCGTTGCGCAACACGGCCAGGCGGTCGTCCGGGATGCCGTGCTCGTACAGCAGGCGGTCGCGGCAGGTATCGTCCACCGCGACGTAGCGCCGAATGCGCTCGCAGCGCGGTGGAGTGTCACGGCTCGACATGCGGTCGTGGCAGCAGAAGACGGCCGGCACGCCCGGGAAGTGCAGCAGCGCCGTTACCGTCTCAGGGTGGTGGTGCCCGTGGATCAGGTCGGGCGGCAGCGCGACGTCGCGCAGGTCGTCGACGACCAGGACCGTGGCGACCCGCAATTCCTGGGCGAGATCGCCCGGGAAGGTGCTGTAGACGATCGGAGTGTGGCCACGACGCCGGAGCCCCAGCGCCAGGTCGCGGACGTAAGTTTCCGTCCCGCTGCGCGTGGCCAGCGACATGTTGGTCAGGAGCACGCGCAGGCCGCTCACGCCGCCCCCCTTTCTGCCAGGGACTCCAGGGCACGGACCAGCGGCAGGACATGCTCGCGGTAACGGAGCACGCGCGGGTAACGGCCGCTTTCTACCCGCGTGGCGCCGTGCCGCTCGTAGAACGGCTCCGTCTCTGCCGCGGCGCGGACCGGCGCGGACGGAACGAGACGCAGGCACTCGGTGCGGAAGACATCGCGGCCCCACGCCCGCAGGGCCGCGTCGACCTCGCCGGCCAGCTCCGGGTAGTCGGCCGCGGCGGCCACTTTCCGGGCAAAGGCGATCTCGTCGAGCCGATAGTGCAGGGCCGCGCACGGCAGCGCGTCGGGGCAGGCCTCCGGCGATTGGGTGAGCGGGAAATCGTAGCTGGCCGGACGCTGGCCACGGTGTCGTCCCGCGAGGACGACGGCCGCGTCGACGACCAGCCGGCAGACATCGTGCGCCGGGTTGTAGCCCTCGGCGGCATCGCCGACTACGCAGTCAATTTCCGAGCGCGCCAGCGCCTCCCCCAGTTCGACGGCAAGGCGGACGAAAACGTCGAGTTGTCCGTCGAGGAGGGCCGCGTAGAGATCGCGGTCGGTGAGTCGGCCGTAGATGCCGCCTGGTCGCGCCCCTGCACGGGCGAGCAGCCGAGACGTCGACGCCAGCCGCGACCGCCCCGTGTGTCCCGAGCCGTCGGTGAGGACGAAGACCTCCGGCCTGGCTTGCTCGAGCCAGCCGTGGACGCGCAACTCATGGCCGGGATGGGCGATCACCAGAGCCGCCCGCTCGCCCCCTCCGGCCCGCGGGCGACTGTTCGGCTCCGCCGCCATTGGTCCGGCCATGATGCTCCCTCCGTTTGGGAGCAGCTTATAGCGACCCCTGGCCCGTGCGTCAACCGCGGAGGGCCAGCCGGTTCCGTGCGGATCGTCCCGTCAGGAGGGGTGGGATCACGGAGGAGAGAGGGATGCCGAGGCGGCGATGGCCTCGTCCAGCAGCGGCGGCATGCGACCGAACTTCTCGGCGAACTCCGCCCGCGTCGGCACTAGACGGATCCTCACCTTCTGCTCGTGATAGACGAGGATGTCGCTGACCTTGTGTACCAGAAATGGATTGCGGAAGCGCTCAAGCGTCTGCTCGGCGAACGCCTCCGGCTCCTCGGCGCGGCCGCGGAGGACGGGGACGATCTCGTCGAACAGCAGACGCTTCAGCCAGGCCTCGATCTCCGGGTCGGACACCGCCTCGCGCACCGTGGCGATCCCCCTCGGCACTGCCTTCGTGACCAGCGCCGTGTGGGCCGCGTTGAGAATGCGTACCTTGCGGAGAAAGAAAGGCTGTACATCTGTCGTCACCTGGATTGCCGGATGACGGGGCAGGCCGCCATCCCCGCCCTCGCGCACCTCGATCGCCCACAGCGCGTACGGCTCCACCGCGACGACCAGAGCGTCGCCGGGAACACGCGGATCGGGTTCGGACGGCACCGTGACGATGCGATCGACCAGGCAGTTCCGCCAGGCACACTGCTCGCGGACCCAGTCCTTCAGCGCCTCGGGCTCCTTCCACTGATCGGCGAGTTGCAGGACGATGCCGCGCAGGGTGTCGGCGTTGTGCTCGAACAGTTCGCACGGCAGGATCGTAACGCCGGGCAGGCCGGCCTGGAAGCGCTCGCGCAACAGCAGCAGGAGCTTGGCGGGGAAGGAGGACGGCGGGGCGGCGTCGGGACGGTCGGACGGGTCGAGCGTGTAGCCGGCCTCGGCCGTATTGGAGAGGAGGAATCGCAGGTCCGGGGAACGGGCGACGGCGAGCACCTCGTCCCACTGCCGCGAGGCGACGAGGGCGCGGCTGATGCTGGCCGACTCCTCGACGCGGTCGACGACGGCGCCGCCAGACAGTCCGCGGACAAGGACGTGATAGCGTCCACCCTGCTGGCGAAGGAGGTTCGCCCGCCCCTCGCCGGTCGTCTGCACGACAACGACACGGCCGACGCGCTGGCCCTGCTGGTTGGCGTGGTGGATGAACAGGTCGGCGAAACCGCGCAGGAACTTGCCGCTGCCGACCTGCAGGATGGTTTCGGGAAGCTCGCCCATGACTGGCCCGCTTTCGCCACGCCGGGTTCGGACACCCGTGGGGCAGGCTTCCAGCCTGCCAGGGAAAGGCAGGCTGGAAGCCTGCCAGGGAAAGGCAGGCTGGAAGCCTGCCCCACGGAGGTGCAACAGGTCTTTACGGTCGCAGGACGACGCGGAAGCCGGCCTCGCTGATTTCTCTGCTGTCCGCGTCCAGCAACTTCCCCTTTCCCTCCCCGCATTCATCGAATTGCAGCGGCGTGGACAGCATGAAGTACTGCCCGCGGACCCGGAGCGAGCCGAGTTCCTTCAGGGGTACCTTGGGGTCGTAGAAGCCCTCCGTGGTGTTCCGTGTCCACTCAAAACCATTGCCGGACATATCACGGCAGCCGAATGGACTGATGTCGAGCTTGGCCTCCCCGACCTTCATCGGTTCATCGAGACCGACCGCGACCTTGCCCTTGCCCTCGAAGGCCTTCTCCCATTTCCCCAGGTACGGGCCCTCGCGTCGCGACCCGCTGTCGCGGGTGCCCCGTCCCTTCTCGTAGAAACCGGCTGCCCGGTCCCACTGGCGAGTGGACGGCAGGTCCCCACCGACCACCCAGCGCGTCGCAAAGGCGTGGGCATCCTGGATGCGGACGCCCAGCGCGGGGTAGTCGTCGCCCCACCGCGGCTTCCAGGCGATGCCGTGCCGCCGCACGAACGGGGTAAAGTCGCGCACCCTCACCTTGTCCTTCATGATGTAGAAACTGACCTGGTCGTCTGTCTCCGCCTGCGGGATGAGGATGAACTCAATCTGCTTGCCGTCGGGCAGGTTGTACACGATGCGCTCGTAGAGCTTCCGCTTGTTGTCGGTGACGACGGCAGCGTCGGGGAGAGGGTCGCAGTTGGCCGGCAGCAGGGGAATGGTCAGCAGGAAGCTGGCGCTCGCCTTCGGACCGTCGCTGGTCTCGACCCAGATGCGGTAGTCGCCAGGGGGTGCATCGCGCTCGGCGGTCAGCCGGACGCGAACGCTGGGGGCGCCGGCGTCGGCGGTGGCGTTCGCGGCGCGAACTTTCTCGGGCAGGCCCGAAAAGGTCAGGGGCACCGGCCCACCGAAAGCGGAGCGCGCAAGCCGCACGTCGAAGTCGATCGCCCGCCCCGGCGCCAGGGTCTGCTCCCCGGCCACCTCCAGTTCGAGGCTGCCTGCCGGTAGCAGCAGTGGCGCCACAAACCAGGCCACGGTCGCCAACACCAGCGTGAGCAGGGCCGCCCAGCCAGCGAAGCGAAGGCCCGGCCGCTGGCGTCGCCCGGCGGCCCCCGGGCTCGTCGGGGGAGTCACCACCCCGCCCGAGGGCAGGCTTAGCGGCGGGGTGTCCATGTGCTTGGTCCGCCGTCCGGAGTCGGCTTTCTCCAACAGGGGTACTCCGCCGGAAGGACGCACCGAGATCGGGAAGATCGCCTCGAGGTCGACGACAAAATCGCGACAAGAGGGATAGCGATTCGCGGGGTCCTTGGCCAGCGCTTTCAACAGGACGCGGCGCTCGTCCTCGCCGAGGGCCGTCAGGTGCGGGGCCTGCTCGCGATGAGACAACTCGACCTCGGGCAGATTGCGCCCGCTGAAGGGACGGCAACCCAGGCGCAGCTCGGCGTAGGTCAGGGCGAGGCTAAACTGGTCGCTCGCCGGGCAGACCTTGCGCTCCCAGATCTCGGGCGGCATGTACTGCGGCGTGCCGCAGAAGGTCGCCTCGACCGAGCGCATGCTCTCCTGCAGGCGGACCAGGCCGAAGTCAGCCACCTTGACGTGACTGTTGAGCAGCAGCAAGTTGGCCGGCTTGATGTCGCGGTGCAGCACCTGGCGGTGGTGCAGGAAGTCGACTGCCTCGGCCGCCTCCTTGAAGTAGCCGACCAGTTCGACCGGCGGAATGCCGGCCTGGCCCTCCGCCACGCACTCCTTGAGGCGATCGTTGAGGGTGCCGTCGGCCAGTTCCATCGCAATGATCAGCCGGTCCGGCAGCGACCAGTAGGCGTGGGTGGCCAGCAGGAACGGGTGGCGCAGACCGCGGATGAGTTCGAGGGACTGCAACTCGCGCTTGATGTCCTCATGGTCGGAGGGGCGGAAGATGATCTTGATGGCGGCCTCGACGCCGCCCGGCGCCTCGGCGCGCCAGACCTGGCCGAAGCCGCCGCGGCCGATCACCTTGAGCAACCGGTAGCCGAACTCCGGCGGCAGGATCTCGCCGCGCCCCACGAAGGGGCGGCGGAGCAAGGGGACGAACGGGGGAGCCTCGGCACTCTGCGTCGGCCGGGACGGCGCGGACTCCTCAGGCGGGGGGGTCGCCGCAAAGGTCCCCTCCTGCTGCATCTGCCGGTGGACCAGGGGGAACTGGACGGGGAAGCGGTCGCTGTAGACGGCGGCCAGCGGGCAGTCGCCGTGAAGGTGGCGAGCGCGGTACTCCGCCAGGATCAAGTCGGGGGACAGTTCTTCCGCGCTTCCCAGTTCCTCGAACTGCGTCAGGTATTGCTCCAGGAACGAGCCCTGTCCGCGCTGCCAGCGCGCGAGACAGTCCGTTTTAATCAGCTCCTCGAGGGCGGTCCGGCGGAGGGGGTCGTCCGGGGGAGGGAGGAAGACACGGAGGTCGGGGCCACGGCTGGGGCTGGAGGCGCGCCGCCAGGCATTCTCGAACTCGCCGACGAGCTGCCGCAGCCTCGGCTCTTGCGGGCTCGTCAGGTCTGCCGGCTCGAGGCTCATACGGCACTTCTCAGGAGAGAGACCCGTCCAGGCGTCGGGAGAGGAGTTCGGGAGGCATCGCGTCACGGCCTCCTTGGGTCTATAATTATTTCGAGTCGGGTGAATCATAGCAAGGGGCCCCTGACAAGGACAGGGAGATTTGCCCGTCCGGGGCTTGGATACCTGGGCCAGGAAGAGAGAAACCTCGCATGTCAGTCCGAAGTGCCGTTGCCTCTCTGCTCGCCGTGTTCTCCGCGGCGGGCGCGACCGCCCAGGTCGTCCCGCCGGGCGACAAGGCCCCGATCCTCCGGCTGGAGGCGGGCGGGCCGACTGCCTACGTGACGGCCCTGGCGTTCAGCCCTGACGGCAAACGGCTGTACGCCGCTGGCTTCGACAAGGTCGTGCGCGTCTGGGTGCGGGACGAGCGAGGCCAATTCCGCCTCGCCCGGGTTTCCTACCGCATCCCCGTCGGCCCCGGCGTGAATGGCGCGATCAACGCTCTCGCCGTCTCCCCCGACGGCAGCCGCCTCGCCGTGGGGGGCCAGGGCGTTTACCGCGGGCTTGCAGCCTTCGGCCAGGTGGGCTACGGCTGGCCGGTGGTCGGGGCGTTGGACCTCGACAAGCGCCGGGACCAGGGCACGATCTACGTCTTCAACACCAACGACAACTCGGCGAGCCTCTTGCGCGGCCACACCGGGCCCATCATCGGCATGGCCTTCGCCCCGTTCCACCCGCGCAAGCCCGCCCTGCTGGTGTCGGCGGCCCTGGACTGGGATGAAAGGAAGGGAAAGTCCGAGGTGGGGCTGCGGCTGTGGGACGTGGCCGAGGGGACCTCGCTCGCCCGCACGGCGGGGGACCTACCGGACCTTGCCCTGCTGACGCGGCCTGATCTGGCCACCTGGCACTCCGGCAACGCGGCCCGTGAGGTGTCCGTCGGCCTCTCCTGGGGAGACAAGCACCTCAGTGTTTGGGAGGCTGGCCGCAGTCGACTGCTTCGGAAAGAACACGACCGAACGGCTCTGCGGGTGGCCGTCCTTCCTTCTGCGGCAGACCGCCCGCAGGGAGACCGCCTGCTGACAGCGGCCTCCGCGCCGGGGGGCACGCACCTCCAGTTGTGGGAAGTGCGTGGCGGCGAGCCTCCTCGTCTGGTGGCCGGGGGCGCTCCGGAGGGGCATGCTGACTCCTTTCCCGGCGCCCTGGCGCTTCTCCGGTCGCGGCCCGGGGAGCCGGCCGACCACGCCGCCGTCGTCGTGCGACGCCTTGGGAAGAAGAACGAGCGGGTTGCCCAGCCAGACGAGTATTCCCTGGAAGTCCACGACATACGCGGAGATACCTTCGGGGCGGTGCGCAGTCAGCAGCGGTTGTGGGAGGGGGTGTTGCAGCCAGCGCTGGCCGTTTCCGCAACAGGGGACTTCCTGGCCGTGGCCGGGAGTCCTGACCACTCGATCCTCGTTTACTCGGTCCCGGACCTCCTTGGCCGGCGGGGGAAACCTCAGAAGCTCGGCGGCCTTGGGGAGATCTTCCGCAACGCTGCATTCATCGGAAAGGGAAAGGAGTGCGGGCTCGTGCTCTCCACGGAACCGAAGGATCGTCCCGGTCTACCGTCCCTTGTCCCGGCGGACGGCACGCTGATTTTCGACTTCGACAACCGCCGGCCATCCGCCGACCGCGAGGGCTGGAAGACCGACGCCCCGGACGTGGGCGACTGGCGCGTGAAATGGTCGGGGCCCGCCGCACGGGGCGCGCTGCACGAAACCCTGACCGTCTCCGAAGACGGCAAGGAACTCTGCACCGTCCGCCTCTATCCGAACTATAATTTATCCGATTTTGCCCTGCTGCCGCCGCGACCGCCTCTGCGTATTCCTCTTCTGGCGGTCGCTTCCCAGCGGCGCGGACTTCCCCTGCTCGCCCTGTATAACGCCCGCACGGGCGAGCAGCTGCGTGACTTGATCATCGAGGGAGTGGTCGAGGACGGCAAGCTCAAGGAGTTGACCCGCCCCGAAGCGCTCTACGAGATGGTCGACCGCAAGGACCCGGGTCAGCGCATCACCTTGCGCGTCCGCCGGGGCACCCGCGAGAGCGGGTCGGGAGACGTGACCGTCAAGGTCGGGCAGGGCTTCGATACCCGGAATCCGTTGCTGTCGCTGTTCGTGACGCGCAAGACGGACGGGGACGAGCGGCAATGGATCGGCTGGAGCCCGCTGGGGCCGTACGACGTCAGCGGGCAGCGAGCGGAGGCGCTGCTGGGCTGGCACCTCAACACCGGCGTCGCCGAGGCCCCGGCGCAGTTCGCCCCGGCCGGAGAATACCGCCGCCTGTTCTATCGCCAGGGGCTGCTCAAGGAGCTGATCACAAGTGGCGACCTGCCGCCCCGGCGGCGCGGACAGAGAGATTCGCGGCCGGAGATAGGGTTGGTGATCGTCGATGACGGCAAGTTACCGTCCGGAAGAGTATGCCGCCGAGGCGCGCGTACGCTCCCAGCCACCCGCCCCGGTCGTGAAGGTGACGGCGCCCGAGCCGGGCAAGCGGACCGTGGTGCGCCAGCCCGAGTTCACCTTCCGCGCCGATGTCCGGCCGGGCAAGCCGGGGGAGAGAGTACACGCCACACTTCGGCATATCTACCGGGGCCGGGAAGTGCTGCGCTCGGCGCCACTGCCGGCGGACGGTAAGCTGAGCCAGAAGGTGAACCTGCAACCGGGCGACAACACTCTCGAGGTCACCGCCCGGAACCGTGACGCTCTGGAGGGATACGAGGGCGAGGAGACGATCCGTCAGTCGGTCGTCGTCAACTACCGCAAGAAGGACGAGGCCCCGCTGGTCACGCTGAAACGCCTGGTGCCGCTGGGCGGGGACGGCGGCCGGGGCGGGTGGCCGGGGCTGAGTCCTCGAAGCCCCGGCGCGGACCGGGGCTTCGAGGACTCAGCCCCGGCCACCGTCGTGACCGTGCCGCAGGTTCGCATCGAGGGCGAGATCACGGCGGCCGCGCCTCTCACGCGCGCCGAGCGGCTTCTGGACCAGGGCGAGGAGGGCAAGGGCCTCGCTGGCTTTGTCCCGGGCCGGCGCTCCTTCACCATTGCCGAGAAGATCGAACTGCGTCCGGGCGAGCAGACCCTGCGCTTCGTCGCCCGTACCCAGGACAGCGACCCGGCCGAGCGGAGCTTGCGCATTGCGTACCAGCCCCAGGTGCCGCGCCTTGCCGAGATCAGTCCGGAGGGGCCTGTCAGGCTCGTCGCGGGAAAAGACCCGCGCGAGGTTCAGATCACCGGTCGCCTGGGCGCCGCTGACAACGAGCATCCGTATCGCAAGACCGTGCTGGTGAACGGCAACAAGAGTTCAGCGGCACTGAAGATCGCGGAGGGCGCTTTCTCGGCGCGGGTGCCGATCGGCGTCGGTTTGAATCGCGTGGTGGTCGAGTTGAGTAACAACTGGGGAAGTGTGTCGCGCCGCGAGGTCGAGGTGCGCTACGTCCGCCCGCCGCGCATCACGGCCTGGCGCGGCCCGGAGAAGGCGACGACGGCAACCATCGAGCTGGTGGCCGAGATCGACTCAGAGTTGCCGCTGCGGAGCGACTCCGTAGGGGCCGACGTCAATGGCGACTCGATTGTCAGCTACGACCTCGTGTCCCCCAAGGAGGGCGCCCCGCGCACCTGGCGGGTGCGGCTGAAGAATGTCCTGCTCGGCAAGAAAGGGGAGAACGTCGTCACCCTGTCGGTCAGCAACGAGGAGGCCAGTTCCGAGCCTTCGGCCTGGCGGGTGAGGTACGATCCAGAGGCGCCGCCAGAGGTGGCCATCATCGAACCGGGGCGCGACGGGCCGACCCCCTTGCCCGAGATCAGGGTCCGCATTCGGGTCCGATCCGGCAGCCCGCTCCAGACGGTGCGGTTGGTGCGCGAGGGCGGCGAGGAGTGGAGCCGGTCCCTCGACCCCGAGCGCTTCACGAAGGAAGGAGACCACTACCTTTCGCCTCCTTTGCAGGTCCCGCTCGTGGAAGGAGCGAACGTGATTCGCGTCGAGGCGGCCAGCAAGGGCGGGGCGAACAAGGACACACGTAAGATCAGCTACGTCCCCCCGCCGGTGACGCTGCAAATCGACGAACTGGTTCCGCGCGGGGAGAAGCCCCTCACGCCGGCGCGACGCGACGGCGAGTTGGTGTTCACGCGGCCGGTTCCGGGACGAGTGAAACTGCGCGGCCGGGTCGTCTGGCCGTCGGCCCAGGACGACCGGCTGGCGAAGCGGGGGATGGTCCGCATCTTCGTCAACGGCTTCCAGCAGGTGCCAGCGGAACTCGCTCCTCTCACATCGGGCGCCCGCTTCAGCACTTTCGAGAGGGACATCCTCCTCAATCGAGAGAAGGGGAACCGCATCGAGGTAACGCTCGCCGACCTGCCCCGGGAGTCCGGCGCGCTGGCGCAGTGTACGGTCGATTGTTCGGCGCCGGTGCGGGCGCAGCGCCTGCACCTGCTGATCGTCAGCGCCCAGCAGGTGGATGCCGTGGAGTTGGAGAAGCAGTTTCTGAAGGCGTTTGGCGCCCACTCGGGCACGGAGGGCGTCGTGGAGGCGCCGTCGTTTGAGCGGGTGATCGTCTATGGCCCGCTGGTCGGTGATCGCGTCCATTCGGCCTACGTCAACGATCAATTGGTGCGGATTCATGAGGAAATCCGGGGACACACCCGCACGCCCGGGGCAGGCAACGACGTGGTGGTGTTTTACTTCAAGGGCGGCGAGGCCTTCACCGGCGAGGGCGGCCACATCTTCGTCGCCACTGGCCGCCGGGCGCCGACGAAGGTGGTCGAGTTCCGCCGCCTGGTCGAACTGTTCTCCGACACGCCCGGGGCCCACGTCCTGCTGTTCGACGTCGACCGCGAGTCGAAGACAGGGGCGGGCGCCCGCGGCGGGGACCGGGTGGAGCGCTGGGGCGACTATCACGCCGATGCGGGCAATCATCTCGCGGTGCTGCGTTACGCCTGGCTGGGCGGGCCGCGCGGACAGCGCGACCCGATGTTGCTGCGTGTCCTGCAGTCGGTCCTGCCGGAGGCATCCTTGCTGCTGGACGTGACCAACGGGCTGCAAACGTCGGCACAGAAGGGCGGCAGTGACAAGCTCTTGTACACCCGCCGCGTGCCCGAGGAGTTGGAGAACCTCCGCGTCGGCGCCAAACCCTGACTGAGAGCTTCGCGAATGGCCGATGAACTATTTGAGGAAGACGGCGAGGAAGATCCGTTCGCCGACTCTGGACGCCAGGGAGGCGAAGGCCGTCGAGATGGCCCTGTTCCACTTCGGGGACTACCTCACCTGGACCCTCAGGTGGCATCTGCAAGTGCGAGACCCTGTGTGGGACGGCGCGCGGCGATGGTTCGATGGTCTGAACTCGGATGGGTTACGTAACGAGATACCGCTTCGGCAGTTCTGCTCCGGCGACGAAGTTCAATTTCGCCAACTTGCACATCTGGTAGACGTTGATACGGAAGTCCGGACAGGTGCTCACCAGACAGTACGCATCGGTCGGGGTGAACTTGTACTCCGTGATCAGCCAGTCCATCAGGTTGATCGTGGCCACCTCGACCGCCACCTCCAGCGGGCGGTAGGCGTACACCGACACGATCGAGTCCGGCTTGTCGATCCGCAGCCACGGCACGCGCTTGCCCTTGATGAGGTCCAGGCGCAGCCGCACCGTTGCCTGCGTCTCGGCAGCGGTGCCGGTGAACTCGGTGTCGCCCTGGCTGGCGTGGACGTCGCCGAGGTAGAACAGCGCCCCCGCGTGGTAGACCGGCAGCAGGATGCGGTTGCCCGGACAGGCGTCGCGGATGTCGAGGTTGCCGCCCCAGTCGCCCTGGCCGTCGGCGCTGGTCGTCACCTCGCGGTCCGGCGCCACGCCGAGGGTGCCGATGAACGGCGTGATCGGCCAGGAAATGCGATCGCTGAAGTGCAGTGTGCCGTCACGCGTGGTGCCGCTGGGACCGGGGCTGTGGCGGAACACCTTGGTCGTGTACTCTGCCGACAACTCCGGCCAGCGCGTCGACTCGCCGAGCGGGCCCCGCCGCGGGCCGACCGCGATCCACGACATGTCGGCGACCACGATCTCCTCGATCATGACGACGAGCGTGTCGCCGCGCTGTGCCCCCTCGACGTGGACGGGACCGCCGATCGGGTTGACCTGCGCCGGACTGCGGTCGAAGCCGGGCCGCAGCGCCGGGATCGCCTTGTCCGACGCCGACTTGAAGTAGCCGGTCGAGGCGTCGTAGGTTTCGATCTCGAAAGGTTCGCCCGGCCGCACGCGCAGGAGCGGCTCGTCTTTCCAGTCGAAGGCGTACTTGCGGGCCTGTTCACGAGTGATGCGCTGCATGGGTTTGCCGTGGTTGGTAAGGACAAGGTCGGCCGCACCGGGACCGTCCCCGCACCATTCTCGCCGTCCCCCCGGCCGAATACAAGCCGTTGCCCGGTGCATTTCGAGAGATCGCAGCCGCGGTTCTTCCCCTCTTCCTCCCTTTCTTCGCCGGGTCGCGCCGCGTAGGATGAGCGAAGAGTCCTCAAACGAAGGGGCATCCGAAAAAGGGGACTGTCCCTCTCTCCTCAAAGGGACAGTCCCCTTTTTCGGATGCCCCCATCCCGAGCCATGCTGAACGAGCGAGTCCCGCCGTGCATTACCCACCATTCGTTCGCGTCCGTCAACACTTCGAGCGACCGCGTGTGG
>JACOUH010000418.1 GCA_016177925.1 Planctomycetota bacterium | reverse complement strand
TGTTGGACGCTGCAAGGTTCGTCGCCTGCGTGGCCAGCGCCACGGCGCTGCCGATGCCGGCGGCCGCCTGCAGGGCCAGGTTCGTCACCTGGAGCTTGCCGTTAGTCATCTCGACGATGCCGCCGCCAGTGGCCAGGGACAGAGTGCCGTAATGGCTCTCGGCGTCGATGGTATTGCTCACCGTGATGTCGCCACTCAGGGACATCCCCACCTGCAGCGTGCCGGCGGTGACGCGGTCCAGTTCGGCGTCGCTGAGGCCGAGCGTGCCGGCGGCGTCGTTGCCCCCGAGGTCGATGAGCTGGCCGCTGCTGAACGGCTGCAGGGTCACCCTCCGGGTGCCGGCGTTGACGGCGGCGAGGAACGCCATGTTATCGAAGGTAAAGGTGATGTCGCCGTTCGTCGCGACGACCGGCTGAGACACGGTAATCGCCGTGTTGGCTGCGGTGTCGCTGAGGCTGATGCCGCTGCTGGTGGCGTTGGTGGCCTGGATGCCGCTGACGCCGTCAACCGTGACCACGTTCAGGCTGGTGGAAGTAACCAGGTTGAAGGCAGGAGTGGCGTTGCCGGTTGCGATGCCGGCCACGTTCACGATGGCGTTGTTAGCGGAGTTCAGATTGACGACGCTGCCCTGGGCGGCCAGACCGCCAGGGGCGGGCACGGAGAGCGAGCCAGTCCCTGTTTCAGTGATGTTGCCGGCCGAGAGGAGCGACAGGTTGGCGTAGCTGCCCGAATCCGTGATGGCCGACTTCACCGTCAGGGCGCCGGCGCTGCTGTTGCCGACACGCAGGATGCCGGCGGTGACTGTGTCCAGTTCGGCATCCGAGAGGCGCAGCTCGCCGTTGGGATCGCCGGCCGCGTTGTCCAGGTTGACCGGCCGCCCGACGGTGCAGGGCTGGAGGGTGACGATATTCGTCGCCCCGGTGCCGACGTTGATCGTGCCGTCGTCCAGGGCCATGCGATCGGCCGTCAGGGTGGCCGAGTTCCCGGTGATAGCGTTGTTGTTCATCAGCAAGTTGTCGGCGCCCGGGTTACAGCCTGCCGTAAGGTTGACGGCGGCCGCCCCCGCGGCGACGGCTTGATCGACGGTCAAGTCGCCGTTAGTCGTCGAAACCGTGATCGTGCCGCCGTTGGTGGTAATCCCGTTGATGCCGCCTGCGGAGTTGATGTCCAGGGCGGCGGCGTTGTTGAAGGTGAAGCCCTGCCCGGCGTTGCTGACGACGCCTGCCAGGGCGCCGCTCACGGCGTTGGCGCCGGTGAGATTGACCGCGTTGCCCGCCTGCACGTCCAGGTCGGTGACGGTGAGCGTGGCCGTGGTCGGATTGTTGGTGACGCCGCCGCCGGTCTGGATTTCCAGGGCGGGCACCTGCGCGGAGTTGATACTGATGGGCGCGCTGACGGTCACGTCGCCGGCGCTGGCGTTGCCGATCACGATGGCGCTGGCGGTGGTGACTGTGCCCAGCTCGGCGTTGGACAGTTCCAGGGTGTTGGCCGCCGTGTCGGTGGTCGAGCCGAGGTTGATGAGCCGGCCGGCGCTGAACGGCTCCAAGATGACGTCGCCGCCGTTGTCGGCCGTGAAGGCGCTGGTTCCCGGCGTGCCGTTCAGGGCCATGCGGTCGGCAATCACGGTGATCTGCAGGCCGCCGCTGTTGCTAATGACAGCGTTGTTGGTGAAGGTGCTGTCGGTGCCGCCGGCGATCAGGTTGATGTTGGCCGCCCCGGCGCTGACGTTGTTGTTGACCGTCAGGTTGCCGTTGGTCGTGGTCACGACGATGGTCCCGCCGTTGGTGGTGATGCCCATGAGGCCGTCCGCCGTGCCGATGGTCAGGTCGTTGGCATCGGTGAAGTTGAAACTCTGGTTGGCGCCGCTGACGTTGGCGGCCAGGGCGCCGGTGGTCACATCGTTGGCCTGATCGAGCGTCACTGCGTTGACGGCGCGGATGGCCAGGTTGGGGACCGTGATGGTATCGCCGGCCGCGGACTCCGAGATGCCGCCGCCGGTCTCCAGGTCGAGCGTGGGCACGTTCGTCGGGGCGATGGCCGCCGTGACCGTAATGCTGCCGCTGTTGCCGTTGCCGATCTGCAGCGTGCTCGCCGTGACGGTGTTCAGCTCCGCCGCGGTCAGCCCCAGTGTGGTCGCCCCGTCGGCGCCGCCGAGGTCGATGGCGATGGGGACGAAGCTGGGCGGCGCCAGCGTCGTCCGTCCGAGGGAGGTGACGGAGCTGCCGGCCTGCAGATCCATGTTGGTGGCGGTGATGGAGACGCTGGCGCCGCTGACCGCCGCGCCCGCGCTGTTGGTGAACGTGTGCGCGGCCGTGGTGCTGGCGGTGATCGACACGCCCGAACCGTTGACGTCGATGGCCGCAGGCGTGTTGGTGACGGTGATGTTGCCGTTGACCGTGGCGAGGGTGATACCGCCGCCACCGGAATCGACGCCATTGAGGCCGTCCACCGAGCCGATGCTCAGGTCCAGGCTGTTGAGGAAGTCAATCCCTCCGCCGCCCGAACTGAGAGCGACGGTGCTGACCTGGTTGAGGCCGTTCAAGATGATCCCGCCGCCGTTGGAGGTCGCCGCCAGGTTGGTCACCTGGATGGCTGGGGCCAGGCCGGCGTTCGGCTCCAGGATGCCGCCGCCGCCGGTCCGCAGCGAGAGGGTGTCGTAACCGGCGTGCGTGGTGATCGGCGCCGTGACGCTGATGCTGCCGCCGTTGTCCGTCCGCCCGATGCGCAGAATGCTCGCGGTCACCTGGCCGAGTTCGGCGTCGGTCAGGCCGAGGTTGCCGGCACTGTTGGTGCCCAGGTCGATGTTCTGCGTGGTCGTCCCCGCCTGTTGCAGGGTGACAATGGCGGTGCCGGCGTTGACCGTGCCGGTGATCGTCATGTCGTCGGCGCTAAGAGTGATGTCGCCGTTGTTGCTGCTGATATTGCTGGCGTTGACCGTCAGCGTGTTGCCGTTCTGCACGGTCAGGTTGATCGTGCCCCCGGAGGCGCTGTTACTGCCGCTGGCCGACAGGTCGCCCGACAGGTTGACGATCTGAACATCGCCGCTGGTGCTGTTGCTGAACGACAGCATGCTGGCGGTGATCTCGATGGGCGCGTCGGCGGCGGTGGCCATCGGGTCGTTCGGGTTGGGCACGCTGCCGATGCCCGTGGCCGCGTTCAGGTTGACCGTGGCGGCGGTGATGTTGTTCGTGCCCGTGGGCGGATCGTTGCCGTCGATGATGGCGCCGCCGGTGGACGTGACGCTGACGAGGTTGGTCGCCCGCAGGTCGGACAGAGTAATGTCGCCGGCCGCGATCAGGATGATGGTGTTGGCCAACCCGCCGCCCGGGGCGCCGAGGAACGAGCCGGCGCCGAGAACGATGGCGCCACCGACGCCGTTTCCGTCCGGATCGGCATTGAGGACGATACTGCCGCGCGTCAGGATCTGGGAGTTGGCGCCCAGGACGATATTGTCGGTGCCGTTAACGTCGTTGAAGTTGGACTGCAGCGTGATGGTGCCGCCGCCCGACGCGGCGAGTCCGGACTGGAGGACGGCATTGGCGCCGAGGGTGACGGCGTCGTTGCTGCGGAGGGTGATGTTGCCGGTGCCGCTGGCGCTGAGGTCGGCGGCGTTGGGGCCGTCGTTGATCAGAATAGCGCTCTGACCGCTAGTGCCGGCGCTGGTGTCGAGGAGGATGTTGCCATTGCCGCCCGAGGCGGTGATGGAGCCGTTGGTCGTCACCGTGATGGAGCCGTCGGCGCCGGAGGTGACAAGCGTGATGTTGCCTCCGCCGGTGTCGCTGACAGCCGAGTCGACGACGATCGGGCTGGCGGCGCTGAGGAAGATATTGCCGGCCGCAGTGTTCGTGACACCCACAAGACCATCGACGCCGCCGACCGGCAGCGTCAGCGAACCGGTATTGGCAACCTGGACGTTGCCGCCGGTGTTGCTCGCCGCCAGGTTGCTGACCGCCGTGTCAAGGTCGTCGGCGCTGCCGATGCCGATCGCGGCTTCCAGGGCGAGGTCGTTGACCGTGACGATCGTCGGATCGCCCGCGGTAGCGTCGCCGTCGACGATCCCTCCGCCGGTCCGCAGGTGCAGCGTGGTGTAGGTCGTCCCCGTGATGGCTGCCGACACCGTGATACTGCCGGCGTTGGCCGCATCGCCGATGCGCAGCGTGGGCGTGAAGATGCGATCCAACTCGGCGTCGGACAGGCCGAGCGTGCCGGCCGTGTCCGCGGCGGTGCCCAGGTCGATCGGGTGGGCGGCGCTGAACTGCTGGATGGTGACGATGCCGTTGTTGGCGGTGATGCCGGAGCCGTTGACGCCGGTGGCGATCATCACCTGGTCGGCGTTGACGGTCACGTTGCCGGAGTTGGAGAACAGGGCGTTCGAGAAGGGGGCCGTCAGGTTCAGGAAGCCGTTGAGGGCCATGACGGTCAGCGTGACATCGCCACCGCTGTTGCCGTTGGCGCCGACGCTGGCGTCGTCACCGTTATTGTTGGTGATGTTGATGTTGCCACTGACGCCGCCGGTGCCGGCCGTGAAGAACACGCTGCCGCCGGTGCCCTGGCCGAAGTCGTCGGAGGCAACGTCGGCGAAGCCGTCGATGGTGATGTTGCGGCCGGCGCTGAACGTGACGTCGTTGCTGGCGCGGACGTCGTTGTCGTGGTCGATGCCGACGGCGCCGAACAGGATGTCGTGGCCGGCCGTCACGAAGATGCTGCCCCTCGGGGCGCTGATGGCGTCCTCATCCACCGTGGAGGTCACATCGGAGGTGGCCCCGGTGGCCAGCAGGGTGACGTCGCCGGACATGCTGCCGCCCAGGACGGTTTCGAGCCCATCATCGTCGGTCAGCTGGATGGTGGCGTTGTTCTCGATGCGAATGTTGCCGGACGTGTTGACCCTGATGCCGGTCAGGGTGCCGTTAACGCCGCCGAGGCTCAGCGTCCCGCCGGTGTTGGCGATGTCGATGCCGCCGGTGTCGGTCAGCGCCTCCAGGTTGCTGACGGACACGTCCAGGCGGATGTCGCCGCCGCTGACGCCGATGCCGGTGCTGGCGGTCAGGCCCAGGCGGGTGACGACGAGGTCCGCGCCGGTGGTGTTGCCGTCGAGGATGCCCGCGCCGGTGACCAGCTCCAGTTGGTTGCTGTTGGCCGGGGTAATCTGCGCCGTCACCGTCAGGTCGCCGGCCGTGCTGCCGACGACGATGACGCCGGCGGTGACGAAGTCCAGCTCGGCGTCGGTCAGGCCGAGGGTATTGGCCGCATCGGCGCCGCCGAGGTTGATGAGCGTGTTGGTCGCGAACGGCCGCAGCGCGGCAATGGCGGTGCCTGCGTTGACCGCGGCGCCGAGGCTCATGTTGTCCGCGGTCAGCGTCACGCCGCCGGTGCCGCTGACGCCGGCGTTGGCGTTGAGGGTGAGGGCCCGGTCCTGACCCATGGCGCTGCCGGCGGTCAACGCGACGGTGCTGTTGCCCGCATCGACGTCTGCCCCCGCCCGCGTGTCGCTGACGGTGAGGGCCCCATCGACGGTGGCGATGGCAATGGCGCTGTTGGTCGTGACCACGCCGTTGGTCCCGCCGACCGAACCGATGGTCAGGTCGTCGAAGTCGGTGTAACTGACGGCGCCCGTGACATTGGCGGCCAGCGTGTTCACGTCGTTGCCGGGGTTGGTCAGGGTGTAGGGACCCGTGCCGAGCAGGAGCAGGTTGGGGGAGACGATCTGGCCGTTCGCCCCTTCGGTGACGGCCCCACCCGCGGTCAGGGTGACGCTCGTGGTTACCGACACGATCTGCTGGTTGATCGTCAGCGCCCCGCCGGTCGTGAGGGCGACGTCGTTGCCGACGTTGACTCCCACATCAAACACGACGGAACCGATGGTCAGCGCGTTGGCGTCGCTGTAGGAGAAGTTGTGGCTGCCTCCCGCGAACCCGGCCAGGGTATCGACGTCGTTGCCGGCGTCGGACAGGGTGACCGTGTCGTTCGACAGGACGTCGAGGTTCGCCACGGACAGCGGCGCACTCTGGGTGATCGGGCCACTGTTGACGAGCGCCAACGTGTCGTAGCCGGCGTGACGCGTGATGGCGCTGCTGACGGTGAGGCCGCCCGTGTTGAAGGTCTCACCGATCCGCAGGCTGCCCGCGCTCACCCGGCCCAGCTCCGTGTCGGTCAGGCCCAGGTGCGGCGGGCTGCCCGCCACGTCCGGCCCGCCGACGTCGATGACGGCCGTGCTCGTGAACGGTCGCAGGGTCACGCTGCCGGCGGTCCCGATCTGCTGCTGGATGTCGAGGTTATCCGCGATGATCGTGATCGCGGAGGCGTTGCTGGCGACGACGCCGGGCTGGAAATCCACCGTGCCGATAATCAGGTCGTCAATGTCCGTGAACGCGAAGCCGTTCCCGCCGGCCCCGGCCAGCACATCGACGTCGTTGCCGGCATCCAACGACACCATGCCTCCCGAATCGACGCGCAAGTTGTTCTCGGTGATGGTTCCCGCCTGCGTGACGTTGCCCGCGTTGATGAGCGACAGGGTGTTGGTCCCGGCGGGGGCGATATTGGCACTGATGGTGATGGCTCCCGCGTTACCGCTGCCGATGCGCAGGGTTCCCGCCGTGACGTTGTCGATCTCCGCCGAGGTCAGGCCG
Source organism: Planctomycetota bacterium (assembly GCA_016177925.1). Taxonomy (GTDB): domain Bacteria; phylum Planctomycetota; class Planctomycetia; order Gemmatales; family Gemmataceae; genus JACOUH01. Next base: position 10,214 of record JACOUH010000418.1, on the reverse strand, counting down.
ATCTTGCCGGCGGTGTCGGTGCCGAGGTCGAACTGCCGGCCCGCGGTGGAATTGGTCAGGTTGGTGCGGTTGGTGCCACTGTTGACCGCGCCCTGAAGGGTGAAGTCGGTGGCGGCCAGGGTGATCTCGCCGTTGTTGCTCAGAACCGGGGCGCCGCTGGCGACGGTAATCGTGTTGCCCAGATTGATGATCGAGACGAGGCCGCCCGAGACGAGATTGCGCACGCCGGTGCCGGCCGTGGTCAGCGCCTGCTGCGGCGAGGCCGCCTGCGTGATGCTGATGTCGCCCGAGGTGCTATTGGTCGCTTGCAACGTGGTCGCCAGGGTGTTGACAGTGATGCCGGTGGCGGCCGACAACGTCAGCTGGGCGCTGGCCTGGATCGGATTGCTGCCTGTGGAGTTGATGGCTCCAGTGTTGCTGGTCAGGGTGACCGTGGTGCCGCGCATCGAATCGACCGTGACATTGCCGGTGGCGGTGACGTTGATGGCCTGTCCGGTGGTTGACCCGGTCTGGGTAACGGTGCCGCCGGCGTTGGTCGCCTGCAAGGTGATGTTGCCCGAGCTGGCGGTGAGGATGTTGCGAGCGCTGAGGTTGCCGGCCGTGTCGGCGCCGGCGGTCAGGGAGACATCGCCGCCACCCGAGTCGAGGTTCGCGAGCGTCAGGCCGGTGCCGGCGCTGAAGGTGAGGCTGCCGCCGGCAGTAGCCAGGGTGTTGCCCTGGGTGGCGAAGCTGATGGCGCCGCCGCCGCTGGTGGCGGTGCTGAAGGTCACGCTGTTGCCCGACCCCGTCTGCAAGCTCAGCGTCCCGCCGAGGTCGTTGAAGCTGATCGTCTGGGTGGCCTGGACGGCGATATTGGTCGTCGAGCCGACCGCGGCGAGGGCGCCGGTGCTGAGGGTGTTGGCGCCGATGTCGGAGTCGTTGAACAGGACCTGCCCGTCGGCGAGCAGGTTGCTGTCCTGGGTGCCGCTGCCGGAGGCACCCTGAATGATGGTGAGGTTGGCCGCCAGCAGCGTGCGGTCCTCCAGCCGTTCCAGTACCAGCCGCTGGGTCGGCGGTCTGCGCCGGCCCTTCCTCCGGGCGCCCCTACGAATGCTCCCGTTCAGCTTCCACAACCAAGTCAGCAGTGCCATGATGCAATTCCTCTCGTCGTGGGGGACGCCGGTTGCGCAGGGACAAACCCTGTCCTCGTCGTGTCAGGGCCTCTCGACCCCGTCCTGGGGACATAGACTCAGGGCGTCCAGATGCGTGAGATAGATAAAAGAAAAGAGAGAGGCAGCCGGGCGCTCGCGCGGAGGAAAGCCGACCGAAACCCCAGGATCAGCTGCGGGCGCCGGGTTCTCATCTATTTCTACTGGGCGAGTGTAATCGACCCGGGAATGAGCACGCAAACGTTTTTTTCGAGATATTCCGTTTTTTTTGCCCAATCTGCCCAGTCTGCCACGAATCAGAGCTGTTCAGTCGCGGGAACAGACGGTGGTCGCGGCCGGTATACTCAACGCGGGGAGCGTTGACACAAGCCCGGAGCGCCAGCGACGGGACGTCCGGACACAAGCCCGGAGCGCCAGCGACGGGACGGTCCCGTCGCTGGCGCTCCGGGCTTGTGTCAGACTGCCCCGCGTCCAGTATAGAGTGCAGATTGTAGAATGAGCAGGCAGAGGCACCGCCCCACCCTCCTCAATCGGAAGTCTTCAATCGGAAATCTGCAACCCCCAAGGGAGACCCCCGACGATGCCCTCCGACTCCGCCGCTCGCTGGATCGCCGACCGCATGCGCTCGATCGAGTCCTCGGGCATCCGCAAGGTGTTCGACCTGGCCCGCAGCCTCAAGGACCCGGTCAACCTGAGCATCGGCCAGCCCGACTTCGATGTGCCCGCGCCGATCAAGACGGCGGCCAAGGAGGCAATCGACCGCGGCTTCAACGGCTACACCGTCACGCAGGGCATCCCCGAGTTGCGAAACAAGATCGCCGCTGACGTGCGCAAGCAATACCCGCACGCCGACCGCGAAGTCTTCGTCACCAGCGGTACCAGCGGCGGACTGCTGCTGGCCCTGTGCTCTACCGTCAACCCCGGCGACGAGGTTGTCGTCTTCGACCCGTTCTTCGTCATGTACCCGCACCTCGTTACCCTCGCTGGCGGAACCACGGTCTACGTCGACACCTATCCCGACTTCGACATCGACCCCGACAAGGTCCGTGCCGTCCTGACTCCGCGGACCAAAGCGATCCTCGTCAACAGCCCGGCCAACCCGACCGGCCGGATCTACGCGCGCGAGCGGCTGCGCGACCTTGCCCTGCTGGCTCGCGAGAAGAACATCCTCTTGCTCAGCGACGAGATCTACAAGGCATTCTGCTACGACGGGGCGTTCAGCAGTCCGGCGGAGTTCAACGAGGACGTGCTCGTCTTCGACGGCTTCAGCAAGGCGTACGGCATGACCGGCTGGCGCCTCGGCTACTGCCACGGACCGCGCCGCCTCATTGAGGAGATGATCAAGTTGCAGCAGTTCAGCTTCGTCTGCGCCCCAAGCATGGTGCAACACGCCGGCGTCGCCGCCTGGGACTGCGACGTCTCCGGCCACGTCGCCGACTACCACCGCAAGCGCGACCGCGTCTGGGAGGGGCTGAAAGACCGCTTCGACCTGGTGAAATCGGAGGGGGCGTTCTACCTGTTCCCGCGAGCGCCGTGGGGCAGTGCCACGGAATTTGTGAGCGAGTGCATCCGCAACAACCTGCTGCTGATTCCCGGCAATGTCTTCAGTCGCGCCGACACGCACTTCCGTCTCAGCTATGCCGCCGACGACCGGACGCTGGACCGCGGGCTGGAAATCCTCAACCGCCTCGCCCGCCGCTAGCGCGGTGTGCGGGGGGTGGAGCGAGGCGAGCGGGGTCAGTGATGACCCCGGTCGGCTTCGTTGACCGGGGCGTTCACACGCCCCGCTCGCCCCAAAAAAGAAACCGGCGGGGCCGTCTGTCCCCGCCGGTCTGTGCTGCCCGTGGTCGCTCGCTTTTAGTAGTCGCCGCGCCCGCCGTAGCCGCCGCCACCGTAACCGCCGCGCCCGCCGCGCCCGCCGCCGCCGTAGCCACCGCCACCGCCGCCGCCGCCGCGCCCGCCGCGCCCGCCGCCACCGCCACCGCTACCACCACCACCACCGCCGCCGCCACGGTCCTCACGCGGACGAGCCTCGTTGACCGTCAACGGACGCCCGCGGAAGGGCGTGTTGTTGAGGCCGTCGATCGCTCGCTGCGCTTCCTCGTCGTTGTCCATGACGACGAAACCGAAGCCGCGCGAGCGGCCCGTCTCCCGGTCCGTGATCACCTGCGCCTGGGCGACCGTCCCGTACTTGCCGAACAGTCCCAGCAGGTCGTCGGCGGTGGCATCCCACACGAGGTTGCCGACGTAAATGTTCTTCGACATCGAGAAAAAACCTTTCCGTGCCCGGTCCGGCCAACCGGACTTCGGCCCGCGCGAGAGACGTTGCCCGTTGCCTCCCCGCGTGCCCTCAGCACAAACCAATAAGAAACCCGTTCCTGAACACCTCCGGTCTCATCCGGAGCAGACGACAACAGGGAGCCTGGAGGGAACTTTGCCTCCCCCCGGCGTAACGTTTCTCGGGGCCCGTCCGATCCTTTCTCAGCCCTGCGACGCGGGGGCGTGTCAGGGGGGTGGAGAACACCCCGTTGTCCGGTCTGTGTTCCAGGGCTGGTAAGGCCCACCCTCTCAGGATCTTTCGGAAGGGAAAACTCGCTGCGGGGAGTGCAACGCCATCGAAAAATGCAGAAGAGGAAGGGATCGAACTCGACCGGGCAATCAATCTCCTGACCAGGGGAATCTCTTTAGGCGACGTCTCTACTACCCCCATTCAACCACCATTATACAACCCGCGACCGAAAAAAAAAGGCATCTTTCCCGGTTTGCAAAGAAATCACCAGGATACCCCGACCTCTGCCGCCTGGTGCGGCAGGCGAAGGAGTTTCGGGCGAACTAAGGAGTCGCGCAGGAATAACTTGGGCAGTCGGCCGTAGGACGGATTTCCCATCCGTCCGATCGTTGCCGGACGGATTGGAAATCCGTCCTACAGAAATTGACCAGCTTATTCCTGCGCGGGCCCTAACTAGCTGCCTGCAACAGGGAAAGTGGTCCGGGGTGTGCCATGCTTGGGCGGCCTGGTGCGGCTGGGTCGATCCCCCGGACAGCGCGGGCCGCCCAAGCATGCCACGCGGCCGCGAGGGGACCTCTTTCCCCAATCCGAGGAGCTCTTTAGCACCTCGCAAAAGGCTCAAAAAAGCCCCAGCAGCGCGATCAGCTCGTCCGCCGCGAGGCTGTCGATGACGGCGTCGGCGAGGCTGAGGTCGTGCAAGGGGACGCGTGCGTGCGGGATGACTACGCAGCGGGCGCCGGCTCCCTTGGCGGAGCGCAGGCCGTTGGGACTGTCCTCCAGCACGACCATGTCCGCCGGTGGGTGTCCGAAGTGGCCCGCCGTCTTGCGGTAGATCTCCGGGTCCGGCTTGCCGCGGACGACGTCCTCGCAGGTCATCACGAACAAGAAGCGACGTAACAGATCATGCGGCCCAAGGACCTTGTCGACGTGCTCGCGGTGCGACGAGGTGGCGATGGCGACCGGTACGCCACGCCGCTCCAGGCGACCGAGCAATTCCACGACCCCGGGCAGCAGCGGCGGCGGCTCGCGATCGAACAGCGCGAACAGCCGCTCGATGCTCTCCTTCGCCAGTTCCTCGACCGGCTCGGGCAGGGCGAAGTGGCCGCGCAGACACGCGAACGCCTGCAGGGTCGTGGTGCCGAGCATCCGGTGCGCCAGCTCGGGCGTCAGGTCCAGACCGCGGTCGCGGAGCAACTCGCACACGGCACGCTCGAAGACGGGCTCGGTATCGACGAGGACGCCGTCGAGGTCGAAGGCGACACAGTGGTAGTTCCAGGGACGGTGCGGCAGGGCGGACATGATATAGATATCCGTAATTGACAAGGGCGGAAAAAAACCCCTTCTCCGGCTCCGAGCGTCCCGCTTCCCGCTCCTTGCCGAAAAACCTTCGTCTTATTGATAGCGGTATCCCAGACAAGATCACCTCGCCAACCCGCGAATCCGGCACGACGACGTCGCAAATCCGTCTTGGCCGGATCTGTGGCTTGTCAGTACCATACCGACATCCGGCCCCTGGATCGGCCTCCCAGCCGGTTCCAAGACAACACGGATCGAAACATGACGCTGCTCCGCACCCCGCTGCACGACTGGCACGCCGCCCACGGCGGACGCCTCGTCGACTTCGCCGGCTGGGAGATGCCAGTCCAGTACACGACGATCATCGACGAGCACACGGCCGTCCGCACCGCAGCCGGGATGTTCGACGTCAGCCACATGGGCCGCTTGTCCTTCGCCGGTGCCGACGCCCTCGACCTGATCCAGCACGTTTATACGAACAACGCCGCCACCCTGAAGGACTTCCAAGTGCGCTACGGTCTGGTGTGCAACGAGAAGGGCGGCATCCGCGACGACGTGCTGGTTTACCGCTGGCCGTATGGGTACGCGATGGTGGTGAATGCGTCAAACCGGCACAAGATCCTGTCCTGGCTGGCCGATCACGTGGGCAAGCGCAATGCCAACTGGGAGGACCGCACCACCGCGACGGGCATGATCGCCGTCCAGGGCCCCCGCGCGGTCGAGTTGTGTGACGGTCTCGCCGAGGCGGACGCCGGCAAGCTGTCCTACTACCACGCGGCGGCCACTCGCGTGATGGGGCAGCAGTGCATCGTCAGCCGCACCGGCTACACGGGCGAGGATGGCCTGGAGTTCATGCTCGCCGCTGCCAACGTGTTGCCGCTCTGGGAAGAGTTGATCCGGCGCGGCGTCAAGCCGTGCGGCCTCGGCGCCCGCGACACGCTGCGCCTGGAGGCCGCGATGCCGCTCTACGGGCACGAACTGGACGAGGAGACGGACCCCTTCCAGGCAGGACTGGCCTGGGCAGTCAAGCTCGACAAGGGCGACTTCCTCGGCCGCGACGCCCTGCTGCGCCGCCGCCAGGACAAGACCTTGCGAGTGCGCATTGGGCTGGAATTGCAGGGCAAGCGCATCGCCCGCGAAGGAGCGACGGTTACGCACCAGGGGGGTGAAGTGGGGCGCGTCACGAGCGGCACGTTCGCGCCGACGCTCCAGAAGGCGATTGCGATGGCCTACGTCGAGCCGGGCTGTTCGGCCGTCGGTACGGAGTGCGAGGTGGACGTGCGCGGCAAGGTCGAGGCGGCCCGGGTAGTGCCGCTGCCGTTCTACCGGCGGCCCTTAGCCCGACGCGCCAGCGAGGGACAATAGCCCGACGTGCCAGCGAGGTTCGCAGGTTTCCTCGCTGGCGCGTCGGGCTAAGAAGCGAGGATTCGATGGACCCGAAACAACTCCGGTACGCGAAGACGCACGAGTGGGCCCGCCTCGACGGCGGCGTGTGCGTGGTCGGGCTGACGCAGTTCGCCGTCGACCAACTCACCGACATCATCTACATCGAGCTGCCGAAGGTTGGCAAGACGGTCCGCGCCGAGGGCGCTTTTGGCGAAATCGAATCCGTCAAGTCGGTGAATGACCTCTACAGTCCCGTCGACGGCGAGGTCATCGAGGTCAACACGCAGCTCGAGAGCGACCCATCGCTCATCTCGAAGGACCCCTACGGTAAGGGTTGGCTGATCAAGCTCAAGGTTCCCGCCGGCGCTACTCTCGACCATCTGCTGACGCACGAGCAGTACCAGCAACAGCTGGCCTCCGAGGAACATTAACCCCAGCGAGGATCGCGTTGACGTGTACGTCCTGAACACGCCCGAAGACCGGCAGGAGATGCTGCGTTCCATCGGGGTCGCGTCCATCGAGGAGCTGTTTGCCCAGGTCCCGGCCGCGCTACGCCTGAAGCGCCCGCTGGACGTCCCGCGAGCGCTGACCGAGATTGAACTGACCCAGCACCTGCACGAACTGGCCGCGCGCGACGTCCCGGCGGGCGAGGCGGTCTGCTTTCTCGGCGGTGGCAGTTACGATCACTTCATCCCCGCCGTCGTCGACGCCGTCGCGGGCCGAAGCGAGTTCTACACCGCTTACACGCCCTACCAGGCCGAGGCGAGCCAGGGCAGCTTGCAGGCGTTCTTCGAGTTCCAGACGCTCGTCTGCCAGCTGACCGGCCTCGACGTCGCCAACGCCAGCCTCTACGAGGGCGGCAGCGCCGTCGCCGAGGCCGTCATCATGGCCCTGTCGATCACCGGCCGTACCGGCAAGGTCGTAGTCGCGGAGAGTGTCCATCCCGAATATCGCCGGGCCCTGGCGACGTACCTCACCAACCTGGAGCCGCACATCGAGACGCTGCCGGCGCCCGGCGGCTTCCTCGACCCGTCTGACCTGAAGCGTGTCCTCGACGAGCAGACGGCGTGCGTGGTGGTGCAGCACCCCAACTTCTTCGGTTGCCTGGAGGAGGTCGAGGAACTGGCCCGGCTCGCTCACGAACGCGGCGCCCTGTTCGTGGTCAGCTTCGATCCGATCAGCCTGGGGCTCTTGAAGCGTCCCGGTCAGTACGGTGCCGACATCGCGGTGGCGGAGGGGCAGTGCCTGGGCAATCCGATGGCCTACGGCGGGCCGTACGTCGGGCTGCTGGCCTGCCGCGGCGACAAGGAGTTCCTGCGCAAGGTGCCCGGACGACTGGTCGGCGAGACGACCGATCGCAACGGCAAGCGCTGCTGGGTGCTGACGCTGCAAACGCGCGAGCAGCACATCCGGCGCGAGAAGGCGACGAGCAACATCTGCACCAACCAGGGCCTGTTCGCTCTGCGTGCCGCCGTCTACCTTGCTGCCCTCGGCCCGCAGGGATTGAAGGAGACGGCCGAGTTGTGTACGCGCAAGGCGCACTATGCCGCCGAGCGTTTGACGCAGGTCGAGGGTGCCTCGCTAGCGTTCGACCGGCCGTTCTTCAAGGAGTTCACTTTGAGCGTGCCCGGATCGGCGACGGACCTGTTGCGGCGCCTGTTCGACGACGGTTATCACGCGGGCCTGTCGCTGGGGCGGTGGTATCCCGAGTTGGCCTCGTGCATCTAGGGCAGGCGAGACGCCTGCCCTCCGACAGAGAGACGGCGTGGGCCCGCTCGTAGGGCAGGCGAGACGCCTGCCCTCCGACAGAGAGACGGCGTGGGCCCGCTCGTAGGGCAGGCGTCTCGCCTGCCCTCGCGGGGGATGGCAGGCGAGACGCCTGCCCTACGACAGAGAGACATGGACAAGAACCAATCGACCGGCCTTCTGTTTGAGTTGAGCCACCCGGGGCGGCGCTGCCACCTGCTGCCGGAGTGCGACGTGCCGGCGCCACCCGCCGAGGAATTGCTGCCGCGCGATGTCCTCGCCGAGGCCCCGCCGCCGCTGCCCGAAGTCGGCGAGGTCGACCTGGTCCGCCACTACGTCAACCTGTCGACGCGGAACATGGCCATCGACACCAATTTCTATCCACTGGGGTCATGTACGATGAAATACAACCCCAAGCGGCACGAGCGGCTGTCGATGCTGCCGGGGCTCGCCAACCTGCATCCGCTGCAGAGCGACGCGTCGTGCCAGGGGATGCTGGAATTGCTGTGGCAGCTCCAGGAGGTCCTGGCCGAGATCGCCGGCCTCGACGCGGTGTCGCTGCAGCCGTCGGCGGGGGCGCAGGGCGAACTGACGGCCCTGCTGGTGGCGCACGCTTACTTCCGCGACCGGAGCGAGGAGAGCAGGACACGTGTCCTGATCCCCGATAGCGCTCACGGCACCAATCCGGCCAGCGCTGCCCTGGCCGGCTTCGAGGCGGTGACGATCAAGAGTGGACCGCGCGGCCTGGTCGATCTCGGCGACCTGAAGGCCAAGCTCGACGACCGCACCGCCGTCTTCATGATCACCAACCCGAACACGCTCGGGCTGTTCGACCATCAGATGACGGCCATCAGCGAGTTGGTCCATTCGCACGGCGGCCTGATCTATCTCGACGGCGCCAACATGAACGCCATCCTGGGCATCACACGGCCCGGCGACTTCGGCGTCGACATGATGCACTACAACGTCCACAAGACGTTCACCGGCCCGCACGGGGCAGGCGGTCCGGGTTCCGGCCCCATCGCGGTGCGTCACCGCCTGGAGCCATTCCTGCCGGTGCCGGTGGTAATCAACACGGACCAGGGCTTCCGCCTCGAGTACAATCGGCCGAAGTCGATCGGCCGGGTCCGCAGTTTCTTCGGCAACGTCGGCATCCTCGTCCGCGGCTACTGCTACATCCGCACGCTCGGCCCGGGTGGCCTGCGTCAGGTCAGCGAGGACGCGGTGCTGAATGCCAACTACCTGCTCAGCCGGATCAAGCACGCCTACGAGGTGCCGCACGGCGACCGCTGCATGCACGAGTTCGTCGCCAGCGCCCGCGGGCTGCGGCGCGAGCGGAAAATCAGCGCCATGGACATCGCCAAGCGATTACTTGACTTCGGCTTCCACGCCCCGACGGTCTACTTCCCCCTGGTAGTGCCCGAGGCACTGATGATCGAGCCAACCGAGACGGAGAGCAAGGAGACACTTGACGCCTTTGCCAACGCGCTGCTCCAAATCCGCGAGGAAGACGCGGCATTCCTGCACGACGCCCCGCACACGCTGAGCATCAGCCGGCCCGACGAGGTCAAGGCGGCCAAGGAGCCGGTCCTGCGCTGGACGTCCGAAACTGTCAAATCGCGCAACCGCTGACACGCCCCGCTTATGATCCTCTCCTGTCGCCTGCTGCCCGACGCTGTCGCGAACGGGCCGGCAAACATGGCCAGCGACGAGGTGCTGCTCCGCTCGGCAGCATCAGGACAGCCGTCGCTCCGATTCTACGGCTGGACCGAAGCGACACTCAGCCTCGGCTACTTCCAGGCCGCGGCGCGGCGACTCGAGGACCCGCTCCTTCGCGACCTGCCCGTCGTGCGCCGTCCCACCGGCGGCGATGCCCTTGTCCACCACCACGAGCTGACCTACTGTCTCGCCGTGCCGGCTCAGCCGGCACCGTGGCTGGCGATGCCCGAGGTCATCGCGACAGCCCTTGCCGAGTTCGGCGTTGAGGCCCACCTCCACGCCGCGGGCGGCGAAGATTCTGTCTCCGGCTTCCTCTGTTTCGAGCACTTCACCACGGGCGACCTGATCGTCAACGGCGCCAAGGTGGTCGGCAGCGCTCGGCGCAAGCAGCGCGATGCGGTCATGCAGCA
>JACOUH010000408.1 GCA_016177925.1 Planctomycetota bacterium | reverse complement strand
CTTGCTGCACCTCCCACCGACGCGGACGCAGCTGATGACAATGTCGAAATGGACGCCGCGCCGCTCTGCCCGCTCGGCCCCCTCCCAGCCGGGCCATCCATCGCAGCGGCGCGAGCATCGCCATTCCCGTTGTCCCCCATGTTGCAGGTGTTGGCATTTGCCGGCCGGAGCTCCGTCAGCAGCATCTGCAAAAAGAACAGCACCGTGCCGATCGTCAGGATCAGCACGTCCATCCAGGTGATGTGCTGCAGGTAGAACTCGCGCGCGGGCACCTCGATTGCGGCGGCGACGGCGCCGGCTGCCAATACCGGGATGCTGCATAGCAGGAAGGGAAGGGTGACCTGGATCAGTCGTCGGCGCACGGCTTCATCCTCCCCTCGGAAGACTCCTGAAAGCGTCCCGGCAGCATCTCGTAGGTCCGGCTGTGCCGGACGGGCCCAGGGTTGCGTCGGGCACAGCCGGACCTACGGGCGCTCGCGGAGGAACGCCGGCAGGGCCTGCGGGTTGCCCTCGCGGTCGACGCAGGCCAGCGTCGAGGAGCCCTCTGCCACCAGCACGCCGTCCCGCAACACCTCGTAGCAATGGTCGATCCGCACCGCCGTCGTCCGCTCCACGATCGTGCGGAGCGTCAGCACGTCATCATAATAGACTGGCCGCCGATACCGTACCTCGATTTTGGTCAAGACCAGCAGGAAACCCTGGTCCTCGAGGTCCTTGTACGAACGGCCCTGCGCTCGCAGCAGCTCCACGCGGCCCTGCTCGAAATAGACGAGATAGTTGGCGTGGTGCAGCAGTCCCATGCGGTCCGTCTCGGCGTAGCGGACCCGGAGGCTAATTTCGCCGCTCAGCATGACGCTCCCTGTGGGGCAGGTTGCCAACCTGCCTCACGCGTGGCTCCGGCAGGTTGGCAACCTGCCCCACAAGGTCAGCGGATTCGCCCGCCCCGACTCGGCGGCCAGTACACCAGCAGCGCCCGGCCCAGCAGCAGCCGCTCGGGGACGAGCCCCCAGGTGCGACCGTCGGAGGACTGCGGGCTGTTGTCACCCAAGCAGAGATAGTGGCCCGGCTGCACGTACAGCGTCAGCACCGGCGGCTCGCGCAGCCCCTTCCACTCCGCCGGGTCGCCCCAGTCCCTCACTCGCACGTCGGGTCCGTCCGTGTGATCGCTGACCTTGTTCGGGGCGACAGTATGGTAGGTATCGCGCCACAGTGTCAACTTACGCACGGTCAGGGCCCCGCCGTTCCTGACGCCGATGCTTGCCGGTTGCAAGTCCGCCTCGGTCGGCCCGACCAGCTTGGGCGGATCGTAAGCGATGCCGTCGCCGAAGGGCAGTTCGCTGTCGACCCACACAGTCAGGCGACGATCGACGTTGGCAAAGCGCAGGCGGTAGGTCCCTTTCTTCAGGCGACTCGGTTGGCGGTCCAGCACTTCCTCGGCGTTCTCGCCCCGGGCCTTTCGCGTCAGGGTACACAGGCCATTGTCCGAGGCGAGGTCCCACTTGGCCCGGAAGCGATCAGGGCCGCGGAACAACTCGAGGATGAGTTCGCCCTCGGCCTTGTCAATCTTGACCTCGCACTCGAGGATCAGGTCGCCCACCCAGTTGCCACCATTGGGATCGCCCCCCTTGTAAGGAGTTGGGACCGTCTCCCAGTGGCCGAGGTCCCGGTTCCACTGGAACGTGTCGTTGCTGTTATAGCCCATGGCATCGGTGATCAGCGTCGGCGTGCCGTGGTGATGGCGCAGCAGGTGGCGGTAACGCAACCAGTGCTCCTTTTCCTCGCCGACGCGGGTGCCATGACGAAAGGCCTTGCCGTCATCCTCGGCCTCCCAGGCATCGCCGTCGGGCCGCCAGCGCTGCCACTTCACGCCTGTGAGGTCGCTCGCCTGGTGGTCGTTATCATAGACCTGCCGCCGCATCGCCAGCAGCACCTCCGGCGGCTTGCGGATAATCTCGAATGCTCCACGCTCAAACAGCGCCTTCGCTCTCTCATCGTTGGCGTGCATGAACTCCTTCTGCCACCGTTCCTTCGGGTTGACGGGGCGTTGGTCGGCATGGTTGACGACGAGGTCCCGGAAACGGGCAGGCTCGTCCCTGTCGAGGATGTTGGCAAGCTTCTTCAACAAGGATTCGCGCCCCAGAAACTTCTGATCTTTCACATCCTTGAGCTTTGACAACACTCCCTCAGGCACCCCGGCATCCTGCAAGGAGAGCAACGACTTGTCCGTGAGCTTGAACCATGTACTGTCGTCGTAGCTGGGACTTTTTTCCGGCGACAGCACGTACAGGTCGCCGCCCCAGATGGCGATCGTCTCCCCCGACAGGCCGATCAGTCGCTTGATGTAGTTCATGGCGACGTGGTTCTTCTGCGGCCCCTCGGGGTATTTGAAGACCACGACGTCCAGCCGGCGCGGCTGGCGCCATCCCGTGGCAAGATCGAAGAACTTGCCAACCAGCACCCGGTCACCACTGGACCAGCCGGAATCGGCGGCCTCCATGAACTCCATGCCGTCCTGCTGAAGCACCCCCGAGCGTGGCTGCCGACCCTCGCGCTTGGGGTCGACCAAGCGGATGACGCGGCGGCAGTTCGGACAGGTGCAGCCGTTGACTGGCACCGGCTTGCTGTCGTCCTGCGGGTCGACTTCGTTGCTGCAGTTGATCGGGAAGGTGATGCCGCATGAGGGGCATTTCACCCCTTTATTGTAGCCGTAAAGCGTTTCGGCCATCGAGCCGGTGGGGATGACAAACGCCTCGGCGGCGAACGACTTCAGCAGCAGGACGAGGACGACGACAAAGACGACTGTCTCGACGACCTCACGACCGCTGCTGTCAGAGGGCCGGACGTTGGGTGGCAGGTGGGCCTCACGGGCGAACGCCTCCTTGGGCAGCGGCCAATGAATGTAGTGCCGGACGAAGGCCGTGACGAGGATGGCGACGATGATCGACGTCCCGCCCGCGCTGGCCAGGCTGAACCCGGACGCCCACAAGACGACGAGCAGGAACACCGCCAGGAGCAGCCCGAAGGCGAACTGGGCACCCAGGTTGAGCAGCCAGCTCGACCACGGGATGTGCAGAGGCGGAGCTTCCTTGTCCGCGTCGCGGTTGGGCTTGCCCAAGGCGCCGTCCCTCCCGGTCGTGATCGCGGTTCGGCCCGGAGCCACGACACCGCCCGGCACGCCCGGCGTGCCGTCCGTGGGCAGAGGTTGCGACCGCGACGGAATCAGTTCGTCAGCCATGAAACACCATTAATTCTTGACGAGCGTCCGGACGGTCGCGCCCGTGCGAAACGAGTTCAGACCCCTCATGCACAAGGTGTGCCATCGAAGGAGTATTGTACGGAGGGTATCGTGAACAGGAAGTCGTTCTCCTTCGGTCGCGGGGAAGGCTGCGACGGACCCCGCCGACAGCCCGTTCCGCAGAGGCTGCGGGCACGAGCAATTGGATAGTACACCAGAAGGGCCTTCCCCAACAAGAGGCGCTCGGGCCGAGCGCGGCCTAACGCGGATGGCGCACCGCCCCCACCGGGATTGCCCGGTGGGGGCGGGACGCCATCCGGGTTAGAAGCCGGAGCGCAGCTCGCGCTGCCAGCGACGCAGATGGGCGAGGGCCTGCTCGGGCGTCAGCTTCTCGACCTCGGCCTCGCGCAGCGCCACCAGGACCGGGTCCTCGCTGTTGGCGAACAGACTTGGCTCGATCAACCGCGGGCGGCGCGGTCCCGTCGTGCCGCGTAGCGCCGGCACGGCGACGTGGCGCGACTCCAGCTCGGACAGCACCTGGCGAGCGCGCGACAGGATCTCCTGCGGTACGCCCGCCAGCTGCGCAACGTGGATGCCGTAACTCTTGTCCGCACTGCCCGGCGCGATCTTGTGCAGGAAGACAATGCCGTCAGGGCCCTCGTGGACGAGGACGTTGTAGTTGCGCAAATTCGGCAGCTTGTCGGCCAACTCGGCCAGCTCGTGATAATGCGTCGCGAACAGGGTCCGGCAGCCGATCTTGTCGTGCAGATACTCCGTGATCGCCCACGCCAGCGAGATGCCGTCGTAGGTGCCGGTGCCGCGGCCGATCTCGTCGAGGATGACCAGGCTGCGCGGCGTCGCGTTGTTGAGGATGTTCGCCGCCTCGGTCATCTCAACCATGAAGGTGCTCTGTGCCCGCGTCAACTCGTCACTGGCGCCGACCCGCGTGAAGATGCGGTCGACCAGTCCGATGCGCGCCTCCCGCGCCGGCACGAAGCTCCCCACCTGAGCCATCAGGGTCAACAGTGCGACCTGTCTAATAAAAACAGATTTCCCCGCCATGTTGGGCCCGGTAATCAGCCAGAGGTTGCCGCTGTCCGGGCCCAGCGACGCGCCGTTGGGGACGAACGTGCCGGGCGGCAGGATCTGGTCGAGGACAGGGTGGCGGCCGTCGCGGATGAAGAGCTCCGGCCCGTCGCTCAGCTGCGGGCGGCAGAACTGCCGCGCGACGGCCAGCTCGGCGAGGCCGGCCAGTACGTCGAGTGTTGCCAGCACTTCGCCGGTCGCCAGCAGGCGCTGCGTTTGAGCGGCGACCTTGTCGCGCAGGGCGACGAACAGTTCGTTCTCGCGCTGGTAGATCTTCTCCTGGGCGCCGAGGACTTTCTCGGCATACTCCAGCAATTCGGGCGTGACGTAGCGCGTGGCGTTCTTCAGGGTCTTGCGGTGCTGATAGTTCGACGGCACCTTGTTCTGGTGCGTGTGCGTGATTTCGACGTAATAGCCGTCGATCTGGTTATAACCGACCTTCAAACTCCCAATACCGCTGCGGGTGATCTCCTGGGCCTGGAAGTTGGTCATCCAGTCCTTGCCCTCGTGGGCAATCTTGTACAGACCGTCCAGTTCGATGTCGTAGCCACGGCGGATGACACCGCCCTCGTTGGCACTTTGCGGCGGCTCTTCCACGAGGGCGGCGTCGATGGCCTCGCGCAAGTCGGGGCACAGTTCCAGGCGCGTCTCCAGGTCGCGCAGCAGGGGGGCTCGCCGGGCCGTCACCTTCGCCTTGACCTTCGGCAAGAGGCGGAGCGTCCGGCCGACTGCTCCGAGGTCGCGTGGCGTCGCACGAGCCGTGCTGACGCGCGCCATGAGCCGCTGCAGGTCGAGCACTTCGCCAAGGACCTCGCGCAGGTCCTGCCGCAGCGCCGCATCGGCGACCAGTTCGGCGACGGCGTCGTAGCGGCCCTCGATGGCGCGGCGGTCGGCCAGCGGCGCGACCAGCCACTCCTGCAACAGCCGCCCGCCCATCGGCGTGACGGTGCGGTCGAGGACCGACAGCAGTGAGCCCGCCCCAGTCGCCCGGGTGCCCCGGTCGCCGTCGCGCATGGTCCGGGTCAGCTCGAGGCTGCGCCGCGTGATCTCGTCGAGGAAGAGGAAACGCTCCTGGCGGTAGGGACGCAGTCGCGTCAGATGAGTGAGGCGGGTCTTGAGCGTCTCCTGTAAGTAGAGTAGCAGCGCCCCAGCGGCCACGAGGCAGGGCTGGTGGTCGTCGAAGCCGAAGCCGGCGAGCGTGGTCACGCCGAAGTGGTGGAACAGGACGGCTCGCGCCGAATCGGGATCAAAGGTCCAGTCGAAGCGCGGCGTGACCATCATCTCGGGGAATGCTGCCTTCAGCCGCTGCGAGAGGCCGGTCGTGTCGTTGTCGGCATGAAGGCACTCCGAGGGGTGCAGACGGCCCAGTTCGTCCTCGAGGCGGCCGGAGGGGAAGTCAGCGGCCTGGAACTGTCCCGTCGAAAGGTCCACCCACGCCAGGCCGATCACGTTGGAGCGCCCGCCGGTGGGAGAGACGGCGACAAGGTGGTTGGCGGAGCGCGGGTCGAGCAGGTTGTCCTCGGTGAGCGTGCCGGGTGTGATGATGCGGGTGACTTCGCGACGAATGATGCCCTTGGCCTGGGAGGCCTCTTCCATCTGTTCGCAGATGGCGACGCGGTGTCCGGCTTGGAGCAGTCGCGCAAGGTAGCGGTCGAGGGCGTGGTGCGGCACCCCGGCCATCGGGATCTGCTTGTCGCGCTTGGTCAGCGTGATACCCAGGACGCGCGCGCCGACCTCGGCATCGTCCTCGAAGAGTTCGTAGAAGTCGCCATTGCGGAAGAACAACAGCATACCGGGGTGCCGCTGTTTGGCCTCCCGGTACTGCTGCATCATCGGCGTGCTCATGGCTCGTCAGTCATTAGTCATTAGTCATTAGTCATTAGTCATTAGCACCCAACCGGGTCGGTTTCCGGGGTTCCTCCCTGGGCCGATGCCTAATGACTAATGACTAATGACTAATGACTAATTTCTACTTTTTCCCGTTACGGAGGGCCTTGGACATGATCACCGAGTTGCCGCGCTCGTTGAAGGCGACCTCGGTCATGTAGTGGCGCATGAGCATCAGGCCTCGGCCACAGGGGCGCTCGAGGTTCTCGACGGCGGTCGGGTCGGGCACATCGGCGGGGTCGAAGCCGGGGCCCTCGTCAGTGATGCGGATGACAAAACGGTCGGGGTGGATTTCGTAGGCGACTTGCACGGTCTTGTTGCGGTCGTACTGGTTGCCGTGCTTGATCGCGTTGACCAGGGCTTCTTCCAGCGCGAGTTTGATACTGAAAAGGTCGTGGTCGTGACACTGCGACGACTGGAGCGCGGATTCGATCTGGTCCTGAACGCGGCGCGCCTCGGCGGGGTCGCTGGGGATGACCATCTGAGGAGGGGAACCGAGTTCGCGCGCGGGTTGCATCTTCGTGGACATGATAAGTGGCACTGGAAAGGGTCTCCTGACGACTGGTCTTCCTGGTGACCAAGACGAGTCGCGAGCGTCTCGCACCCAGACGCGGCGGGAACCCGCCGCGCCACACCCTCTGCCGAACAGCTCGGAAACTCGTGGGCGACAACCGAGAACCGAAGAAGGGAACCGGGGCCCCTGAATGGGAAGGGACGCCCGCCGCCGTGCCTTTCCCCGGACAGCTCCTGCCGCCCGTGCCTCCCGCCCGGAAAGGGGCAGGAGGCTGGTCGCCTGCCTCTGTGATCCGAATGCCTCGTCTTCGACCGGACAGTGCCCTCAGGGCCGTGAAGGCGCCCCCAGGCTAGAACGACTGGAGAGCGGCCTGCTCTTCCTTCTGGATGTTGAAGAACTTATCCAGTTTGGTGATCTCAAAAACCTCGTAGATCTGCGGGTCAATATTGCAAAGAATGAGCCGGCCGCCGACCGCCTGGAGCTTCTTGTTGAGCGTGATGAGTTTACCCAGAGCGGCGCTGGAGAGGTACTCGACGTTGCCGAAGTTGAGCAGGAGCTTGCGGCGGCCGTCCTGGTCGACCAGGCTGAACAGCTGCTCGCCGATGACCTGGATATTCTGCTCGTCCAGGATTTTTCGGTCGACGAAGTTGATGACAGTGACATCGCCGATGTCCTCAACCTCCAGGCGGCGACGGCGAGGCTGCGACGACATAGGTTCCAGTCCTCCCAACGAGAAAAAACCCCCGCCTCGTGCGGTCACAGTATGAGATCAGGAATTAGCGGGCAGACGAGATCCCAATCCCTTGATGTTAGACAGCTTCATGGGATTGTCAAGTTTTTTCCGCCTCTCTTTTTTGGGCAAACGGCTGCATAGGGGCGGGGGTCGGTGAGCCGGCGCTCCACCCCCTGCGTTGCTCTCTTAATAGTATAAATCATGTGAGGTGCGGAAAGGCCCTTCCGGATCGAAACCGGACGGCAAGCGAGCGCCCGCGCCCCTTGCTCGTCCGTTTGTGAGGGTTGTGCAATGCCCATGCCGCTTCCCTCTCACTTTCTTCGCCCTCCTCGCGTCGATAAGGTATTCCCTGGCCGTTCCCGGACAGGGCGTGGGCGAGTTCGTGGGAGGAGGGAGACTATGAGCAAGATGACGAGAGCAATCCTTATCGCCGCGACGGCCCTCCTGGGGTTGGCCGGCCCCGCTACGCAGGCCGCGGACACCGACAAGGGCGAGCGGCACTTCCTCTACGTCGTCGCCCCGGGCATCCGTAACTATCTCGAGTTCGGCGGCGCCGGCGTCCTCTTCTTCGACAGGGACCGGGGCCACTCGTTCGTCAAGCGCATCCAGACGCCCGCCAGCCGCGAGGAGAAGCCGGAGAACATCAAGGGCGTCTGCGCCTGCGCCGCCACGCGCAAGCTCTACTTCACCACCCTTAAAAAGCTCTCCTGTCTCGACCTGGTCAACGAAAAGACGCTGTGGGAGAAGGCGCTGCCGGGCGGCTGCGACCGCATGTCGATCACGCCCGACGGCCAACACCTCTACGTCCCCTCGCTGGAGGGGCCGCACTGGCATGTCGTCGACGGGGCGACTGGTGACATCGTTGCGAAGATCGAGCCCAAGAGCGGCGCGCACAACACCGTCGTCAGCCTTGACGGCGCCGAGGCCTACCTCGCCGGTCTGGGCTCGCCCCTCCTGAGCGTCGTCGACTGCAAGACGCAGAAGGTGGTGCGGAGGGTCGGGCCCTTCAGCGCCGCGGTCCGCCCGTTCACGGTCAACGCGGCGCGGCGTCTCTGCTTCGTCAACGTCAACGGTCTGCTCGGCTTCGAGATCGGCGACCTGGTGAGTGGCAAGAAACTGCATCGCGTCGAGGTGCAGGGGTTCAAGCAGGGCAAGGTGAAGCGGCACGGCTGTCCTAGCCACGGCGTCGGCCTGACGCCCGACGAGCGTGAGGTCTGGGTCTGTGACGCCGCTAACCAGCGCGTCCATGTCTTCGACGCGACGGTGATGCCGCCCAGGCAGATGACGAGCATCGCCCTGCGCGAGGAGCCGGGCTGGGTGACCTTCAGCCTGGACAGCAAGCACGCCTATCCGTCGACGGGAGAGGTAATCGATACAAAGACGAAGAAGATCGTCGCTGCCCTGCGCGACGAGAAAGGCCGCGAGGTACACAGCGAGAAGATGGTCGAAGTGGTCTTCCGCGACGGGGTGCCGGTCCGCAACGGCGACCAGTTCGGCCTCGGCCGCAAGGGCCGCTGATCGGAGGCAATCGTTCATGCCACGACACGGCGCGCGAACCGCTGGCTCTGGAGGCCTGGTGCTGAGTACAATGACCGCGGGGCTTGATTCAAGGGGGCGAGAGAAATGAAGTGGCCAGTCCTCATCGAACCCGTCGACAACAATGGGTTCCGGGCAAAGAGCGGCGCACCGCTCGGCTTGACCGCCGAAAGGGCGACCCCCGAAGAGGCACTGCGGAAGCTACAGGAACTCCTCGCGGCCTGGGTCGCGGCCGGTGGACGTGTCGTCCAGATCGACCTCCCCGAGGCAGATCATCCTTGGCTGCGAGGGGCGGGCATGTTCAAGGACGATCCGCTGTTCGATGAGTGGCAGCAAGCCATTGCCGAGTACCGGAAGCAAATCGAGGAGAATCCCGTCTGAGACAGCAGCACCTGGAAGATCAGCGGTTGACAGCGCCCCGCCGTGGAGTAGACTCGCCTCTGCCCACCTGCATCACCCCCACGGAGACCCGCCATGAACCTCCTCGACCGCCGTCACTTCCTCGGGACCACCGCCGCCGCCACGACCCTCACCGCGCTGACTGCCGCCGGCGCCGCCGCCAAACCCGGCGAGAAGATCGTCCTTGCCGTCATGGGCGTCCACGGCCGTGGCCGTGGCCTGCTCTCGGGCTTCGCCAACCTCGAAGGCACCGAGATCGCCTACATCATCGATCCCGATAGCAATGTTCTGCCTCCCGCCGTCAAGTTTGTCGAGGACAAGCAGAAACGCACACCGAAGACCGAGAAGGACGTCCGCAAGGTACTCGAGGACAGGGACGTCGACGCCCTCGTCATCGCGGCGCCCGACCACTGGCATGCGCTGGCGACCGTCTGGGCGTGCCAGGCCGGCAAGCACGTTTACGTCGAGAAGCCGATCTCGCACAACCTCGT
>JACOUH010000079.1 GCA_016177925.1 Planctomycetota bacterium | reverse complement strand
AGGGAAAGATCGGTTCGGACGGGAAGGGATCTTGAATCGAATCCGCGGGTTCTCAGGTCTGGGAGGCCTTGCGGGAGCGTTTCTTCTTCGGCGGCCGCTGACCGTCGGCCTGGGGCCTGACGCCGTTGGCGTCGGCCTGCACCTCCGCCTTGCGTTTCTTAGGCTGGTCGTGAAGGGCGGCCAGTTCCTCCGCCGACGGCGTCAATTTGCCGACCCGCTCCTCCATCTCCTTGCCGGGCTTGAAGGTGACGACGAACTTCGGGGGGACGTTGACCGGCTCCTCGGTGCGCGGGTTGCGGGCCTTGCGGGCCTTGCGCAGACGGACCTCGAAGACGCCGAAGTTGCGCAACTCGATCCGGCGATACCTGATCAGCGCGTCGACGATCGCATTGAAAGTCAGCTGGACGATCTCCTTCGTCTTCAGCTGCGTTTCCTTGATCTCATCGGCTATCTGTTTGACGATTTCTTTCTTGGTCAAACTTTCTTTCTTGGTCACGGTTCCCTTCTCCTGCAGAACATGCCGGCCGAGCGGACCGGCTGCGGCCATCATGGAGCGTCTCCAACATTAAACGGCGCAAGAGGTAATGTCAAGTCAAAAGGGGACCGGCGCGGACAGATCGGCGGTCCCGGACGGGGACTCGTCTCGAACAAACGCGGGCGGACTGCAAGGATGGGGGAAGCTGCGCTGCCCGCCGTCCCTCCCCGCTCGGGCCGACCATGAGCACCCGACCGCCTCCCGACTGGCAACTGCCGCCCGGCGTCAGCCGCGGCCTGTGGGACTATCTGCACGATCCCGGCTGGCCCGCGGCTACGGCTATTTGCTGGCGGCGGAGCGACCGGAATGACGACCGCGGACGGGCTTCATTTGCTTGATCCAATCGTGGAACAGGCGCACGGCGTCGTGGTCGACCTCTGAGGTAGCCAACGGCGGCATCTGCCCCTGCCCGCGCCGCGCCACGCGCAGATACAGCATCGACCGCTCCGGGTGTCCCGGGTCGATCAACTTCGCTCCCGGCACGTCGAAGGTGTGGTGCAGCGGCCGCACGCCGATCACGTTCATCTTGTCGTGTGGGGTGCTGAACTCCAGCTCCATCGCGGCGTTGCCACCGCCCGCCGCGACGTGACACTGAGAGCAGTTGGCGTGCGGGTACGACCGTGCTCGGGCTCCCAGCGGCTGACGCGGATCGGACGGGTCGACCAATCGCTCGTAGCCGCTCGGGGGCTTGGGCAGCAGCGTGGTGTCGCGCTGCCGCTGGCGCACCTCGTTTTTCAGCCACTCGACAGGTCGGTTTATCTCCGCGCCGAGGTCGTCGAGCACCCGGCGGGCGACGGGCGGGAGCTTTGGCAGGTATCCGTCCAGCGGCGCGAAGGTCGCACGCAGTCCGCGACGGAAGACGCCGCCGAAGTCGCGCAGCTGATTCTCGATTTCCTCGACGTGGGTCATCTCGCTGCAGTGGAAGAAGCCGAGGTGCTCCAGCGTGCGCAGCTGGTTGGCGATCACGCCGCCGTAGTCGTGATCCTTGTTCATCTGCGCCGTACTCGGGCCAAGGACGTAGTTGGCCGCCCGGCTGTGACAGACCATGCACTCGGCGCGACTGGGGAAGTGCCACGTCTGTTCGCGCTTGCCCCCCGGCGCTTTGGCGTCGCGGATCGTGAAGCGACGGTCTGTCCCCCCCGCCGCGACGAGCACGGCGTCGGCCTGGGTATCGTCCCAGAGATACGAGTATCCCGCCCATTCTCCCTCTTGCTTGGTCAGAAGGCGCGTCTCGACACGGCGCCGCGAGGCGGGGTTGCCGGCCTCGATGTCCAGCGCGAACGTCTTGACCAGCACGGTGCCGTCGGGGAAATTCCAGCCGCGCGACGGCGTCATGTCGATGCCCAGCAGGCCGGGCACAGCGAGGAAGCGGTCCTTGTGGGCGCCGTCGGACCAGAGCTGCGCGTTCACCGAATAGGGGATCAGGGCCGGGTGCGGTTTGTGGTTGCGGACCGACTCGAACAGTCCTGTCTCACTGAGGCGCGTCGGAAACTTCGGCGGGTTGACCGGCTTGGGCGCTACCTCGAGGCGGTAGTAGCCGCCGCCGTGGTCGGCGATCAGCAGCTCGCCCTTGGCGTCGGTGCCGAAACCAGTGACCTGCAGAGTCGTGTCGACCAGTTCCTGGTTCCAGGTGGCCTTGCCTCCCTTGTGGCGGATACCCCAGATCTTGCCAGTAGAAAAATCGCCGTAGACGTAGGCGCCGCGCAGGGCCGGTAATTTCGTGCCGTGGTAGACGACGCCGCCGGTTAGCGAACGGAACTCAGAATGATGGTGCTCGGCAATTGGTTTGGAGAACGGCGTCGGGCCGGCCTTGCGATTGAGGTAGAACGGGTGGCTGCCCTCGACGACGCTCCAGCCGTAGTTGGCGCCCTTCTCGATGAGATAAACCTGTTCCCACAGGTCCTGGCCGTTCTGCCCGACCCACAGATCGCCGGTGGCGCGATCGATGTGCAGCCGCCACGGGTTGCGGAAGCCGTACGCCCACGTCTCGGGCCGCACGTCCTTCTGACCGGCGAACGGGTTGTCCTTGGGGACAGAGTAATTCTTGCCACGGTCAGGGTGGTCGACATCGATGCGCAGCACCTTGGCGCGGAGCCGGCTGAGGTCCTGGCCGGCGAGATCGGTGTCGGAGTCGGAGGTGCCGTCGCCGCTGGAGACGTAGAGCATGCCGTCGTTGCCGAAAGCGAGGTCGCCGCCGTTGTGGCCGTTGGAGTCCCACTCGATGATCTTCTTTTCCGACCCGGGAACGATCTTGTGCGGCGGTTTGCGGTCGACGGTGTAGCGGAGGACGCGGGTGGTTTTGGTCTCGGTATCGAAGGGACCGTTGCAGCCGACGTAGAGATAGCCATTCGTGAGGAAGTTCGGATGGAAGCAGACACCGTAGGCGATACCGTCGACGGGCAGGAACGGCTCGGCCGTCTCGACGCGGTCGTCGTCCTTGATGCGCAGGATGGCGCCGCGGCCGCCCCACGCCGACGCCTGGTGAATCAGCAGCAGGGAGTCGGTGCCGGGCAGGTGCGCCACGCCGATCGGATTTGAGACCTTCAGCTTCGGGAAGGCGCGGACGACGCGGTAGGGGGCCGGCGGGTTGGGCGAGCCGACGACGCGCGACGTCGTCCAGGGGACGCGTTTGTCGATCCCGTAAGGTCGTTTCTTCGGGGCGCGCTCGGGTACGGCGCCAGGAGGCGCGGCGGGCAAGACAAGCAGGCCCGCGAGCAATCCGGCGGGCAGCAGAGGCAGACAGGCGGCAAGACGCATGGAGCGGGTTCCCGGTGGCAAGAGGGTCAATCGGGCGGATCGGGGGCGGGGGGCGGACGCTTCTTGTCGACTGTTATACTCGCCGCGGGGTGGAGGGACACATCAGCCCGAAGTGCATCGTCAGCGGCGCGGAAGTTGCCAATGGCTCGATGGTCGCCATGCGGCTGGGTCCGCCGCCACAAGTCCTGAACCCACAATCAGTTGGAGTCTGTCCAGGCATCCGTTCCGCACCAACGGTCCACTTCTAGCAGCACGGTTGGAGACAATCCCGAGATTGCTGGCCTGTTCAGGCACGCGACGTGCTGACGAAGAGAGGTGATGTCGAACGTGATGGCTTTGCCGAGAGGGTGTGATGGGAAACTGGTGGGAGGGGGTTGCCGAAGATTTCTCGGGACTGCCGGCCGCGTCGGAGGTGGTCCGGGTGGTGGTGCGCCTGTTCGTTGCAGCAGGGCTGGGCGGGTTGCTGGGCATCGACCGGGAGCGGTTGCACAAGGAGGCGGGCCTGCGCACGCACATGCTCGTGGCCCTGGGGGCGGCGCTGTTCGTCATCGTGCCACGACAGGCCGGTTTCGATGACGAGGGGCTGAGCCGTATCATCCAGGGACTGCTCGCCGGTCTGGGCTTCATCGGGGCCGGGGCGATCCTGAAGTTGAACGAGCAGGAGCGCGTCAAGGGCCTGACGACGGCGTCCACCGTCTGGCTGGCCGCCGCCTTTGGGGTCGCGGCGGGACTTGGCCGAATGCTGACGGCAATGTTCGGGACAGCGCTGGCCCTGCTCATCCTGTGCGGCCTGCGCCGCGTCGAGGCCCGGATGCACAAGACGGGCGAGGCCGGCCCCCAGGACGAAACCCACAACGGCCCCACCCGCAGGCGGCGCGCGGCGAAACGATGACAGGGGAGGCGCGGGGGAGTTTGACACCTTCGGGTCAGCCGCTGGATAGGGCAGCGCACGGCGGTCGCGGCAGTCTTCGTCCCCACAAGACCGCCGGAATGAACCCAGTGGCTCGCTCTGTCCGTGTTGTTGGAACCGTTGTCGTCGCCAGTGGCGAACAGGGCGCCGCCGCAGCCGCCGAGCATGACCAGGCAGTGGTTGACGGGGTCGAACCAGAGATTCTTGCGTCCCGCCCCCCCCGAGCTTGTCTCGGTGGAGCGGAGGCTTTTGCACCAGAGGGGCAGCGCGGTGCGTTCCCCGCCCCCACCGAGCTTGTCTCGGTGGAGCGTGGGCTTTTGCACCAGCGGAGAAGCGCAGAGCGTCCCCGCCCCCACCGAGCTTGTCTCGGTGGAGCGAGGGTTTGTGGACAAGAAAAGGGCGGGCGCCGAACCGCCCCTCTTGTGCAGAAGCCGTCGCTCCACCGGGACGAGCCCGGTGGCGGCGGTGCGCAATCCGGGTTAGAACGATCGAGTTGGTACGCGCTTTCGCGGACGTTTCTGCAACTGGGCACGCAAAGCAGCCTGTCATCGCCAAGCCCGCTGTTCGCCCTGGATCTCGCGCACGCGCTTCTCGATCGCCTTGAGCACCGTCTCGTCGCTGGGGTACGGCGAATCGAACGCCGGGCGCAACGGGATCGGCACGTCGTCCATGCGGTAGACCGTTCCCGGTACGTTGATCCCGTATGTCGCCGTCGTGAACGCCACCGCCGCGCCGCGTGTCGTCGCCGTCTCCTTCGGGTCCAGGGCGATGTACGGGATGTTCGCCAGGTGCTCGCGTGCCGGCTGTGAGAAGTTGCCCATCGGGTCCGACGCGATGATCAGCGCCGCGTCGGCCTCGCCGCGGCCCAGCGTGTCGGCCGTCGTGAATTCGCCCGGGTTGAATCGTGGATAACCGCGGCCCAGGCTGACGCCGAACGGATAGCCCGTCTGCCAGCTCACCACGTTGTCGGCCCCCGTCACGTTGCCGTGGCCGCGCATCGGCTTGGCGTAAAAGCGCGTGTACTCGTTCAGGTCGCGCGCCAGGGTCAGTGCCGCCTCGACGTTCAGGTGCTTGCCGCGCGTCATCGACAGGCCCATGCCGAAGAACAGGATGCCGAACTTGCAATTCTTCATCCGCTGGGCGAGGTCCTTCAACTGCTCCAGCGGGATGCCGACCTCCGCGCCGACCGACGCGTCCAGTTCGACGCCCTTGACCAGCGCTCGCAGCGCCCAGAGGGCCTCGAAGTCCTTGCGCGGCTTGATCTGCAGGAAGAGGTCGGCGGCGGGGGCGCTCTTGGTACGGCGGACATCGACCAGGACGATGGTGCGGTCCTTGCTGCCGTTGGGCACGAACAGCCCCTTCGGCGTCGACGAGTAGCGCGTCAAGTGGCGGGGGTGCGACTCGGCGGGGTTGCTGCCCCAGAAGACGACCAGGTCGGCCCGGTTCTTTACCTCGCCGAGGGTGCAGGTCACCTCGCCGACGCCCTGGAACGCCATGCCCGACGGCCCGTGACAGACCGACGTTGTCGTGTCGACGCACCCGCCGATCCGATCGGCGATGGCGACAGCAATGCGCTGCGCCTCGCAGGTGGTGTCGGACAGGCCGTAGACGATCGGGTAGCGGGCCGCGGCGAGAATCTGCGCCGCCCGCTCGACGGCGTCCTCGAAGGTCGCCGATTTGCCGCCGATGGTGGCGACGGGCCGCTCCTCGACGTGATGGTTGAGGAACCACGCCTTGCCCAGGACGCAGGCGTTCTTGGCCTTGGTGATGTGGTTGTTCTCGACGGTCAGTTCCATGTCGTCGCAGACGCAGCCGCAGAAGGTGCAGGTGGCGTTGTTAACGACTTTCAGTTCAGCCATGGGATACAGCCTCTTGGGGTCATTTCTCCGAGGGTGGAGTGACATCCAGATCGCGGCAGATCTTGCGGACCAGCCTGAACTTGATCTCGCGATGCCGCGGGACTTCACTCTGACGGCCGTTCGCCGGGTTGGTGACGATCGTGTGGTCCGATCCTTCGCGGACGAAAAGGCAGCCCTGCTCACGAAGGTGGCGCAGGAGGTTACGTCGCTTCATCGGACGGCCCCCGTCCGCGCCTTCATCGACAGCGGGATGGTCTCCTGAAAGGCGGGCTTGCCCTCGGTTGGCTTCGCCCGGGGGTTTGGGGCAGGCAGCGGCTTCCCCTCCTCGACATACCACTCCGCCATGAGGCGCAAGGCGTTGCGGATCATCCGCCGGGCCGAACGCAGCGTGCGGCCTTGGCTGACGACGCCAGGAAAATCCATGACCTCGGCCATGTACCAACCGTCCTCGATTTCATAGTACGCCGCGTGGTAGTTGCGCATGGTCAGACTTTCTCCAACTCCACGTCGAACCCTTTGCTGTTGGGCATGCCGGTGCCGTGCGTGTCGCCGCCCATCAGCCGGCTGGAGGCGTCGCCGTAGGGTAAAAACAGCAGTCCCGGCGGCAGCTCGCCCGCCTTGGCGGCCTGGCAAGCCAATTCCACCTGCCCCTGCTCGGAGCGCAGCCGGACGTGATCGCCCTTGGACAGCCCCAGCCGGGCCATGTCGTCGGGGTTCATCAACAGCGTGCTCGTCTCGTCGACGTAGCTCGCCGTGAACTTCCCTTCGTTCAGCGTCGTGCCCTGACGGCTCGTCCGTCCCGGGATGAGGATGAAGACTTCAGGCGGGTTCGTATTCGACATGAAGAATAGTATACCGGATACGCTCCGGCATGTCCTGCCAGTCAAGGCAGCAGGTCGGCCACGGCTTGGTCACCATTTTCCGCGCCGCCTTTCCTTCGAGGGCAGCACCTCCAGACAGGTCGTCCACCAGCCCGTCAGCACCGTCTCGACGAACTCCTCGGGCAGGCGCTCCTCGCGCATCTCCTTCGCCAATCGACCGTGATCGTAGGCCACCGGCACGAACTCGACCGTGAGCCCTGGCCGCGCCTCCAGGAGAGCGTACCAAACTTCGGTGCGGCCGTCATTCTCCGGGCGGCCGAGAACGCCGACGTTGACGAAATGCCGATCCCCGCTCAGCCGCCGGTGCCACTTGATGCCCGTGTGCGTCGCCAGGATCACGTCCGCCTCGTGTCGCTCGGCCAGGTGCTCCAGGAAATGCGTCGGCGTCGTCGACTCCCACAGGAACTCGTTCATCCGCCGCGGACTGCCGTGGCACATCAGGACGCGATAGCGACCGAGCTGGATGCGCCGCTGTTCGGGCAGCGTCCGCAGCCAGGCACGGTTCGCTGGACTGGTGTGCGTGTACGTGTACTCGTAGCTGATGCGGGCGAAGTGGTTGTCGCGCGGGTCGGTGTAACCGCACTGGCAGTCGGCCAGGTCGTTCGCCAGCGAGTTGTCGTAGTTGCCCTGGTTGCACTCGACGCTGCCGTCGTACATAAGCGGATAAACGCGGTCCGGATAAGGGCCGAAGGCGCCGAGGTCGCCGAGACAATAGACCGCGTCGACGCCTCGCGCCCGCACGTCGCGCAGCGCCGCCTCCAGGGCGAGATAGTTGTTGTAGATCCCCCCGAAGACCGCCATGCGCTCCACCGATTCCCCCCGATGGCTGGGGCGAACAGAGGGTGACTTCCCTGTATTGTGCCCGATCGGGGGATCGCGTCCAAGGTTAGAGTCCTCATGAACTGGGGTTCACCCGGCGATCATGAACATGGGGGCCGCAGGTGGACTTGCGATCATCGGCTGGCCTGTATGTTCAGAGCAGACGGCTCGCAGGCGATCCGGCAAGGGGCTATCTCACGACGGGTGGGCGGTTGCTTCGTCTTGACCCGTTCACGCCAACCGGCTAACACCCCGCTAAAACCCGGCCCGTCCTGCGCGGCCGGCTGTCCCCCTCACGAAGGGAACACGCATGCGACCCTATCTCCTGGCCCTGGTCGGCGGCGTCCTGCTCGCCGGCGCCGGACGTGGCGGCGAGGTCCGCTTCTTCGAGGACGCCGCCCTTCACGCGGTGCAGTTTGTCAGCGCCCAGGAAGGATGGGCCGTCGGCGATGAGGGGGTCATCTGGCACACCATCGACGGCGGCAAGACCTGGGACCGCCAACCCACCGGCGTCCGGGCCTCGCTCCGCTCGGTCCACTTCGTCAACGCTTTCGTCGGCTGGGTGGCAGGCCGCGAAGAACTGCCTCTCGGCGCCGGCAGCACCGGCGTGCTGCTGCTCACCCGCGACGGCGGCGAACGCTGGCAGCGTGTCTCGATGAACCTCACCCCCGGTCTCCATTATGTCCACTTTGTGGATGCGAAAACAGGCTACGCCCTCGGCGACGCCACCGATCAGTTCCCCAGCGGCGTCTTCGTGACCAAGGACGGCGGACAGGTCTGGCGGGCGGTCGCCGGCCCGCGCTGTCCTGGCTGGAACGCCGGCGCGTTCACCGACGCCGACCACGGCGCCCTCGTTGGGAGCTGGAACCGCCTGGCCAACATCCACAACGACGGCGTGACGCTGACCAACGTCGAATCACTGGGCGGCCGCAACATCCACGGCGTCTACCTCCCACAGGGGAGAGCGCGACGCGGCGTCGCGGTCGGGCAGGGAGGGCTGATCCTGCTGACCGATAATGCGGGGGCGAAATGGAGCTACCCCGAACTGTTGCTGCCGTTCGAGGTGCTGTCGTCGTGGGACTTCCGGGCGGTGCATGGCGCGGGGGTGCATGTCTGGGCCGCGGGGCGGCCGGGGTCGGTGCTGCTGCACAGCGGTGACGGCGGGCAGACCTGGGATATGCAGTCGACCGGACAGCCGCTGCCGATCGATGGCCTGTTCTTCCACGACGAGCGCACCGGCTGGGCGGTCGGCGAGCTGGGCACCATCCTCGCCACGACCGATGGCGGGCGGACCTGGAAGGTGCAGCAGCAGGGCGGTCGCCGGGCGTCACTGCTGTTCCTGCACGCATCGTCGGCCGGCGTCCCCGCCGACACTGTCGCCCGATTGTCCGGCGATGAGGGTTTCCTGTCGACGGCGGTGCGCGTCCTTGGTGCCGACTCCACGACCGCTGCTTTCGCCCGGGCCGCCGAGGGTGATCGCCTGTCGGCCGCGATGCGCCTGGTCGGCGGGTCGGCCGGCGAGCTGCTCTGGCAGTTCCCGCTGCCGCCTCACCTCGCTGGCCAGAAGCCGGAGGAGATCGCCAAGGCGTGGGCCGCGTTGCACGGTGAGAAGGCGAGCGAGCAGCTGCTTCGGCAGCTCGTCCTGGCAATCCGCGTCTGGCGTCCCGATGTCGTCGTGACCGACCAGCCCGACGCTACGGAGGCTGTGGCACGGATTTCCAATCCGTCCGCACGTGAACCCCGGACGGATTGGAAATCCGTCCCACAGCCTGCGGATACCCTGGTGGCCGGGGCCGTGCGCGAGGCGTTCGGCAAGGCGGCCGATCCAAAGGCATTCCCGGAACAGCTCAATCAGCTCGGCCTGCAAGCATGGAAGCCGTCGAAACTCTACGCCCTGAGCGGCGACGAGCGGCAGGCACAGCAGGTGGCGCTCGATCTAACAGAAGTCCGGCCGCGCCTCGGCGGTAGCGTGCGCGACTTCGCCTCCCTGGCCGCGGGACTGCTGACGGAGGGCCCGCCGGCACTGCCGCGGCGGCGCACCTTCCGCCTGATGGCAAGCCACCTCGACGGGGCGGAGCACCATCGCGGGCTGATGGAGGGAATCCCGCTCTGTGCCGTCGGCGATGCTCGTCGCAATCCCGCCCTTGCGGAGGAGATCACTCCCGAAACGCTTCATCAGATCCGGCTGCGGGCAAACCTGCAAGCGATGATCCAGGCTCCCGTCAAGGGACTGACCGATCCGAACCGGCTGCTGGCGTCGGTCGGCCCGATGCTGTCGGAGCTGCCCGACGGCCAGGGCGCCGCGGCGGTCCACGCCCTGGCCAGTCACTTCGCCCGGCAGGGGCAGTGGTTCCTGGCCCGCGAGGCGTACTTGCAAATGGTCGGGCGCTACCCGGCCCACCCGCTGACCGCCGACGCCTACCGCTGGCTGATCCGTCACAACAGCAGCAGCGAGACGCGCCGCCGGCACGAGTTGGGACAGTTCGTCGTCACGCAGGAGATGGCCTTCCTGCCGCCAGGCACTCTCGACGGGAAGCGGCCCACCCCGGCGAAGAAGGGACTAGACGGCGAGCCGCTCGACGCGATGGTGGAGTCGTTGCGGGCGAACGCGGTGGAATTTGCCGCAGGGGCCTCGCTCGCGCTGGTGCGCCGGCCGTCGGAGATCAAGCGCTGGCACCAGGGCAGCCTGGAGCTGGAGCCGAAGCTGGCGGCGTTCGGTCCGCTCTTGGCCGACGACCCGGCGATCCAGTTCTGCCTGCACGCGGCGCGGCGCAATCTCGGCGACTTCGAGACGCCGCGCAAGTGGTTCGCCGACTTCGTTGCCCACCAGCCCGCCGGCCCGTGGCGTGACGCGGCCGCCGCCGAACTGTGGCTGACCAACCCGCAGGGAACCTGTCCCAAGCCGGTCGCCGTGTGCCAGCAGGCCGAGACGCGGCCGTTCCTCGACGGCCAGTTCGACGACGCCTGCTGGCAGGGCCTCGACCCGCTCGTCCTGCTCGACGCGGGTGTCAAGGGAGACAAACAGGAGCAGAAAAAGAATCCATCCGCCCTGCTCCGTGAGTACCCGACGAAGGTGTGGCTGACCTACGACCAGGACTTCCTGTACCTGGCACTGCGCTGCGAGCATCCGCCGGAGCGTTACGTCGCGCCGGTGAAGGGGCGCAAGCGTGACGCTGACCTGGACAAGTACGATCGCGTGAGTCTGCTGCTCGACCTGGACCGCGACTATGCGACCTGCTTCCATTTTGAGGTCGACCAGCGGGGCTGCGTGCGCGAGGACTGCTGGGGTGACACGTCGTGGGACCCGCGCTGGTTCGTGGCGGTCCACAGCGAGCCGACGGCGTGGCAGATCGAGGCGGCGATTCCGCTGTCGGCGCTGACGGGGGATACGATCACCTCGGGGCGGACATGGGCATGCAACCTGATTCGCGTCGTACCGGGGCAGGGCGTGCAGGGCTGGTCGCTGCCGGCAGGCGTGCCGGGCAAGGACGCGCGGCCGGAGGGCATGGGCCTGCTGTCGTTCCGCCTCGACCCGCGTCAGGAGGCTCGGGCGCGGCCCCGCCCGACGGGACCGCGCATGAGCCCGGCGCCCTGAACGACGCGCGAAAGTAGTCCTCTCGCGGAGCGAGTCGACTACATACAAGAGGGTGCATCACGATGAAGTTCCTGTTACTCGCTGTTCTCGGACTGGTGATCGGGTGCATCGGCGGCATGGTCGGCATCGGCGGCGGGGTCCTGCTCATCCCCGCTCTGACCGAGCTGTTCAAGGTCGACCCGCGCAAGGCCGCCGGCATGACGCTGGCCGCGATGGTGCCGCCGGTCACGCTGCCGGCAGCATGGCGCTACTACGACCTGAAGATCCTCAGCGCCGCAGACCTCGGCCTGGCCGCTTGCATTGCCGTGGCGTTCGCCCTCGGAGCGTTCCTCGGCGCCGGCCTGCAGGCGCGCATCGACGTGTCGCTCTTGCGGTTGCTGTTCGGCCTGCTGATGCTGTACGTCGCGGTGCGGTTAATCATCCACTCCGACAACGAGGCGGTCAACGCGGCGGCGGGACTGGTCGCGACGGCAACCGCATGGCTGGGCCTCCTCGGCCTGCGCTCCCTGGGCCGGCGCCACTCTCCGCCGCGGAGCCTCGGCGAACAGATCCGCAGCGCCGCCGAGCAGTCGTCTGGCCCGCCCGATTACATCATCTGATATACTCCAAGCATCGTCCCAGGAATTCAGCCCCGAAGGGGCGGTCGTCAATAGCCAGGGGCGTCAGCCCCTGGATCGAGGGCACGACCCCGCGACGGAGCCCTGAAGGGGCGACAGCAGCCGGACGCCGACATGCTCACGGCCGCCCCTTCGGGGCTGACTCCCGGGGCAACGCTTCGGAACCAGGGGCTCACGCCCCTGGCTATTGACGATCGCCCCTTCGGGGCTGAAGACCAAGGGCGACGGGCGCGTGTCTCAGGCGAGCACCTGCCGGAGGACGGTGCCGCGGCTGATCGGGTGAGGCCGGCCGAGGGCGTCGTGGACCTCGGTGTCCGGGGCGTGGCCGAGACAGTGGAAGATCGTCGCGGTCAGGTCCTGCGGCGGAACGCGGCCATCCTTGACGAAACCGCCGATCCGGTCCGAGGCGCCATGCACCACGCCGCCCCGGATTCCGCCACCCGCCAGCGCCACCGAGAAGACGTGGCCCCAGTGATCGCGGCCCGCGACAGCGTTGATCTTCGGCGTCCGCCCGAACTCGCCCGCCCACACCACCAGCGTCTGGGCCAGCAGGCCACGCGCCTCGAGGTCTTCCAGCAGCGCCGAGTACGCTTGATCCATGATCGGCATCAGGTGCTTCTTCAATCGCTCCGCGTTCTTGGCATGCGTGTCCCATGCCGGGCTCTCGTTGGTGTCGCCCGGCATCCGCGTCCAGTTGACCTGTACCAGCGACACGCCCGCTTCGACCAGCCGCCGCGCTAACAGGACGCTCTGTCCCCAGCGGTTGTGGCCGTAGCGATCGCGCAGACGGTCCGGCTCCTCGTGCAGGGCGAACCCCCGCCGCGCCTTGCCCGCTCGCAGCAGGTCAAACGCCTGCCGCGACTGGGCGTCGAAGCGCGACAGCGCCGGGCTCCGTTCGACGGCGTCGAGGTGGCGATTGACCTGCTCCAGCAGCGTATGGCGCGACCCGAAGCGCAGCGGCGGAACCTCAGCGGGCAGGGCGAGGCCGGGGATGCCGAAGTCGGCCGCGTGGGGGTGACAGTGGACCAGCCACGGGTCGGCCGTGCGGCCGAGCCAGCCGCCGTCCTGACCCGGCCAGCTCAGGTTGCCGGTGTTCCAGATGTGCTCCGGCAGCGTGATCGCCGACGGCAGGCTCCCGCCCGGGTGCAGTCGCCGGACGACGGCACCGACGCACGGCCAGTCGTTGGGAGCGCCCGGCTTGGCGTTCTCCGAGTTGGTCGGCTGGTGCGGCACGCCGGTCAGCATCCAGTAACCGCTCGACGAGTGGGCGTTGTCATCGGTCGACACGGACCGCAGCACGGCGAGGCGGTCGGCCAGCCGGGCCGTCCGCGGCATCAGTTCGCCGACCCGCAAGCCCGGGACACTCGTCGCAATGGGATGAAACGGACCGCGGATCTCCGCGGGAGCGTCGGGCTTGGGGTCCCACGTCTCGTGCTGTGGCGGACCGCCGAGGTAGAACAGGACGATGCACGCTTTGGCCTTGCCTGTCCCTCGCTCGCGCTCCGGGCGCATTCGGTCCGCGGCGCTCGCCTGGCGCGCGGCCAGCAGAGCCGGCAGCGACAGCCCACATACGCCGAGGCCACCAACTCGCAGCCACTCGCGTCGCGTCAGCCCGTCGCACAACGGCAGGCCGTCGTCGTGGATGCTCAACATCGTCGTGCCCCCTGCTTCCGTGGGGCAGGCTTCCAGCCTGCCTTGACGAAGAGGCAGGCTGGAAGCCTGCCCCACAATCGAGTCACTTCTTGAAGAACTCCTTGAACGCCTTGTCGACGTGGGCGGCGTCCCAGCGCGGCTGTTTCTCGCGGACCAGTTTCGCCAGCAGTTCGATGCCCGGATCGGTCCGCGTTACCTGGTAGTGCTTGGCCAGGAAGGGCGTCACCGGCACGCACTGCTTGCGCAGGTCTGGCGTCCACTGGCACACGCACGGCACCACGCCATCGGTTTCATGCGTCTCGTCGGCATAGCCGAGCAGGCAGACGAAGTCGACTGCCCGCGGCAGACACTTGTCCGCCCGCGCCTTCAGGATCATTTGCCGTCCCTCCTCCGTTAGACTATCGAGGAACGGCTTCTGGTTCTTGTGCAGAATTGTCTTTGCCGACGGCGTCCCTCCGTTGGGCGAGCAGACCTGGATCACCTTGGTCACGCCGAGATTCGGGTTGTCCTCGACGAGCTGCCGGGCGATTAGCCCGCCGGCGCTGTGGCCAACCAGCACGATTTCGCGGTAACCCAGCTTGCGCAACCCGGCGACCTCAGTGCCAAGGGTGCCAGTCTTGACGATGTCGTCGACGCTGAAATCCTGGCCGTAGGAGAACGAAAAGACATCCGACTCCTTGCTGAGGCACTTGACGAGCCGGCTGCCGGGTTGCTGCCAGTCACGGAAGCGCGGGTGTGGCACGGTCGCGGATTTGAGGTGGATCAGGTATCCGTGGATCAGCACGACGGCTCGTGTCTGGCCCGGCGAGCGCATCGGTCGCCCGCGACCCGCTGGCGCGGGTGCCCCGGCGACGGGCGCGACCTGCTCGAAGCGGGACTCCACTTGCGGGGCCTGGAGGACGAGGGCGGCGCAGACCGCCGGCAGGATGGAAAACACAATCGCCTCCTGGTTGCTGGGTGTCGATCAGGATGGTCGGTCGCCGCTCAGCGCGGCGCGGCGAGGTAGCGACGCCAGTTGGTGTTGATCGCGTCGACGTTGAGGTTGGCGGCATCGAGGGCCTGCTGCATCGTCTTCTGCTCGACGTTCTCTTCGGGCTTGAAGCCCTCCAGCAGGGCGCCGAACTTCGTGCGGCCGGGACCGTAGGCGAGGAAATCCGCGACGCTCCCCTGCAGCAGCGGCGCCTCCTCTCCCTCGAGTACGCCGGCCCATGCGTCCGAGGCGTTGCGCTTGTTCCGCACGGCGAAGCGAGCGGTGGCGCTGCGCTCGTTGGCGACCTCGCGGCTGGCCGACCCGGCCACGCGGTAATGCGTCGCCCGGCCGAAGCCAGCCACCAGCCAACTGGGCACGATCGTCTGGGCGCCCGCCTTGCGCATCAGGACCGCCGACGCAATCTGCTGGCCTGCCTGCACCCGCACCGCCGGATCGCCCTTCTCGCGCGGCGGGCACGCGGCGGCGTGCAGCCGGGCGTCCTCGGCCATGAAAGTCCCCTTCTCTGCCGCCACCAGCCGGCGTTTCTCCACACGGCGGATGAACGAGTCGAGCTGCTCCGGCTGCTCGAACAGGTAGACCGCCAGCTTCCCCGGCCAGGCAGCCTCCTTCGGCGGAAACAGTACCTTGGCGGCGGTGTCGTAATACTTTTCGAGGAGAACGCCGGTCTCTTTGATTTGCTTCTCCATCCCCTTTGGGCCCACGACGATAAGGTGAGCCGTCTCGTGCGAAACCGATGGCCCGGCGTCGACGCGGTCCCAGTTGTCCTTCGCCGCCTTGCGCTGCGCCGCCAGGGCATCGTCCTTCTCGTCGGCGTGCAGGCTTACCGGGAGCAGCAGTGCCAACGCGGTCATCGTCACGAGGCTCTTCATGGCAGTCCCCCCAACGGTACGACTTCCCTTCCCGTGATGATAACAGCACGACGGTGAGCGGTGTCGCTGTCGTTGATGTTTCTTCGCCTTCGGCGGCGCCTCGTTCGGCGTGCTGCCGCTCCCTGCTACTCGGCGGGCAGCAGGCTACCTGTCGATCTCGCCCATGACGATGTCGATGCTGCCGACAATGGCCGGCACGTCGGCGATCAGGCAGTTGCGGCAGATCTCGTCGGTGACGCTCAGGTTGGAGAAGCTCGACGAGCGAGCCCGTACGCGCAGCGGCACCGCGTCCTTCGCCGGCCGGCCGACGACGTAGAAGCCCATCTGCCCGCGCGGGCACTCCGTCTCGGCGTAGGCCTCGCCGGCGGGCAGCTGACGCGGCGGCTCCAGGCGGTGCGAGCCCTGCGCCCCGGGGTAACGGTCCAGCCCCTGGCGGACGAGCTTGATGCTCTCGACCACCTCGAGCATGCGCACCATGAAGCGGTGCCAGGCGTCGCCGATGACCGCCCCCTTCGGCGGCTCCCACGTCCGGTTGCCCAGGTCCCAGTCATCGAATGGCGGGACGGCGGCGCGGAAGTTGTACTTCTCGTAGCCGCAATAGGGCTCGAGCTTGCGCAGGTCCCAGTCCGGGTCGCCGTTGCGGTGATCGAGCGAGCCGCGCAGCATCGGCCCGCTGCAGCCGTGGCTCAGCGCCAACTCCTTAGTCAGCAGGCCGAGGTTGGCCGTGCGCTTGACGAAGATGTGGTTGGTGGTCAGGAGCGCGTGGTACTCGGCAATACGCGGGTCGAGATGGTCGAGAAACTGGCGGCAGCGCTCGACCCAGCCCTCCGGCAGGTCGTCATGGACGCCGCCGATGGTGATGTACGAGTAGGTCAGCCGGGCCCCGCAAACTTCCTCGAACAGGTCGAGGATCATCTCGCGTTCGCGGAAGGCGTACAGGAATGGGCTGAAGGTGCCGAGGTCGAGGCCGTAGGCGCCCATGCCGACGAGATGACTGGCGATGCGGCCCATCTCGGCGATGATGACGCGGATGACGTTCGCTTTTTCGGGGATCTTGTCGGTCATGCCGCACAGCTTCTCGACCGCCAGCGAGTAGCCCAGGTTCATGCTCATCGCCGCCAGGTAGTCCATGCGATCGGTGTACGGGATGAACTGGATGGGCGTCACGTTCTCGCCGATCTTCTCGGCGCAGCGGTGCAGGTAGCCCAGGTGCGGCGTCACCTCCGAGACGACCTCGCCATCGGTGCGCAGAACGAGGCGCAGCACCCCGTGCGTGCTCGGATGCTGCGGTCCCATGTTGACGAGCATCTCGTCGGTGCGAACGTCGAACTCGACAACGGTCTGGTCCTGGGTCTTCTTGGGAGCGCTGGCGGTGGCCATGAGTTTCGTCCGATTCGGGTTACGGCAAATGGTCCTCAAGTTTTTTTATAGGATGCGTGCGCGGGCGTCACCTGCGCACGCTCCCACCACGAGCCGGAAGCGTCAGCGACGGGACCCGATCCTCCGTCGCTAACGCTTCCGGCTCGTTCCTGTTTTTACGGGTGCCCTTCGGCGGAGGCGAGACCAGGCAGAGGATGCAGACGGTGGCGTTGCCTTGCTCCCACACTGGGCAATGGTCAAGGAGCCTCCTTTGCCGGCGAGCTACTTCTTCGGCTCGATGGTGCCGCCGTCCCACTCGATCTTGCAGCCCGGCAGCGCCTTGTGCAACGCTTCGACACCCTGGCGCGTAACCTTGGGCAGCTTGAGCAGTCGGGTACTCCGGAGTTTGCCCAGGCCGTGAAGGCGCTTCAGGCCGGCGTCGGTGACGCCGGGGCACGCGAGAAGGTCGAGTCGATCCAGGTTGGTCGCCTTGCCGATGTGAGTCAGGCTGACATCGCCAAACTGTTGGCCGCGCAGAGAGAAGCCGGTCAAGCGGGGATCCAGATACTGCAAGGCCTCTTCGGTAAACTTTGGCTGAGGATCCAATATCGAAAGGTAATTTGTCACAGCCATGTGGTCGCGCAGGAACTTCATGCCGTCGCCGGTGATGGCCATGTGATTGAGCATCAGGCCATTGACCTTTGGGAGATGCCGCAAGTGACGGAGCCCGGCATCGGTCAGCGGGACGAACTCAAGGTCGAGGGTTCCTACTTCCCTAAGCGACGGCGTTTTCACGAGTGCTTCAAAGGCCACGTCCGTCACGACGCCGGGAGCTGACACCAGGTTCAGGTGCGTCAGCGTGGCGTCGGGCAAATCCTTTAGCCGTGCCAGCAACTCTGTCATAGGGGCTTCCGGACCAACGCGCACGCCTACGCCAACGAGTTTGAATGCTCGACTCGGTAGCTTGTCCGTGGACAGTAGATAGGATCCATCCTCCAGAGTGACGGCTCGACCGCTCCGGAGCGCCAACTCGGCGAGCCGACGGTAGGGGTCGCTGGCCGGCCCAGGTCTCACTGCCACCGCCGCCGCATCGACCGTCACGCGCACCGTGGTCTTGCCGTCACGGGTGATCTCGAACTTGTCGGTCTCCAGTTTCAGACCATCGACACCGGCGACTTCGATGACATACTTCCCCGGCGGCAGCGTCATGTTCTTCTCGCTCGGCTTGAGGGTGTACTTGAGATTGCCGTCACTATCGAAGATGCGCAGCTCGCCCTTCTGGAAGCGGACATCGGCGTCGCCGTCCACCTCGACGATCAGCGTGCCGTCCTTGGTCTTGAAGAGGAGCTGATAGGCCGCGAATCCGCCGCCGATCAGGACCAGCAGCGCTACGACCGCCGCGACCAGCCCTCGGCGGCGCCGGCTGGCGCCCCGAGCCGGCTCCGGCACACTGGCCTCGGGGGCCACGGCGGGGGGCTCGGCGGTCTGCTCCCGCCTGGTTCGTTCCGCGGTCGTCTTCTGGATGGCCTGGAGACGGCCGGCAACTTCCCGCGCCGAGGCCGGACGTTTCGCCGGTTCCTTGGCCAGTAGCTGCATGACCAGCTCGGCCAGTGCCGGCGGCACCTCGGCATTGAGTTCCTGCACCGAAGCAGGCTCCTGCGTGGTCACGGCCACATAGAGCGCCATGTGGGTCTGACCACGGAACGGCACCTCTCCCGTACACATCCGGTACAGCATCACGCCCAGGCTGAACAGGTCGCAGCGCGGATCGATCTTCTCGCCCTGAGCCTGCTCCGGGGCCATGTAGGCCGGCGTGCCCAGGATGGCACCCGACTGCGTCAGGTGGAGGTCATCCTGGACCGCCCGAGCCAGGCCAAAATCGAGGATCTTGACGCGATCCGGGGGGGAGGAATTCTCCGGCTCGATCAGGATGGTTTCCAGCCACACGTTGGCCGGCTTGATGTCGCGATGGATCAGGCCGCTCTCGTGGGCGACGGCCAGCCCCT
The DNA here is from genome assembly GCA_016177925.1 of Planctomycetota bacterium. Classification (GTDB taxonomy): domain Bacteria; phylum Planctomycetota; class Planctomycetia; order Gemmatales; family Gemmataceae; genus JACOUH01. Next base: position 13,760 of record JACOUH010000079.1, on the reverse strand, counting down.
GGGCGATCTGCCGCCCCAGCCGCAGGACCTCCGGCACGCTCAGCCGGCCCTCTCGTTTCAACCGCTCCTCCAGCATCTCGCCCTGGAGCAGTTCCATGGCCAGGAAGGGCACCCCGCGATCCTCGCCGACGTGGTAGATGGTGACGACGTGGTCGTGCTTGACCGCCGCGGCCGCCCGCGCCTCGCGCAGAAAGCGTTCCTTCACCGTGGGGCTGGCTGCGCGGCCCAGTTTCAGGGCCTTGAGAGCGACGCGTCGTTGCAACTGGGGGTCCTCGGCCTCGAAGACCACTCCCATGCCGCCGAACCCCAGCACCTTCAGGATGCGATAGGGCCCTAGCCGGCCGATCTCGGCCGGCCCCTGCGCCGGCGTCAAGAAATCGTATTGCACGGCCGTAACTGCCGCGGACAGGCCGGGGTTCACCGCGTCGGTGGCGGGTGCAACGGACGAGAGGGCCGACTGTGTCTCGAGCTCGACCGGCACGACCGTGATCGGCCCCAGCTGGCGAATCCGCTCAATCAGGCCCCGGATCGCGGGTGCTTCCGGACTGTCCGTCACCGTTGCCGTCGCGCGGGCGGCCTCGACCAGGGTATCTTCGGCCGTGAGCGCTTGCACGACCGCCAGGCAGCGACTGCACTGTTCCAGGTGCTGCGCCAGTTGCTCCCCTTCTGGTTCGGGGACCTGACCGAGCATCAACCGCTGCAAGACGTCGCGATCCGGACAGGAAATCACGGGCATCATGGGAACCTCCTGGGAAGTGCCGGGAGGAGAGCGCCGGCCACGGGCGTGGGCTCCCCCCAAGAGTATGCGCGGGAACCCGCAAATCTTGCCGAAAAACCGCCGGGAGTCAGGTCGGGAGGGCGAGGCTCCTGCCGAACCGGCTCGGCTGGAACCTCGCCCTCCCGAAAACCGCCTTCCCGGATTCTCAGTCGAGCAGGCCGTCCAGCTCGCGCCGCAGCCGACGCAGGACGCGGGACTTGGCCGCGTAGACCGTGCCGGGCCGCAGGTGCAACTCTGCGGCCACCTCCTCAGCCGGCCGGCCGGCGAGCACGTACTGCTCAAACGCCTTCCAGGTCGAGGCCGGGAATTCGTCGCGCACGGCCCGCAGCAACTGGCGGACCAGGTGCCGGCGATACTCCGCCTCCTCAAATCCTGCCAGCTCGTCGGGGCCCGGAACCTCGGCCAGGGCGGTGCCGTCCTCAAGGATCACGGCAGGGCGACGGCGATGGAGTTCGCGCCACTTGTTGAGAGTGACGGTGCGGAGCCAGCCGCGAAAGCTCAGCTGCCGGTCGTAGGTGAACTGCGGCATCTTCTGCAACAGCAGGACCAGAACCTCCTGGACGAGGTCGGCCGCATCGCTTTCCTGGAGGCCGACTCGCCGCGCCCAGTCATAGAGCAGGGGCGTGTACAGGTCGACGAACCGAGCCCAGGCGGTCGGGTCGGCCGGCCCCCGCAGGCGTTCGAGCAGGCTGACGGGTGTGGTCTGCACAGGACGACCGGCATCGACCAACCGCGGGCCTCACGGTCGAGTTTCATCCTCAAGGTTGCGGTGAAACGTCTCAAGGATTTGTATACCAGCCGGGCAACGTTCGGAACAGTCAGCGGCCGCGGATACCGTGATATTCCAGCGGGAATTCGTAATCCTTCCGCAGCGGATGGCCGACCCAATCTTCCGACAACAAGATGCGCGTCAGGTTGGGGTGGCCGGTGAACCAGACGCCGGACAGGTCGTAGACCTCGCGCTCGTGCCAGTCGGCGGCGCGCCACAGCGACGTGACCGACGGCACCTCGGGCAGTTCGCCGGGTTTGTCGTCCTTCCAGCGCGGCAGGATCACCTTTAGCACGAAGCGGTGCCGGTGCGTGAAGCTCTGCAGATGGTAGACGACTTCCATGTGTGGCTCGAAGCCGGCCTTGGGCGCCTTCTTCGGGTCCGGCTCGAGGTAATCAACGCCGCTGATACAGTTAAGGATGTCGAAGCGGAGCCGGCTGTCGTCGCGCAGGAAACGGGCGACCTCGAGCAGGTCCGACGGCGCCACCACGACGAACGGGTCGATCGCCTCGAGGTTCTTCCCCCGGATTCGGTCGCCGAACTTCTCTTCGAGGATGGGAATGATTTCCGCGGCCTTCATGATACCTCGCTCGGGCTCGGCGAGCGGGGGGCGTGAGCCCCCTGATGACGTTATCAGGGGGCTCACGCCCCCCGCTCGCCGGCTGAAGGGAATCACGCCTTGGCCGGCGTAGCCTGTTCCTTGGTCTTCTTGACGAAGGCGTTCGCCTTCTCGTGGGTGCTCAGTTCGTCGGGCAGCATCGTGTAACCGGTGCGACAGGGGATCGGCACCTCGAGCGGCTGGCCCCTGGTCAGATCCTTCATCGCCCGCACCTTGTCCTGAATCCGCATCAGGCCCTCCAGCAGCGCCTCGGGCCGCGGCGGGCAGCCGGGGACGTAGACGTCGACCGGCACCACCAGGTCGACACCCTTGACGACGTTGTAGCCGTACTTGTAGTAGGGCCCGCCACCGCAGGTGCAGGCGCCCATCGCGATGACGAACTTCGGATCGGGCATCTGGTTATACAGTCGTCGCACCCGACTCGCCATCTTGAAGTTGACGGTGCCGGCGACGATCATCAGGTCGGCCTGGCGCGGCGTGGCGCGGAAAGCGCCAGCACCGAAGCGGTCCATGTCGAAGCGCGAGGCACCTGTCGCCATCATCTCGATGGCGCAGCAGGCCAGGCCGAACGTCATCGGCCACATGCTCGACTCCCGCGCCCAGTTGACCGCCTGCTCGAGCGTCGTCGTGATGACGTTCTCCTCCTTGCCGAACCCTTCCAGCCATCCCATATCGCTACTCCTCGAAGAGAGAGTGTTCAAGAACCTGTTCCGGCCCCGACCAACTGCCGCGGCTCCTCCTTGACGACCGATGGCAACGGCGCCACGCCCTCCGAACTGACACTGCGCACCCAGGCCAGGTCGCCGCGCTTCCACAGGTAGGCGAACCCGACCAGCAGCACGCCGAAAAAGACAAGAATGTCGAACAGGGCCATCCAGGCCAGCGACCGTGTGCCCTCGCTGTTGCTCTTCACCTCGACCTCGAGCAGGTGTCGCTCCTCCTCATCGCCGGCAACGTGCTTTCGCAGCGCCAACTGGTTCTCGGGATAGTCGGGGATCAGCTGGCGCATGTGCTCATCGTAGGCCTGGCGCTCCTCAGCCGTCTCGGGCACCGACGTCTGCTGGGCGACCGCGTTGGCCTGGCCGAAGACGACCGCCCACGGAAAGAAGAACGCCACCTCGACATCGAAGATGACGAACAGCAGGGCGACGACGTAGAAACGCAGGTCGAACTGAATCCAGGCGCTGCCGATGGTCGGCTCGCCGCACTCGTAGATCGTCGCCTTCTCGGTGTTCGGCCGGTTCGGACGGACAAACCTGCCGATCAGGAGGTGGAACGCCACGAACACCACGGCGATCACCAGGAACAACAGCATGTAGCCGACCAGGGGAAGCATCAGGCTTGTCCTCGCTTGCGCGTCGGGCTAATGGGCTTCTTGCAGCAGCTTCTGCCGGCCGGCGAAGCCAGCGTCGACCTCGTGCCAGTGCCCCACCTCGGGCTCGCCCTGGCGCCAGCAGAGATAGACCTCTCGACCATCCATCCAGCACGGGAAGTCGATCAGACCCACGAAGAAGTCCTTCAACTCGACGCCGAGCTTGCGCAGCTCCTTAACGTATCCAGTCATCCGCTCGCGGCCGCGCTCGAACTCTTCCTCGGCCTGAAGGGTCTCCTCGACCCGGTCCAGCTCCTCGCGGCCCGTCTCGTCCGCTTCCCTCCTTGTCGGCCTCGCGGCCCGGGCGATGCGCTCCTGACGCTCACGCAGCGCGCTGGCCAGTTCGGTGATGTCCTGGACGATGCGGCGCACCAGGGGCAGCATTGCGTTGGCCTGCGCCGGCGTGAAGTACTTCTTGGTGGGACCGGATTTTCTGGCAGCCATGTTGCCTCTCCTGCTGCCTCGCAGTTAGCTCTTCGCCGGGGCGGCGGGCGCGGCCGTCGGCGGCGGTTTGACCCAGACCGGCTCGGCCGTTAGCTTCGATGCCGCCACTGCCGTCGGGTTCAGCGTCGCCTGGCCCCACGCCACCTCCAGCGGCAACTTGGCGTAGTCGACGATACAGCCGTCCCGGCTGTAGCAGCTGATGTCGTAATTGGAGCCCATGAAGATGCAGTCGACTGGACACGGGTCGACGCAGAGGGCGCAAAACATGCACTTGGTGTAGTCGATCTTGAAGCCGTTAACGATGAAGCCCTTGGCCGGCGGCTTGGCCTTTTCCTTCTCGATGTAGATGCAGTCGACGGGACAGGCCCGAGCGCACTTGTCGCAGCCGATGCAGGTGGTCAGGTCGAAGCGGTGGTAGCCGCGGTAGCGCGGCTTGACGGGCACCGGCAGCTCGGGATACTCGTAGCGTTCGGTGAAAGTCTTGCGGCGATACGTCTGGATAAAGTACCAGAGGGTTATGTACATGCCCTGCGCGATCGTGCGGATCGCCAGCAGCACGTTGTTCAGCCACGTGCGCATCGGGTTTTCTCACTGAGTCGCCCCGCTCATCGGCGGGGGAAGTCCGTCACTTTTGATGATTATAGGACCTCTCCTTACCGCCGCAAGTGCTAGCACCAAACGGTAGAGGGATGCTTCTCTGTAACCAATCGAATGCTCCGGTGTGTGCCATGCTTTCGCGGCCCCCAGGGTCAACCTCTGGGCGAAACCAGCGCGGGCCGCGAAAGCATGCCACCCCCGTTGCGGGTCTTTCTTCACACCAAAGCCCCCAACTACCGTTTCGTGCTAGCACCTTGACAGTCGACCCCGTAGCGACAGGCGGCTCGCCTGTCGTAGTTGTAGCATGGGACAGCCGAGCCGGCTGTCCCTACGAGGGTTCGTGCTGGCTCCTTGACAGGGGTTCGTGCCGGGGCACAATGAGCAGAGCCCCTTCACCGGGAGAAGACGACCATGAGACGATGGGCGAGCCTGCTAGCCGTGGCGGCCGTGGGCGTCTGCTGTGCCAAGGGCGTGGCCGGTGAGCCGGTGCTGCCCTTGCGCGTCCTGTACGTCGGTAACGCCAAAAGCCCTCGGGCGGTCGACTACGATGCCTTCTTGAGGAAGCACTTCAAGCAGGCGACGGTCGCCGACCGCGAGCGCTTCGACCCCACCGCCGCGAAGGGAGCCGACGTCGTGCTGCTGGACTGGTCGCAGCGAGACACGGACCTCCGCAAGGCGAAGTCTCCGTTCGGCAAGCTGGAAGAGTGGTCGAAGCCGACTGTCCTGCTGGGCAGCGCCGGCCTGCTGCTGGCAGGGCAGTGGCAGATCATCGGCGGGGCCGGCTGAACATGCCTGGACCCCTACGCGTACGGGTTACGCGTCCGACACGAGGCCTTCCGCTCGCCCCTTGCCATCGACGTCAAGAAGACCATGCCCTTCGGTACGCCCGAGGCCTGGAAGAACGCTGTCTCCGACAGGTCGGTGGACGTGCTGCCGCTGGCCCGCGACGGGAAGAAGGATCGCATCCCCGGCTGGTGTACCTACACGCACGAGCACGAACAGGCGCCCGAGTTGGAGGTGCTCTGCGGGGGCATCAACTATAAGACGCCGCAAGCTGGAGCCGTCTGGCGTCAGGGCCACCTGCTCCACTTCGGCTTCGACCTGGCCCCGTCGGAGATGAGCAACGCCGGCCGGGCCCTGCTCGTCAATGCCATTGCTTATGTCTCCCGCTTCACCGAGGACCGCCCCATCGTCCGAACGCCGTGCGTGTTCACCCAGGGCACGCGGATTTTCGACCGCGACGCGATTGCCCGCCGCTTGCAGGGGTCGGACGAAGACCTGAAGGCCCTGGAGTATTACTTGACGAAGGAAACCTACGCGAAGCTCAAGGGGAAGACACGCGCGCAACTCGTTGAGTGGTTCAAAGATGCCCGGGACTACCTCCACGCAGGCGATGGCCAGGGGCTCCTCATGGACGTCGAGGCCCGGTCGTTCGGCGTCCCACCGTCTTCCCCCGAGTTCTTTCCCAAAGCGATCGCTGGTCTTGGGGATCAGGGCCCTGCGCGGCGGCTGCTGGGCCGGTACGCGCCGGAAGGGCCGGGGACGGATGCGAAGCCCGAGCAGTGGCGGGCCTGGTGGGAGGAGAACCGGAAGTACCTGTTCTTCAGCGACACCGGCGGCTACCGCTGGTACATCGATCCCCTGGCGAAACGACGGCGCGTCCCGACGTCCGGTCTGCGCGGACCAGCCAGGGCGACGCGCCCTCCTCTCCGAGCCGTGGAGAGCTGACCGACGAGACAAGTCCCTGGCCGGGACGGTTCAAACGAGGGTAACAGCCGCGGCGGAACCACAGGCAACGAACCCCGGTCGTACGTCTCGTTGGCTCAACGGCTTAATGGATTGCATTGCGCGGCGCACACACACAGGGCTTTGCAACGCATTGCCCACGCGCAACGCATTTCGCCGGAGCGCAACGCAATTCAGAAATGAAAAGACCCCAAGCGGCCTGTTTGCCCTTGCCTCAATTTTCTCGGTAATGTGTGGCTCTTGCGATTAGCAGTCGCTCTCTCCGCTGACCGTCCGTCCACGGGTCCGCACAATCATGTCGGTTATTCCAACTTTTCCTTAAATGCCGATTGTTTTTTTATTGACGCCTCTCCAGAGGCGCGATACGAATGGGCCGCAAGGTCGTTGCACACTCGCACTGGACATGATGCCCAGCCTGCCGTCCTCGGGCGCCGGCCTTGATTGCGCCCCCACTGACCCTTCGCGCACCATGCCCTCACGCCAAGAAGTCGCCAATGTCCTCCTTGCGCAACTGCTCGTGGAGCGTGGCCTTGTCGCCGCTCCTGAACAAATCCTTCAGGTTCACAACAAGGGCAAGAGCAGCGTGCAAATGCCGGACGTCTTGCTTGATTTTCAGGGGTTGAGACTCGTCATTGAGGCAGAGTGGTCCAGCACGCCGAGTGCGGCGAAACGGGCCTACGAAAAGGCACAGGGGCGACTCAGCGATGGCGTTGCTCACATTGGCGTGGCCGTCGTCTACCCGGCGCGGCTTCGGCAACTTGCCCTCAAGGCACAGAAAGAGGGGTTGGCCTCCGCGACCTTGCAATTTGCCATCCTCACCGAAGCAAGCGAATTGACCCGCGATCTGTTCGTCGGCGCTACCGTTCCGGATTTTGATGGCGGTGGCGTGGATGACCTCTCCGCTGCCCTTCGCCGGTCCTATGAACAACTCGCCCAAGACACTACCTTGGAAAACGCCGTGGTGAGGATGCAGGACGCCATCAGCGAGTTTCTCGGGGGGTTGCGCAGTCAGCCCGCCACGATCGAGCGAATGGGCCTCGCTCTGGGTGTTCGAGAAAAGGGCCAGATGGGCGCCCAGAAGCGTCAGGCAACCGCACGGATCGCAGGGCTGATCCTCGTCAACGCGATGATCTTTCAGGAGGTATTGGCGCAGACCCAGACCAGAGTTTCCCCTCTCAGGCGGTTCGCGTCCGACGCGGACATTGTGAAGAACCTGCGCGAGCACTGGCGGCTCATCCTTGACGAAATCAACTACTGGCCGATCTTTGATACGGCGTTCCACGTTCTTGACTCCCTCACGGCGAATGACGACATGCGGCGAGCCGTTCAGGAGATGGCCGACACCGCGCTTTGGGTTGTCGGGCGCCGGGCGGCACTGCGCCATGACCTTGCGGGACGCATCTTTCATCGACTGCTTGCCGAGGCAAAGCACCTCGGCGCCTTCTACACGTCGATTCCAGCGGCAACATTGCTGTTGAAGTTGTCCCTCCCCCAGAGCGACCGCCTCGACTGGTCCGACCTTGAAGCCGTCAAGGGGCTGGCCGTCGCCGACTTCGCCTGTGGGACAGGGACGCTATTGATGGCCGCAGCCGACTCCCTGCTTGACAACTATGTGTGGTCTTGTGGGGAGCGGGGAGTTGTCCCGCAGATCAATCAGTTCCAGGCCGCAGTCGTCGAGAAGGTGCTTTACGGGTTCGATGTCCTGCCATCCGCGATCCACCTGACGGCCTCCACTTTGTCGCTCCGCGTCCCCGATACCGCCATACAATGTGACCAATCTGGCTTGTATGAGCCTTGGGGGTGATTCGGTTGACTTGGGGAGCTTGGAGTTTTTCGAGTCGCGGCAGACGATCGGAAGGTTGTTCAGCCGGGCGACTATCCCAACGGCAACGGGGAAGTTCCCCGCTGGCCGTCTCGTCGGCTACCCCGACCTTGACTTGTGCGTCATGAACCCGCCCTTCACCAGCAGCCGACAACCGAATCTCCTCTTTGGCAATATCCCGGCGGCTGACCGCCCCGGAATTCAGAAGCGGCTTCGGAACATGGTCCGTGACCGGCATGTGCGAGCCAGCATTACCGCCGGCATGGCCGCAGTGTTCACCGCCCTCGCCGACACCGCGATCAAACCGGGTGGCCGGCTTTCCTTGGTCCTGCCGCGCGCTGTACTGACCGGCATCGCGTGGCAGGAAACGCGCAAACTCTTGGCGGAAAAGTATCGCCTGGAGTACCTCGTATGCAGCCATGCCCCGAAACAGTGGAATTTCTCGGAGAATACCAATCTCAGCGAAGTCCTGCTCGTCGCCCGAAAACTGCGGGAGGGGGAGTCCACTTTCGGTCGTGTGACGACGTGCGTGAACCTGTGGCAGCAGCCCCGCAGCGCGGTCGAAGCCCTGAGTCTAGCACGGTGCGTTGCCGGTCACGTTCCGGACCTCGAAACCCAGGAAACGGCTCTGGAAGCGAACGTCGGGGGGAGGAAGCTTGGCGAGGTGGTCAGCATCCCGTGGGAAGACTTGAAGTCCTGTCACGCCTGGGAATTGCCCTGCGCGTTCGCTCAGTCAGACCTGACCAGGGCGCTGTTTCATCTGCAACGAGGGACGCTGTACCTGCCAGGGGAAGGGGTATGCGGCGAGTTGCCACTCTGCCCCCTTGGGAGGTTTGCTGACTTGGGACCGGACCCGCGGGACATCGCCGATGGCTTTGCCAAGTCCGGCGGCAGGACATCGTACCCTGCTCTCTTGGATCATGACGCCTCTGTCATCACGACCATGCAGTGCCAGTCCAATCGTTATCTCACGCCGCTCTCGGCAGCTCTGAAAGGGCGAAAACTCCGGAAGCACACGGCCCTGTGGCCCAAGGCCGGGCGCGTGCAAATCGTGCAACGGGTGCGGCTCAACACGAAGCGACTGCTTGCCGTGCGACTGCCGCAGAAAGCGCTCGCAAACATCTGGTGGCCGACAGTTCTCAAGTGCGACCCGGTGAGGATGGAGAAGGCAGAAAAGGCGTTGGTACTCTGGCTAAACTCCACGTTCGCCTTCCTGCTCCTCTTGGGGTGCCGCGAGGAGACAGAAGGGGCCTGGGTTCAATTCAAAAAGCCGACACTCGGACGCCTACCCGTTCTTGATATTCTTGGTCTTGATGTGGAGGACTTGTCGGCCCTGGCGGCGGCGTATGACCGCCTCGCCTTGTCGGAGTTCGACTACCTCCCGGCGGTCGCAATCGACCCGACTCGGGTTGAGGTTGATACGGCGATTGCCGCCGTTCTCGGCATCCCGTCCCCCGTCACGCTTCGAGAGTTGTTGGGACGTGAGCCGATCCTCTCCCAGACCATTTCCACCCTCATCCCCGCAGGAACGCCCCAGACAGTCGCGCCGAAGAGGCGGCGCGCGAGGCGGAACACGGGCCGGTGATCCCGAACCTGTGCAGGGGTTGCTCGAATTTGAAGTCGCGCAGAAGTGGGCGTGAGCTTCTGAAGACACTCAAGAACTATCACCCATCCCCAAAGCCGATCATCCGCGTCCCTTTGCTTCCCTGCTGGCGGGAGCGCGGGTACACTGAAGGTCAAGGATTGCCCAGGTCCGCGGCCGCCGCCCTCCTGCCGATGTGTTCCAGAAGCGTTTCCTTCCCAGCCAGTCGGGAGTCCAATGGCTTCGATGTTCCACCCTGCCGCCACGAAGCGATCAAGTGTGTCCCGTCGGGAGTTCCTGCGAGCAGGACTGGCCGCGTTCGGCAGCCTGTCGTTGCCTGGCTTGCTCCGCCTGCGGGCTGAGGCCGGCGCCGCGCCCCGCGAACGGACGGCGGTCATCGTCGTCTGGCTGCGCGGCGGTGCCAGCCACCTGGAAACCTATGATCCCAAGCCCGACGCTCCCGCCGAGTACCGCGGGCCGTACAAGGCCATCGCCACGCGCACGCCCGACCTGCGCGTCGGCGAACTGCTGCCCCGCCAGGCGGCCCTCTCCCACCGATTCGCCGTCCTCCGCTCGATGGTCCACACCGGCGGCGGTCACCCGGCGGGATCGCTGCAACTGCTCTCGGGCGACGCCGATGCCCAGGACAAGGAGAGGCCCGCGCTGCCCGACTTCATGACCGTTGCCCACTACCTGCGCGCCGCCGAGCGTCGCAAGCTCCCCAATTACGTTGGGGTGAATCCCATCGTCCGCTACGACGGCTTCATCATCGCGGGGCCCGCCTACCTGGGCGAGTCGTATGCCCCCTTTGCCGTCACCGGCGATCCCAACGCCCCCGACTTCCGCGTCCCCAACGTCGGCCTCACCGACCCCCGCGAGGCGCAACGGCTCGTCGAGCGGGTTGGCCTGAAGAAGCGGTTCGATGAGCTGCGCCGCGACATCGACCGCTCGGGGGTCATGCGGTCCCTGGACCGCTTCGAGCGGCAGGCGCTGACCTTGCTGACCAGCCCCGAAGCGGCACGGGCGTTCGACCTGGGCCGGGAGCCCGACAAGGTGCGCCAGCGCTACGGCCGCAACCAGTGGGGCCAGCAGCTCCTGATGGCCCGCCGCCTGGCCGAGGCCGGCGTGGACATCATCACCACCACCCTGGACGGTCCCCTGTGTGGCCGGGTCGCCAACTGGGACGACCATGCCGTCAACCACCACGTCTTCGACGCCCTGAAGTACCGTGCGCCGTTCTTCGACCAAGCCGTCTCCGCCCTGGTCGAGGACCTGTACGAGCGCGGCCTGGACAGGCGGGTGCTGGTGGTCGTCACGGGGGAATTCGGCCGCACGCCGCGCATCTCCTACGCGGCCAGCAGCGGCGGCGGGGTCGCCAGTGCAGCGGCCGGGACGACGCAGCCGGGTCGCGACCACTGGCCGCGCGCCAACTCCATGCTGTGGGCCGGCGGCGGCATCGCGGGGGGCCGAGTGATCGGCGCGACGGATAAGAAGGGCGAGGACGTCGTGGAGCGCCGGGTCGGGCCGCACGACTTCCTGGCGACCGTCTACCGTCACCTCGGCATCGACGGCGAGCGGATCACCCTTCCCGACTTCTCAGGGCGGCCCGTTCCCATCGTGAGGGACGGCAAGCCGATCGCAGAACTGATGAATGATGAATGATGAATGATGAATGGAAGACAAGGAGAGTCTTTCTTCCATTCATCATTCATCATTCATCAGTTCCGTAGAGCGCTCATCGACTCCAGGGCCAGCATCAGGGCGTGCGTCCCCTTCTTGCCGTAGCCCTGGGCACGGACGGCCTCGTATAGCTGCTTTGCCAGCGCCAGCCCCGGCAGCGCCAGGTTCATCCGCTCCGCCTCGTCCAGGGCGATCTTCATGTCCTTGATGAAGTGCTCGACGAAGAAGCCCGGCTCGAAATTGCGGGCGATGATGCGCGGCCCCAGGTTGTTCAGCGACCAGCTCGCCGCCGCTCCGCCACCGACCGACTTCAGAACCGTCTCGAGGTCCAGCCCCGCCTTGGAGCCGTACAGCAGCGCTTCGCAGACGCCGATCATGTTGCTGGCGATCAGGACCTGGTTGACCATCTTGGTGTGCTGGCCGGCGCCGGCGGGCCCTTGGTGGATGATTGTCTTGCCCATGCACTCCAAGAGCGGTCGCACCGCCTCGACCGCCTCCGCCGCGCCGCCAACCATGATCGATAGGGCCGCGTTCTTCGCCCCAACGTCGCCGCCGGAGACTGGAGCATCGACGCTGGCCACGCTCTTTCCCTTCGCCGCCTCATAAATCTCGCGCGCCAGGGACGGTTCGCTGGTCGTCATGTCGACCAGCACATTGCCGGGCTTGCTACCGGCCAGCGCGCCGTCCTTTCCGAGGAAGACCTCGCGTACATCGCGGGGGAAGCCGACGATCGCGAAGACGACGTCGGAGCGCTCGGCGACGGCCCGCGGCGTGTCAGCCCAGGCGGCACCAGCGTCGAGGAGCGGCTGGGCCTTGTCCTTCGAGCGATTGTAGACGGCGGCGGCGAAGCCCTTGGTCATGAGATGCTGACACATCCAGCGTCCCATAACGCCGGTGCCGATCCAGCCGATACGCGTCTTGCCCGGTTCTGCCCTGCTGATGGCCATCTCATCCCTCCAAGAAACGGTTCGTGGCCGGGGCTGAGTCCGCGAAGCCCCGGACGGCCCCGGGGCTGAGTCCGCGAAGCCCCGGCCACGAATCCGGCGGCTCGCTACTCGGGTTTGGGTGGGACGTTGAAGAGCTGCCCACCGCCGGAACCGGTGCCGCCGCGCAGCTCGCGCTGGGGTCGCTGCGGGGCGGCCTCCTCCTCGGTTTCCTCGCCGGGGCCCTGCTGGAGGCGTTTGCGTGACAGGCCAATCTTGCGCTCGGCCGCGTCGACGCGCAGGATGCGGACCTCGATGCTATCGCCGACCTTGACGATGTCCTCGGGGCTTTCCACCTTGTGGTCGGCCAGCTCCGAGATGTGCAAGAGGCCCTCCAGCCCCTCCTCCAGTTCGACGAAGACCCCGAAATTGGTGAGCTTGGTCACCTTGCCCGTCTTCAGATCGCCGGGGCGATAGCGGCCCGGGATGTCCCCCTCCCACGGATCGCCCTTGAGCTGCTTCAGACCCAGTGCGATCCGCTTGCGCTCCAGGTCGACGTTGAGGACGACGCAGGTCACCTTGTCGCCCTTCTTGACGACCTCGGAAGGGTGAGCGACTTTTTTGGTCCAGTTCATGTCGGAAACATGCAAGAGGCCATCGATGCCCTCTTCGATCTCGACAAAGGCGCCGTAGTTGGTCAGGTTGCGGACCGTGCCGTGGACGACCGTCCCCGGCGGATACTTGCCGACGACCTCGTCCCAGGGATTGGGCTGGACCGGCTTGATCCCCAGGCTGATTTCCTGCTTCTCCTTGTTGATGTTCAGTACCATCACCTCGACCGCATCACCGCCGGAGACGACCTCATTGGGGTGGTTGATGCGGCGCGTCCAGCTCATCTCGCTGATGTGGACCAGTCCCTCGATGCCCGGCTCCAACTTGACGAAGGCGCCGTAGGACATCACGTTGACGACCTCGCCCTTGTGCCGGCTGCCGACCGGATACTTGGCGGCCACGTTGTCCCACGGGTTCGGCATCAGGTGCTTGAGCGACAGGGCGATCTTTTCCTTTTCCTTATCGACGGTGAGGACGTAGACCTCGAGCTGCTCGTCGATCTTGACGACCTCGCGCGGGTTGACGACGCGTTCCCAGCGCATGTCGGTGATGTGCAAGAGGCCGTCGATGCCGCCGAGGTCGACGAAGGCGCCGAAGTCGGCGATGTTCTTGACGACGCCCTTGCGGACCTGGCCTGGCTCGATCTCGGCGAGCAGCTTCTTCTTCATTTCCTCGCGCTGGTCTTCGAGCAGTTTGCGGCGGGAGACGACGATGTTGCGGCGGGCCTCGTCGATCTTGAGGATCTTGCACTCGATGGTGCGGCCGATGTAGTCGCCGATGTCCGGCGGGCGGCGGATGTCGACCTGGCTGGCCGGT
>JACOUH010000407.1 GCA_016177925.1 Planctomycetota bacterium | reverse complement strand
TGCTCAAGTAGGCATTGGCGCCAAGCTCACGGGCTCGGTCAAGGTCCTGGACATCTCGTGACGTGGTGAGGACGAGAACCGGGAGGCGGGACGTCTTGGGTTGGCGGCGGATCCTCTCCAACACCTCGAGCCCAGCAATCTGGCTCCGCGCGATGAAGCTGGGATGGGAGGAAGTTCCAGCTGGTTTGAGTAGCTGGAATCGACCATCCACGTTGGCGGCCTGAGATCTCGACAGTCTTGCGGCATATTGGACTGCAAGTCAGGAGATCCCAGGCCGTGGCGGAGAACGTTACAACAGAATTGCTTGCGCGTCTGCTTGCGCTGGACGAGCACGGCTTCCAGATCGTCGGTCTTGTCGCCGGTGATGACGGTGAGACGTGGGTGATGATCGAGACGGTGCCGGAGCCGGTCGGCTGCCCGCAATGTGGTGTCGTTGCGTCGTCAAAGGATCGGCGGCCGGCGAAGCTTCGTGACCTGGAGGTGTCGGGCAGGCCGGTGGTCGTCGTGTGGGTGAAGCGTGTCTGGAAGTGTGAGGAGTCGGCGTGTCCGACGAAGTCTTGGACGGAGCAGCGGTCCTTCGCTGGTCTGCGGAAGGTGCTGACCGAGCGTGTGCGGGCCGAGATCTGCCGGCAGGTCGGCGAGAACAACTGCTCGGTCGCCGAGCAGGCCCGCCGTTTCGGTGTCGGCTGGCACACCGCGATGGCCGCGGTCGAGGATCACGGCCGGCCGCTCGTCGATGACCCGGCGCGTCTCGAGGGCGTGAGAGCGCTCGGTGTCGACGAGACGAGCTTCTTGAAGGCGACGCCGGACGCGGCAACCCAATATGTGACGAGCTTCGTCGACCTGGACCGGTCGCTCGTGCTGGATCTGGTGCCAGGCCGCGACGCCACGGCGGTACGCACCTGGCTCAAGGCGCGCGGCCCGGAATGGCGCGGTGAGATCGAGGTCTGTGCGATTGACCCGCACCGCGGCTACCTCAACGGCATCCGCGCCGAGGTGTCCCGCGCAGTCCTGGTGCTGGACCCATTTCACGCCGTGCGGCTCGCGAACCGGCGTGTCGACGCCGCCCGCCGCCGAGTCCAAAACGAGACACTCGGCCACCGTGGCCGCAAGAACGACCCGCTCTATCAGGTTCGCAAGATCCTGCTTATGGGTGCCGAACGTCACACCGAGCGCAGCGCCGGCAGGCTCGAAGCGGCTCTCGCCGCGGCTGACCCGTTCGAGGAGGTCGGCTGCGTGTGGGTCGCCAAGGAGCTCCTGAGAGACGTGTACAAAGCCGACGGCCGCCGCGACGCCGAGAAGCGCCTGTTCCGCTTCTACAGCTGGTGCGCCGACCACGCCGACATCCCCGAGATCATGACCCTCGCGCTCGTCATCGAGGAATGGCAAGCCCAGCTCCTCAACTACTTCGACCGCCGATACAGTAACGGCCGCACCGAGGCCCTCAACCTTTCCATCAAGAATGTCAAGCGAGTCGGCCACGGTTTCGCGAGCTTCAAAAACTATCGACTCAGGGTATTGCTCCATACTGGCGTCGAGTGGCACACTCCACAAACCGCCCGACTCAGGGCATCAGGTCCCAGGATGATCGCGTAGAGCCAGCAATCTTGGGCAGATTGAGATCGAGGACGACAAGTGCGGGATTCGGCCTGCCGTTCAGGAGATACGCGAGGGCAGCTTCGCCGTCTGACGCCACGTGCAAGTCGACAATGATTCCGGCTTCATCGAACGCGGTCTGAAGCAAGAACACATCGGCGGGATTGTCCTCCCCGTACAAAACGGTCGGAACTGCACCCATCATCAGCGCTCCGAACTCGGGCGATCAGGAATGGTTAACACGACGGCAGTACCGCTGTTGCAGGCGTGACTTGGTGGTGATGGGTTCGGGCGGGCGGCAGGATCGGGGCGTTGTTGAACGCGAGGAACCCGCCGGTCTGTGAACTGCTCGGCCCGGGCGGGTTCGATCTGGTCGTGGCTTACGAAGCCGGGTATGACTTGGGGCCCACGGCATC
>JACOUH010000406.1 GCA_016177925.1 Planctomycetota bacterium | reverse complement strand
TCTGCCCAGCCCCGCTCGGCTCGCGGGGCCTACCCTGGAGTACAACGCATGACAGAGAAGACCTCTTCCTCCAAGACGACAGGGCCCGCCAGCACTCACAAGGCGGATGCCGCGGCGATGCGACAAGCGCTGGAAGCCGGCGAGGGCCTGTTGCGGCTGGCGCCGACGTGGGTGCCGCGCTCGTTCCTCATGCCGGGCCGCCGCATCAAGCTGGCCCCACAGGACGTCTACGCTCTCGGGGCCCATCGCGGCGGCATCGACGAGCGCTGGTTCGCCTCGACGACGGCGGCCGCCAACGAAGGCGCCCCGGCCGACGAGGGCCTCAGCTACGTCGTCCACGAAGGCAAACGCGTCTTCACCCTGCGCGACGCCGTCGAGTTAGAGGGGAAACGGTTGGTCGGTGCCGCTATTTGGGATCGCTATAAGCGCTGGCCCGTCTACAGCAAGTTCTTCGACAACCTCGGGCCGATCCCGCACCACATGCACCAGAGCAACAAGCAGGCCGCCCTGGTGAATCAGCAGGGTAAGCCGGAGAGCTATTATTTTCCACCCCAGCTCAATGCCCTGGGCAACAACTTCCCCTACACCTTCTTCGGCCTGGAGCCCGGCACTACCAAGGACGATGTCCGCCGCTGCCTGGAGCGCTGGAACGAAGGAGACAACGGCATCCTCGACTACAGCAAGGCCTATCGTCTGAAGCCCGGCACCGGCTGGCTGGTGCCGCCGTGCCTCCTGCACGCCCCCGGATCGCTGGTCACCTACGAACCACAGTGGGGCTCCGACGTCTTCGGCATGTACCAGTCGATGGTCGAGGGCCGCGCCGTCCCGTGGAGCCTCTTGACCAAGGACTTCCCCCGGGAGAAGCACCACGACCTTGACTACATGGTCGAGGCGCTCGACTGGGAGGCGAACGTCGATCCGAGCTTCAAGGACCACCACTACCTCGAGCCGATCGCGGCAAGCGGCGGGGATGGGGCCAACCACGTCGACAAGTGGATTGTCTACGGCAAGGTCGACGGCGAGGAGCTGTTCAGCGCCCGAGAGCTGACGCTGCAGCCGGGAGCGAAGGTGACGATCAAGGACGCGGGAGCGTATGGCCTCATCACGGTGCAGGGGACGGGGCGCATCGGCAAGCTGACGCTGCAGACACCGGCGATGATTCGCTTCGGCGAACTGACCGAGGACGAGGTCTTCGTCAGCCACGACGCCGCGACGCAGGGCGTCGTGTTCGAGAACACCGGCAAGGAACCGCTGGTCATGCTGCGCTACTTCGGTCCTGGGGTCAACGGGAGCGCGTTGCCCGCCGTAGGCGATCACAAGAAGAGGAAATGACGATGGACGGATTAGCCCGACGCGCCAGCGAGGGGTGAAGGTTTCCTCGCTGGCGCGTCGGGCTAATACCGCGAGGACTCCGACCATGAAGAAACTCTCGATTGGCAGCTGGGCCTACATCTTCAATCAGGAGAAGCCGACGCTCGACTTCCATGAGGTGCTGCACAAGTTGCAGCACCTGGGCTACGATGGCGTCGAGCTGGGGAGCTTCGGGGCGCACCCGACGCCGAACTCGCACCCGACCCGCGCCGACCGGCAGCGGCTGAAAAAGGAGGTCGCCGACCACGGCCTGGCGTTCTCCGGCATCGCCGTCGACCTGTGGAGCTTCAAGAAGCCGGGGCCGTCGATCCTCGACGAGAATCCCGTCCCCTACGTTGCCGCGTTTCTCGGCTTCACCACGTTCGGCGCCGACCTCGGCATTCAGACCATTCGCGTCGACACCGTCGAGTCCCCCAACTTCTTCCAGACCACCGGCAAGGACATCGACCCCAAGACCGGGATGGACCGCCTCGTCACTGTCTGGGACAAGTGCAGCAAGATTGCTGCCGATCACGGCATGAACATCTGCTGGGAGTTCGAGCCCGGCTTCCTGTTCAACAAGCCGTCGGAGATCGTGCAAATCGCCGATGCCGTGCGCGCCAAGGGCAACAAGAACTTCGGCGTCCTCTACGACACCTGTCACGCTCACATCGTCGCCGCCATCGGCGCCAATCAGCCCGGCCAGAAGGAAACCCTTCCGGGCGGAGCGATGGAGCTGCTCGAGAAGTTGAAGGGCCGCATAACGCACGTCCACCTGATCGACTCCGACGGTTCGCTCAATGAGCACAACACGAGCACGCACAATCCGTTCGGCACTGGCAAGCTCGACTTCGACAAACTGCTGCCGGCGCTCAACCAGTGCGGCGTGCCGCACGACTGGTGGTGCGTCGACCTGTGCTTCTGGCCCAACGCCTGGGACGTGACCGCCGACAGCAAGCAGTTCCTCGACAAGATGCGCCGCAAGTACGCGGCGTGAAACATCCTCCTGGCGAGCGGGGGGTGTGAACCCCCCGGTGTCGTTGAACCGGGGGGTTCACACCCCCCGCTCGCCGTTGGGGGGCGCCATGGCGACCGAGAAGGCACAGGCGCTGGTGCTGCGCACCACGGACTGGAGCGAAACCAGCCGCATCGCCACGCTATGGACGCGCGAATTCGGCAAGGTGCGCGTCCTGGCCAAGGGCGGGCGACGGCTCAAATCAGCCTTTGAAAATGCCCTTGACCTGCTGACGCTTTGCAGTATCGTCCTGATCCGCAAATCGTCGGGCGGACTCGACCTGCTGACCGAGGCGCAAGTCGTTCAGCGGTTCCCGCGCCTGGGGACGCACTTGCCGTCCCTGTACGGCGCCTATTATGTCGCGGAACTGCTGGACGCCTGGACCGAGGAGAACGATCCGCACCCTGGACTGTTCGACCTTGCCGTCGAGACACTGCGCGGTTTGGGCGGCGCCATCCAGGAAGCTGAGCCGGTCCGCTCGGGATTGCGCGTGATGCGCTTCGAGATGCAGCTCCTGTGCGAGCTGGGCTACTGCCCCGTCCTGGAAGGCTGCGCCGGCTGCGGTACGGCCCGGAACGAAGGAGCGCCGGGGCCGGCCCTGTTCAGCGTCGCGGCGGGTGGCCTTGTCTGCCCAGCCTGCCAGCCCGTTCAGCGCGACCGACAGGCACTATCGCCAGCGGGGCTGCGAGCGCTGGAGGCGCTGGCGCAACCGGGCGAGGCCTGGCGCCTGGCGGGGCGAGACGACCCGGCGGTGGACGCCGAGGTGCGGCGACTGCTGGGGCAGTACGTGACGTACCTGCAAGGACGGCGGCCACGACTGCTGTCGTACCTTGAGAGCGTCGACGAGAACGGCACCGGCCCGAAGCGCGAGCGAGGGTGAACCAGCGTCCCTCGACCGCCGGTGGGCCGACCACGCGGAACGGGGGACTGAGCCAGTGAACACCGAACGGACTCAGGCAAGGCACAAGAGGGCGGGCGTCATCCCCCTGCTGTTGGCCGGGGCGCTGTCGTGCAGCGGCTGCGAGTGGTTCGGGCTGACGCCGCCGACGCCGCCCCCGCCGCCGGCCGACAGCCTGATACTGCGCGGCGACACCCTCGCCCCCGAGAAACAGCCCGAGCCCGGCTCGCCCGAGGCCAAGCTTGCCGGCGGTCACGAGTTGTTCCGCCGCGGCAATTATTCTCAGGCCGCCGACCTGTTCCACAGCATCGCCGACAAGCCGAAGAAGACGCAGGAGTCGGTCGTCATCGAGGCGACCTTCTACGAGGCGCAGTGCTATCGCCTCCTGGGCCGCTACACCAAGGCCGCGGACATTTACCTCAAGTTGCTCAAGCAATGGCCGTACAACCCGTACAACGAGGTCGCCGACCAGCATCTCTTTGAGATCGCCAATTACTGGCTCGACGACACCCGCACTGCCATGAAGGAGGCACGCGAGGCCAAGGACGGCAAACGCTGGTTCACGACGCCGCGCTTCTTCCACATGGATAAGAGCAAGCCGTTCGCCGACGAGGAGGGCCGCGCCGTCGGAGCGCTGGAGCAAGTCCACTTCAGCGACATCAAGGGCAGCCTCGGCCTGGGCGACAAGGCCCTGTTCCTGTGCGGCAGCGTCAAGTTCTTCAACGAGGATTACAAGGAAGCGGACCATTACTTCACGCAGCTGCACCAGCACTACCCCGAGAGCCCATACGCGCCGCAGGCGGTCGAGTTGGGCATCATCGCCAAGCACATGAGCACCGGCGGGCCCGACTACGACGGCCGCAAGGTCGCCGAAGCGCGACTGCTGATCGACTCGGCCTTGCGCAATTACCCCGAGCTGGCGCAGAAGAAGAAAGACTTCCTGGAGAAGCAGTTATACAGCGTCGCCGCCCAGCAAGCGGCGAAGGACTACGAAACCGGCGAGTTCTATCGTCGCACCGGGCATCCCGGCTCGGCGTGGTTCTACTACGACCTGGTGCGGCTGCGCTATCCGAACGTCGAGCCATACTGCCGCCTGGCGACGGAACGGTTGCTCGAGCTGAAGAAGAAGGTGGAGAAGGAAAAGGGGCCGGGTAGCGTGCCGCCGATCACTCCGCTTGGGGATCGACCAGCGGCGCAGCCGGCGCCTGTGCAGCCGGAACTTGCCCCACCGCCGCGCCGGGCCGAGTTGCAGCCGGAGCCGGCGCCGCCTCCGCCACAACCGCTGCCGCCCAGCCTGAACCGATGAGCCCTGCGCGCGCCCCGAAGGGGCGATCGTCAATAGGGGCGTGAGCCCCTTGGTGCGGAGCCGTCGTCCCTGTGGTCTCAGCCCCGAAGGGGCGATCGTCAATAGCCAGGGGCGTGAGCCCCTGGGGAAGGCCGTGTTCAGGATAAGGCCCAGCCCTGAAAGGGCGACAGCAGTCGGAGATTGAACACGGCCACTGTCTGGCCGCCGGGTTGCCGTGGACGGACCAGGGGCTCACGCCCCTGGCTATTAACGACCGCCCCGTTGGGGCTGAAAACCAGAGGTGACGGTTCTGCGCCAGGGGCTCACGCCCCTGGCTATTGACGACCGCCCCGTTGGGGCTGGCAGACCCAGACCTGTCAAAGAGGAGAGGCCAAGTGGTCCCCCGCACCGACACGCCTTCACGATCCCGCGTCCGCTCGGCCGCCCGCGCCGCCCGCGCCGCGCTGGCGGTCGTTGGCCTGTTCCTGCCGGCGTGTGCGCAGGATGGCCACCTCACCTTCCTGGGCTACACCACGCAGCCCAACTATGACATGAAGGTTCACACCGTCCGCGTGCCGATCTTCAAGAACTACACGTTCCGCCGAGGCCTCGAGTTCGAGCTGACGCGCGAGGTCTGCAAGCAGATCGAGCAGAAGACGCCGTA
>JACOUH010000405.1 GCA_016177925.1 Planctomycetota bacterium | reverse complement strand
TATGCTGTCGAATCTGAAACGCGGCGTCGTCAAGTTCCTGAAGGCGGAAGACGGCCCGACGGCGGTCGAGTACGCGGTCATGCTGGCCCTGATCATCGTCGTCTGCATCGCCGCCATCAGCGCCCTGGGCTCCAACGCTTCCAACACCTTCAGCTATGTCGGCAACAGCGTCAACACGACGTCGAGCTGACCCCGCCCCGGGCGCGGGCAGGGACCTTGCCAGCCGGCAGGCCCCTGCCCCGCGCTCGTGAAACCTCCTCTCAACGCGGCGCCTTGCGGATGTGCTCCAGCCAGGTGTGCGTCTCCGTCTCGCTTAGCATCGCCTCGACGCAAAGGTCGGCCGTCATCCGCTCGATCGGCCGGCCCGCATACCACTCCTGCCGTATCGATCGCCCTCGCCCGCGGCGGCCGCCGCGCCCGACGTGTACGCCGCGATCGCCTCCGTCAGCGACACGCGCTGCTCCGGGTACCAGCCCTCCGCCGGGTCGCCAATCAGGGCGCCGGCCAGAAGCGTGTTGAGCTGGCAGAGATGGACAATCCCGCTGATCCGCACGCGGTAGCCGCGCCGCTGCTCGGGGTGCAGGACGATCAGTTCCTCATCGTCCAGCACACGGACAACCATGATGAGGAAACGCAGGTGCTGAAGCACTTCGGATTCACGGACCTCGGCGAATCCCTGCAAGCGCGCTAGGAGCGTCGGGTGCGCCCGCGCGGCGCGGCGGGCGGCGACCGAAGCGGACAACAGCCCGATCAGCGACTGGCACATCGAGCCCAGCCCGACCCAGGCCCAGCCCTGCCTCGGTAGCTGCTCGCGGACCGCCCACTCGGTCGCGACGATACACTCCTCGTCATCGGGTGGTTCGTCCTTGCGGCCGCGGCCGGGGCCGGCGTCGTACTCGGCCCGGCACGCCGCGACAAATTCGGCCGCCGGCGGGATCGTGTCCGCCAGCCGGTCGAGGAAGGCGCTGAGGACGAGCGCCAGCTCGCCGCCTCGTTCGACGAGCACCTCGCACGCCCGGGTCAGCAGCGCCGCGAAGAGCAGACGCTCGTCTCGCAGTCTCTCGGCCAGCCGCCGCAGCGCGTCTTCGCGTGCCGCGGCATCGACGGTCGCTGCGTCGTGCTCGACCGCGGCGCAGGCGAGCAGGGCGAGCTGTCCCGGCGCCTCGGGGTCGGCGAGCGCCTCGACCGCGGAGGGGAAATCGTGCAGGACGTCGAGCATCCGCGCCAGGGAGCGAAGCGAAGGTAGGACGCTGTCCTCGCGGACAACTGCCAGCCGGCGGCACAGGGCGGGCAGGCCCGGGTGAGCGCGAGCGCGGGCGGTTGCCTGGCGCGTGCGGCCGAGCATTGCCGTCGCGGCCTGGCACAGGTAGGAGAGGCCGCGCCAAGCCCAGCCCCATTTCGGCCTCTGGTCGGCCACGTCGGCCCCGTGCTCCTGGATGCAGGCGGCGTCGTCGGCCGGCCCCTCGGCGGAAATGCCCGCCGCGACGCGACAGGCCCTGACGAAGGCAAGGGCATCACGGGCCGACTCTTCGAGCCGGTTCAGCAGCGGGTCGAGGGCGATGCGCGGGTTGCCGCCGCGCTCGACGAGGGCGGCGCAAGCCATCGCCAGCAGGGCGGGGTGCTCGACACCGCGCATCGCGAGGCCCTCTGCCAGCTGGGCCAGGGCGAGGTTGAGCGCCGGCTGGTCGAGCCCCTCGCACTCGGCGAGGAGGGTACGGTTGGCCGTCGTCGCCACCTGGACGTTCGCCTTGCCGGGCCGAGTCGCCTCGACCAGCGCGGCGACCGCGTTTTCAAAGGCTTCCCTGGACATGGGCTATCCTCCGCCAAGAAGTCGCCTGGGAACCGCTGCTTTCTGTAGGACGGTTTTTCAAACCGTCCGGGAGTGAAGCCGGGACGGTTTGAAAAACCGTCCTACAGGCGAGCGGGGAGTGCGGGCGATCCGAATTCACCGGACGACCTGGAAGTACGTCGGCCGTCCGCTCGGCAACCGGGCTTCGACGTGTTCGTCACTGATGTTGCCGCGGAAGCGCGAGCGAACCTCTTCGAGGAAGGCCCGCACTGCTTTCTCGGGGCCCTCGGCGAGGAGCTGCACGCGACCGTCGGCGAGGTTTTTCACCCAGCCCGTCACGGGGTATCCGCGCGCCAGCGCCGCGGCCGTCGCTCGGAACCCCACCCCCTGAACGCGTCCGGCATAGCACACCATCCGGGCAATCGTCTGGTCCTGGGGTCTGTCTGTCATGTCCGTCCTCGTTGTTCCGCAGGCTGCGCCTTGAGCGACTCCTCGAGCGTGAGGGCTACGAGGAGTCGATTCGAGAAACTCTCCCAACGAGAGTAACCACGGCGCAGAATCAGGTCAATGAGTCGGGCGGCGCAGGCCCGGTCCGGGAACCTCACCGCCGCTCGTTTTGTGCTGGCGTCCAGGGCAACCTGCGTTACAATGCGGGGAAGACTAGGCACTTTCCGGAAGGACGCAGCGATGAGCGAATACCAGGATTACCCGGGTTGGTTCGGCAACGCGGCCATTTGCAGGACGAGGTAATCAATGCTCTGCTCCCCCAAGACACTCCTGGCTGCCGCCCTCACCCTCCCGTTGCTGCCGTCCGCCGCACTGCGGGCTGACGACTGGCCGCAGTGGCGCGGGCCCAACCGCGACGGCGCCTGGAACGAAACCGGCATTCTGGAATCCTTTCCGGCTGATGGGTTGAAGGTCCGCTGGCGCGTCCCGGTCGGATGGGGATGGTCCAGTCCGGTGGTGGCCCAAGGCAGGGTCTACCTTGCCGACTCCGAATTGGCGCGCCCCAAGGCCAAGGAACGCCTCCACTGTTTTGACGAAACGACCGGCAAGGCGCTCTGGACTTACGCCTATAAAGTCGCCTACGAGGACTGGGCCTTCGACCCAACCCAGGAGATCGGTCCCGTTGCGACGCCGATTGTCCAGAACGGCAAAGTATATACAGTCGGCAGGCTCGGTCATCTCTTCTGTTTCGATGCGCGCAAGGGCGAAGTGCTGTGGCAGAAAAACTTGGCGAAGGAGTACCAAGTCGCGTTTGCCCCCGGCACACCGTCCCCGCTGATCGAGGGAGACCTCCTGCTCCTTTTCACCGGCGGCAAGCCCGGCGCCTGCGTCATCGCTCTCCAGAAAGACACCGGCAAGGAGGTCTGGAAGGCGCTGGATGAATCCGTGACGTTCAGCTCGCCGATTGTCATTTCCTCCGGCGGGAAAAGACAGCTGATTGTCTGGACGCAAGAATCAGTGACTTCCTTGGGCCCGGCGACGGGCAAGACCTACTGGCGTCAGCGGCTCCTCACCAGCGGCGACTATGCGGTGTCCACCCCGGTCTTCCACAAGGATCGCTTGCTTATCGGCGGTCTGATGTTCCAACTGGACCCCGACAAACCCGCCGCCAAGGTGCTCTGGCCCGCCTCGAAAGCTCCCTCCCGAAGGATCTTGAGCCATACCTCGACCGCGCTGTTCCGGGGCGACCATCTGTTCTCCGCCAAATCGTCGGGCGAATTGGTCTGCCTGGAGGCAAGCAGCGGCAAGCAGGTTTGGGAGTCGACCAAGGTGACCGACCTGAAAAATGGGGCGAGCATTCACCTGACTCCGAACGGCGATTCCGTCCTGCTCTACACCGACAAGGGAGAGTTGATTCGCGCTCAGCTCACTTCCCAGGGTTACAAGGAGATCAGCCGCGTCGCCGTGCTGGAACCCACGTTCCCGTTCGCGGGAAGGAAGGTTGTTTGGCCTTCTCCGGCCTACGCCAACCGGCACATCTTTGTCCGCAACAGCAAAGAACTGATCTGCGCTTCCTTGGCGGTGAAGCCATGAAGGGCGAGCAATGCCTGAAACAACACCGAGTGCGCGCCCCCATTTCGAGCGGATGGCAGGCCAGTGCAGCGGTTGACCCACGCCCCCAGCGTCAGCGCGGGGACCTCTGGAGGGAGTGGTTCGACAGCGTGAAACTTCGTACCGAGAGGCCCGTACCCGAGGCGGACGTTACCGTGTGCGTCTCGGGCAGGTTGAGCTTGCCGACGCGCGTCCACTTCTCCATCACCGTCTCCGCTCGC
Source organism: Planctomycetota bacterium (assembly GCA_016177925.1). Taxonomy (GTDB): domain Bacteria; phylum Planctomycetota; class Planctomycetia; order Gemmatales; family Gemmataceae; genus JACOUH01. The sequence continues at coordinate 2,028 of JACOUH010000405.1, read as the reverse complement.
TGTAGCGCCCCCGTCGCGGCGTCCCAGTATTGCACGACGTAACTGCGCGGCAGATAGTTTCCCTCCACATTGCGCTCATTGTCGATGACCGTGATGGTCATGTTCTGTTTGCCCATCTGGCGGTTGACCACGGTGATCTGCTTGTCCCTGACGCGGTAGCTGGAAGCAAAGCGGCCTCCCTCGAAGACGAGCAGACGGCCGAGGGGATGGTCCTCCTCGTTGTCGGCGAAGCGCAGCACCGGCTTCGCTCGCGGGGTACCGTCGCCGGTCCCGCGCGCTGCCCGGTGCAAGATGATCGACTCGAGCTGGTCGCGCAGCCACGACTCCGCCTCGCGCTGCTTCGTCTTCAGCTGCACCGTCCCATCGGCACTCACCGTCACCTTCCCCCGGAAGGGCCGGCCGTCGAGCTTGCCCTCCACATCGGCGGTGAAGCCGGGGAAGTCCTTCCACACCGCCCGCGACGCCAGCGCCTCCTCGAACAGCTTCACCGCCTCGGGATCGGCGCCCCTGGCGCCGAGCGGCCAGGTGAAGGCGAGCGTCGCGAACTCGCGGACTTCCTGGTATTTCCGGCCGTCGTACACGCCCGCCTCGTTCCTCACCCGCGACGTGTAGACGGAGAAGGTGCCGGGATAAGGCACCTTCCACGTCGCCCGGCCCTCCGCATCGGCGGTCAGCTTCTCGTTGAACAGGTCCGAGTCGACCGTGTGGAAGACGACCCCCGGCATCGGTTTGCCACCGCCGAGAGCGACAAAATGGATCTTTTCTCCCTCGATGGTTGCCATTAGCTCGAACGGCACTTCCTTGCAGGGTTTCAGCCGGTTCAATTCGGCGGGGTCGCCAGAGATTGCCTTCGGATAATGGCGCAGCAGGAACGGCACGGCGCGCGGCAGGACCCCGTAGTCGCAGCGGCCGGCAACCGACACGGTCCCCGCCGGCACGGCCGCCCGCAGCCGATCGGAGGCCTTGAAGACCTTCAAAGGCTCGAACGCGCCGGGCGCCTTCTGCAGCCACAGCCGCGTGTGGGCGACCTTGTCGACGAAGCGCGGGTCGCCGGCCTCGGCCTGCTCGCTGAAGTAGACCTCGGCGAAGCGGCCCGCCTCGGCCGGCGGACGGATGCGCACGAACAAGAAGTGTGCCTGGGCTGTCGACTCGCCCAGCGCCCACACCATCAGCAGCAGAAACAGGTGGCGAAGTCTCATCGGCTTACCCTCTCGATGGGTTCCTTGGCGACCTGCCGCCGTTCTAACGAGAAGGGGAGCGAAAGAAAAGTGCCGAGCGCGTACCCGCATTTGGCCGATGGACCGGGGGGTTCACACCCCCCGCTCGCCAAAAGGATCAGCCGGCGGCGGGCAGGGTGCGGCCGCACACGTCCTCGACTAGGGATTGCACGCCGTCACGCCCGTCGAGCAAGCGAACGGCGCCGACGAAGGCAGCGAAGGCGTGGTTGCGCTGTTCGGTCGCGTCGCCGACCAGGAAGACCTTCACGCGCGGCTGCTCGCGCGTCAGCTTCTCGCAGGTCAACCAGCCGCTCTCTTCCTCGAGGTCGGTCGCCATCACCAGCAGTTCGGGCTCGAGCATCCGAGCCAGCCGGCGTGCCTCCGCACCGCTACGAGCGTGGTAAACGTCCCAGCCGAGACGGCGAAAGGCTCGTGCCAGCGCCGACGCCTGGTGCGCGTTGTCGTGGACGACAAGCATGCACGGCCGGCCCATGGCAGATTCTTGACTGTCGACGGTCACGGGCAACTCCTTCCGGGCGCTCAGGAGACGTGCGGGGGGCGGCGGGGTAGGTGTCTCGTGTCCCTCCTGGCGTGTAAACAAGACGGCTTGTCTTACTAAATGGTTCGTTCCCGGGCACGGAATCTTTCACGAAAGGGTCAGGCCAGTGGTTGCGGCGGAATCGCGGTTGCTCCTTGCCGGACCAGCGAAAACGGGCTAAAAAGCACGCCACGGAGAGTTTGCGACGCTGGTAGGCCCCGCGAGCCGAGCGGGGCCGTTCTGCCCAGCCCCGCTCGGCTCGCGGGGCCTACC
>JACOUH010000385.1 GCA_016177925.1 Planctomycetota bacterium | reverse complement strand
CGGACCGGAGTTCATCAAGCGCTGTGTGCCCGAGATGGACCTGACGTGCGGCGGGCACCAGGCGCCGGTGGTCGGCGCCTTGTACCATCCGCCGGGGGCGATCGCCCGCCACGATGCCGTCGCCTGGTCCTACGCTCGCGGCGCCGATCGGCGTGGAGTCGAGATCCACCAGCAGACGCGCGTCAACGGCATCGAGGTGCGCGACGGTGCCGTGGCCGGCGTCCACACCGACCGCGGCTTCATCAAGACGCGCAAGGTACTGTCGGCGGTCGCCGGCTGGACGACGCACATGACGAAGATGGTCGGATTGCGGACACCGTTGGTGATTTACCCCCTGCAAGCGTTCGTGACGGAACCGCTCAAGCCGTGGCTGGACCACATCATCGTGTCGGCGAGCCTGCACATGTACGTGAGCCAGTCGTCGCGCGGCGAGCTGATTTCCGGCGCCTCGCTCGATCCGTACGAACTGATCTCGCAGCGCTCGACGTTGGATTTTGCGGAGGGACTGTGCGGACATATGCTCGACCTGTTCCCGTGCTTGTCGGACGTGAGCGTGCTGCGACAGTGGGCGGGCCTGTCGGACATGACGCCGGACTTCTCGCCGATCATGGGTACGACGCCGGTGCGAGGCTTCTACATCGACGCCGGATGGGGCACGTGGGGCTTCAAGGCGACGCCGGTCAGCGGCAAGACGATGGCGTGGACGGTGGCACGCGACCGCGATCACGACCTGATCCGGGCATTCAACCTGTCGCGCTTCCGCCGGTTCCGCCTGGTCGGCGAGAAGGGCGCCGCCTCCGTGGGCCACTGAAGAAGAATTCAACCACGGATAACACGGATAACACGGATAACACGGATAAAGAAACCCAAATAGAAGGCGTCCGTATGCTGTACCCGCTTTCTTCCCTGTTCTCTTGATCCGTGTAATCCGTGTAATCCGTGGTTGAATTCTTGAGATGTACTCATGAAGATCATTCATTGCCCGATCAACGGCCCGCGGCCGGCGCAGGAGTTCGTCTACGGCGGCGAGGTCCGTGACATGCCCGATCCCGGGACCGTCACCGACGAAGACTGGGCCGACTATGTCTTCAACCGGCGCGGCGAGCCCGGCGTCAAGCGCGAGTGGTGGTATCACCTGCCCAGCGGCACCTGGTTCGTCGCCGAGCGCGACAACCGCACCGACCAGTTCCTCCGGACTTACCTCTTTGATGCACCTCCCGATGTCTAAGCGTCTGCCGCCCCGCGAGGGGGAATGGATCGATCGCAACCGGCCCGTCGAGTTCCGCTTCGAGGGCGTCGCCTACCAGGGCTTCGAGGGCGATGTGCTGACCAGCGCCCTGTGGGCCAGCGGCGTGCGCCTGCTCGGCCGCAGCTTCAAGTATCACCGCCCGCGCGGCGTCTACAGCCTCGCCAACCACGACGTCAACGTGATGGTCGAGGACGGCACGCGCACCAACCTGCGCGGTGACGTGCTGCCGATCCGGTCGGGCCTCGATGTGCGGGCGGTCAACACAGCGGGCGGCCTGGCCCGCGACCGCCTCCGCTTCACCGAGTGGTTCAGCGCCTTCCTGCCGGTCGGCTTCTACTACAAGGCGTTCCACACACCGCGGCGGCTCTTTCCGTTCTACGAGCGGCAGATGCGCAAGGTCGCGGGACTGGGCCGCATCAACCGCACCGCCCGCGCCGAGGCCACGCCGAAGTCTTACGCGACCTGTGAACTCCTCGTCGTTGGTGCCGGACCGGCGGGGTTGGCGGCTGCGATTGCGGCGGCGGAGTGCGGCGTTCAGGTCGTGCTCGTCGACGAGCAACCGCATCCCGGTGGCAGCCTCAACTGGCAGCACGCCCACGACGCGGCGGCGCGCCGTCACCTGCCCGCGCTGCTCGACCGGGCCGGCTCGCTCGACACGCTGGAAGTGCGCTGCGGCACCCAGGCGGGCGGCTGGTATGCCGACCACTGGATCGCCCTGTTCGACGACCGCCGCCTGACCAAGCTGCGAGCGCGGGCGCTGCTCGTGGCGGGCGGCTGTGTCGAGCAACCGGCCGTCTTCCACAACAACGACCTGCCGGGGGTCATGCTCGGCTCCGCGGCGCAGCGACTGATGCATCTCTACGCAGTCAAGCCGTGCGACCGCTGTGTCGTCCTCGCCGGCAACAGCGATGCCTACGCGGTGGCGCTCGACCTGCGCGAGGCGGGCGTCGAGGTCGTGGGCATCGCCGACCTGCGGCCCGGTGGAGAGACGGGCGAGCTGGGACAGCGTGTCATTGCGGCGGGAATCAAGGTGTCCGCGGGACACACCGTCTTCGAGGCGGTGCCCGGTCCCGGCAAGACGAACGTCGCGGCAGTGGTCCTCTGTCCGCTGGACGTCGACGGGAAGCCGCGGTCCGACGCCGCCGTCCGCCTCGACTGCGACGGCATCGTGATGAGCGTCGGCTGGGCACCTGCCGGCGGGCTGCTCTACCAGGCGGGTGCCCGCTTCACCTACGTGGGACCCATTGAGCAGTTCGTCCCGCGCTCGCTGCCGGAGAGCGTCTTCGCGGCGGGCCGCGTCAACGGCTTCTTCAAGCTGGAGGATCAGCTTGCCGACGGTCGCTGCGCCGGCCTGGAGGCAGCAAAGCTTCTCGGTCGCCACGATGGCCCGGTCCCGCCGCGGCCTGTCCAGACCGGCCCGCCGCCAAGTCATCCTTATCCGATCTTCGATCACCCCAAGAAGAAGAACTTCGTCGACCTCGACGAGGACCTGCACCTCGCCGACTTCGTTCACGCTCACCAGGAGGGCTACGACAACATCGAGTTGCTCAAGCGCTACACGACCGTCGGCATGGGGCCGAGCCAGGGCAAGCTTGCGAACATGAACGCTGTCCGCATCCTGGCCCGCCTCAATGGCAGGTCGATCAACGAGACGGGTACGACGACGTCGCGGCCGTTCCATCAGCCCGTGCCGATGGCCCAGCTCGCGGGTCGTCGCTTCCACCCACTGCGGCGGACGCCGGTCCACGACTGGCACGCGCGAGCCGGGGCGGTCTTCCTCTACGCCGGCCCCTGGCTGCGCCCGGAATACTACCCGGTCGGGGCAACAGCACCCGATGACGCCATCTTCGACGAGGCACTCGCGGTGCGGAACGGTGTCGGCCTGATTGACATCGGCACGCTCGGCAAGTTCGAGGTTTCCGGTGCCGACGCGGCAGCGTTCCTCGAGCGGATCTACACGGGGAAGTTCGCCCAGCTGCGGACCGGGCGGCTCAGCTATGCCCTGGCGCTGGACGAGTCGGGCATCGTCATCGACGACGGTCTGGTGGCGCGCCTCGGCGAGGATCGCTTCTACGCCACCGCGACGACGACCGGGGCAGCAGCTCTCTTTCAGGAGATGCAGCGCTGGGCAATCGTGTGGCGGATGGACGTCGTGCTGGTCAACGCCACGGGACACTGGGCGGCGATGAACCTCGCCGGGCCGCGCTCGCGCGAGGTGCTCGCCGGCCTGACCGACATCGACCTGTCGGCGTCCGCGTTCCCTTACCTGGCGGCGCGCGAGGGGACGGTCGCGGGAGTGCCGGCCCGGCTGCTGCGCGTCGGCTTCGTCGGTGAGCTGGGCTATGAGATCCACGTCCCCGCCGGATACGCAATGTCGGTGTGGACAGCCCTGATGGAGGCCGGTCGTGGGCATGGCATCCGGCCGTTCGGCGTCGAGGCCCAGCGGTTGCTGCGGTTGGAGAAGGGGCACATCATCATCGGTCAGGACACCGACGCCCTGACCAACCCGTACGAGGCGAACATGGCGTGGGCGCTGGGCAAGAACAAGACATTCTTTGTCGGCCAGCGCAGTCTCGCCATCGTGAAGAAACGGCCGCTGGAGCGGCGCCTGGTCGGCATCGCCTTCCCACCGGGCTACGCGGGCCCGCTGCCGCTGGAGTGTCAGTTAATCGTCGACGGCGACGAGATCGTCGGCCGCGTCACGAGCATCGCAGGTCGCTCGACCGTGGGGCGCCCGATTGGGCTGGCGTTCGTCCGCCCCGATCTCGCTGAGCCGGGCACGCGGGTCGAGATCCGATCGGCTGGACGACTGCTGCGAGCCGCGGTGGCGCCCGTCCCCTTCTACGATCCGAAAAACGAGCGTCAGCAATAGCGCACTCGATTTTGGCGAGCGGGGGGTGTCAACCCCCCGGTTCTGTCCCAGACGTCGGTCGTGGACCGGGGGGTTCACACCCCCCGCTCGCCAAATTTCCGCGAAATTCCCCTTGATCCTCACGTTACGAGAGGTCGTATCATTCCGTCATGCCCGCGGTTCCCGAAGCCGCCGGCAGGAGGGGTCGCCATGCGATTCGAGGCCCTGAAGGTGGGAGAACTGGCGCGGCGGACGGGGCTGACCATCCGTACGCTCCACCACTACGACGACATCGGCCTGCTGAAACCGTCGCTGCATACCGAGACAGGACACCGCCTCTACACGGCCGGCGATGTCGCCCGCTTGCAGCGAGTGATCTCGCTACGGCAACTCGGCTTCCCCCTGGAAGAGGTGCGCGACTGCCTGGATCGGCCCGATTTCTCGCCGTTGAAGGTCATTGGCCTTCATCTCGCGCGCCTGCGGGAGCAGATCGAATGGCAGCGGAAACTGTGCGAGCGGCTCGAAGCGATCGCCGCTCGCTTGCGCACGGCGGGGGAGGTCTCCGCCGAAGAATTCCTCCAAACGATTGAGGTGATGACCATGACCGAGAAGCTCTACACACCCGAGCAGATGAAGCAGTTTGAAGAGGCGGGCAAGCTGGTAGGGCCCGAAGAGATCCAGGCCGTCCAGGAAGCCTGGGGGGCACTCCTGACCGAGGTCCGGGCCAACCGCGACCTCGACCCGGCGAGCCCGCAGGCGCAGGCTCTCGCCCAGCGCTGGGAGGAACTGACGGAGCGCACCATGCGCGGCTATCAGCCGTTCCCGGAGCTGAAGCAGGCCATCGCGGACAACTACAAGCAGGGCAAGTTCGAGGGCGACACGCGCGCGCCCCAGGCCGCCGACTTCGCCTTCATCGAGCGGGTGAAGGCGGCGCGGCAGGCCTCCGGCGAAAAACGGCGCCGCCGGCAGTTAGAGACGGTTTCCAGCACCCCTTCCCTGCAAGGAGAAGGGAGAGAACGACCTTCTGCTCCCCCCTCTCCACTCCGGAGAGGGACGGGGGGTGAGGGTGCTGGAAAGCGTTCCCTACCAGCCGGGGATATTCCTCCGGCCGGCAAGTTCCTCCCGGAGGACGGCTCAGGAGAGCCGTCCTCCGGGAGGAACTTCCTTGCCGGGGTAATACGGTCGTTCCCCGCCCCTTCGGCAAGCCGGCGCTTAAACCCTCATCAAGAAATGACGCGCGGCGCGGTCGGGTGCGATGCTCGCGCGGACTTCCTCGTTGGCGCGACGTGGCCTGCCTGGTACGCTCATCTCGTCTGTTCCGAGGGCCGAACGGCTGCTGTCCGGCCAGTGTTCCTTGGGAGCGGGTCATGTTGAGGGTCCTGGACGACGGCGTGCAGCTGTGTGACGGGTTCACGCGCCGCGAGTGGCTGCGGCTGGGCGGGCTGAGCTGCCTGGGGCTGTCGCTCCCGCGCCTGCTGGCGGCTGCCCCGCGGCAAGCGGCTCCGGGCACCCTCGCCACCTTCGGGCGGGCGAAGGCGTGCATCCTGCTCTTCCTGGCCGGCGGCCCGCCCCAGCACGAGACGTTCGACCCCAAACCCGATGCTCCCGCCGAGATCCGTGGCCCGTTCCATCCCATCGCCACCAACGTCCCCGGCATTCGCTTCTGCGAGCTGTTGCCGCGCACCGCCCACCTCGCCGACCGGCTCGCCGTAGTCCGCTCCGTGACCACCGACGAGAACGCCCACTCGGCCAGCGCCTACTGGATGCTTACCGGCTATCCCTCCCCGCTCAAGGGCGTCGACTTCGCACCCCGGCCCGACGACTGGCCGTGCGTCGCCTCGATCGTCCAGGCCCTCCGGCCGGGCGGGGCACCCGCTCGCGCGGGTCGGGCACCGTTCGGCGCCGTCGTGCTTCCCGAACCGATCGTCAATAACCCAAATATCCTGTTCCCCGCCCAGAACGGCGGGTTCATGGGCCGCGGCTGGGACCCACAGGTCTTCCGGTGCAACCCGGCCGACCCCGACTTCCGCATTGACTCCCTCGCCCTGCCTGGCGACGTCCCGCCGCTGCGGCTGCGGCAGCGGCGCTCGCTGCTGGAGCAGGTCAACCGGCACCTCGACGCGGCCGGGCGCCACGGGGTGACCGCCAACCACGACCGGCTGACTCGCCAGGCGTTCGACGTGCTGACGTCGGAGGCGGCGCGGGCCGCCTTCGACCTGCGTCGCGAGAAGCGGCAGACCCGTGACCGCTACGGCCGGCACAAATTCAACCAGAGCGTGCTGTTAGCGCGGCGGTTGGTCGAGGCGGGCGTGCGACTGGTGCAGGTGAACTGGCCCCGCGAGCCGGGCGACACCTCCTCGGGCAACCCGCTCTGGGACACCCACACCGACAACGCCGGCCGGCTCAAGGACGTCCTCTGCCCGCCGTTCGATGTGGCCTTCTCCGCCCTGCTGGAAGACCTGGACGAGCGCGGCCTGCTGGCCGAGACACTGGTCGCGGTCATGGGCGAATTTGGCCGCACGCCCAAGATCAACGCCCGCGGCGGCCGGGACCACTGGGGACACGTCTTCAGCGTCGCCCTGGCCGGCGCCGGGATCAGTGGCGGACAGGTCTACGGCGCCAGTGACAAAAACGGGGGACACCCAGCCGCCAACCCCGTGCGCCCGCAAGACCTGACCGCCACCCTCTTCCATCTGCTTGGCATCAACCCGGACACGGAGTATCGCAGCCCGGAGGGCCGGCCGCTTCGGGTCAGCACTGGCACGGTCCTCGACCGGCTGCTCGGTCTGGAGCCGGCCACCCAGGCTCGCATCACGCCGGGCGGCACGGTCGGGCCGATCCCCTCCTTCGACCGTGGGCCGCTCGCCAACCTCTCCTTCACGGAGGGGACCGTCATCAAGGACACGTTCAGAAACCCGGCCTTCTGGGTTATCAACCCGCTGTGGCGCCCAGACCGCGGCGACGAGTTAAGCGCCTGTGCCATCGAGGCGCGCGGCCGCCACCACGCCGTCCTTGGCTATGGGCTGGCCACGGGGCGGGGGCACGGCCGTGTTCCGCAGGGCACCCGGGTTCTGCTCACCCAACCGATCTTCAACCCGCGGCCCGGCCGGTACACGTTCACCGTGCAGGCCTCGGGCGGGGGCAATGATCCGACACGCTGTGCCCGCGTCTGGGGCGGGCAGTGTACTTGCCGCCTGATGGTCTTCCGCTATACCGACGCAGCCCGCAGCCTGGACAAGATCGCGGAGTTGGCGGGGGTGCCTTTCGACGTTTCCTTTACCGGCGAGGAGCCGGTCCCGGTACGGGTTAGCGCCGACGTGAAAGACCAGGAGGAAGGGAAGCAGCACCTCAACTTCGGCATCGGCGTGGCGGTGGTCGTCGAGAAGTCAGCGCCCGGCGTGCTCGACCTTGCCTCAGCAGGCCAGCACCAGGCGTTTCTCCAGATCGGCGCCGCGGGGCTGAGTTACCAACCCTGATCGCGTCGCCTTCAAGTCCAGGCAGCGCAGGTGCCCCAGACACCGAATGCGCGTGCCGACGACCACGGGTGTGCGAGTCCTACCGTGTCACGTCTGTGCCACGGACGGCGGAGGGGCGGCCTGCTGGCGGAACGCGAGAAACTGAGTCGCGGAGTGGACAACGACCAGAAGCGCAGCGCACCACAGCAACCAGCGCAGCAGCGTCACGAGCGTCACCGTCGAATCGGCCATCTGCGGCAGCGAGCCCCGCACCTCGCCTAGCTTCTCCGAGAGGGTGGCGAGGCCCTGGTGTGGCGCGTCCATCTGCTCCAGTCGCGCTGCCAGCAGGGGAACGACCTGCGCCGCTGCCTCAGTCAGCTCGACGGTCTTCTCCAGCGTGTCTTTGGAACGCGGGCTCTGCACGGCGACATCGAGCTTCTTCTGTAATTCGCGGAGCCGCACGGCCGAGTCGCGCAGGCCCTGGCGCGCCTTGGGCAGTTTCGCAACTGCGGACGCCATGTCCTTCTGCGTCTGTCGTAGGTTGGCGGAGACCTCCTTGAGGCGCTCGGCCTCGCGCAGCACCTTGGCCAGGTCGGCGGAGAGGGTCGGCAGTTCCTCGGCCAGGCGGGCCGTGTTCTGCGGAATCCCCTTCAGGACCGCCTCCAGCTTGTCGTGATCCTTCAGCGCGCGGCCCAGCGCGTCGCGCGTGCGGGCCACTGACTTGCGGCTCTCGTCCAGCGACTTCTGCATGTGCGGCAGGCTCGCCGCCTGGGCGTCCAATTCCTTGCCGGCAGCCTTGAGCGCCTTCGCCCCTTTCCGCATGCCCTCGGCGATCTTCTCCCCTTCGGGCCAGAATGCCTTGTCGTCGACGGTCGGCGGTTTGAAACCGTTGAGCTTGACGACCGGGTAGGTGTAGCTCGCCAGCTTGTCGACCTGGGCGGCGCCGGTCTCGAGAGAACTCTCCATGCCCTTGAAGCCCTCGCGCATCGCCTTGAGCCGCTCGGCTCCCATCAACACCGACACCTTATCGAGCCCCTCGCTGAAGCGCGACAGGCTCTCGTGGATCTCGCGCGCCGCCTTGAGGTCCGGCGGGGCGTCCTTGACCAAGCGCGTCAGGACGTCGGCGTCCTTGCGCAGCGCCTCCGTCGTCTTTTCCAGGCGTGCGGCCGACTTCCCCGCGGTCGTCACCACGCTGTCGTCGAGGAAAGAGGCCAGGCGCAGCGTGCCGTCGCTGAGGTTCTGGACCAGGGCTGGGTCGAGCGTGTTGGCCCACTCCTCCATCGCGCTGGCGAGGGTGCCGAGGGACTGGCTGGCCTCGCGCGCCGTCTCGAAGGTGACGTCGCCCTGGAGGCGCTGCTTGAGGCGCGGCAAGTGCGGGCCGAGGTCTTTCAGGAAGCTCTGCACCTTCTCATCGTGGACCGTGCCGACCTGCTCGCGCAGCGCCTTGACCTGCGCTTCGGTGCTGTCGGCGACCTGCGTGATCCGGTTGAAGTTGTCGCGGACGGCGGACTCAGCGGGCAGCAGCAGGCCGATGGTGAGCAGGATACTGGCTACCGCCAGTTCGAGAACTCCCAGCGCGAAGAAGACGGCGCGACGCATGACGAGCCCTCCAGGGGGTCGGTGCGGGTGACTGTTTCATTTTACGCCACGGAACGGGCTTCAGAGACTTGTTCGCCCAAGCGAGGCGAGTTTTTCGAGCTTGCGCGCCGCACGTAGAGAATCGCAGGGGCGGTTTGGAGTGCGGCGATCCTCGCCGCTTTAGTTTTTTTCTCTTTTTCTTTTGGCCGGAGAAGGGAGGACGGCCGAGCAGCAGGGCCAAAAAGAAACATCCAAAGCGGCGAGGATCACCTCACTCCAAACCGCCCCCCGCTTGTCGCCGTCACTCCTTGCCCACGAGGTTGAGCACCGCCAGGCTCATCGTCAGCACGCCGGTGCGGATGCTCGGCTCGGGCACCGGAAAGAACAGGTCCGAGTGCAGCGAGGGCAGCGGATCGGCCCCCTCGCGCTGCGCCGCCTCCACGCGTTTCGGGTCGATCGTCCCTAAAAAATAGAGGAAGATCGGCACGCCCTCACGGCCGTAGCGACTGAAGTCCTCGCCACCCATGAGCGGCGGACGCTCCATCACCGCTTTGGCGCCCAGCACCTCGCGGAAGAGCGCAACCGTCTTGCGAGTCAGCTTCGGCTCGTTGTAGAGGGCCGGCGTGAACTCGCCGGGGATGTGTGTCACGAGCGGCTTCGGCGCCCGGGCCCCCTCGGCGGCAGCGTTGGCGATGCGGACGATACCCTCCAGGATGTGCTGGCGCACCCTGTCCTTGGTCGAGCGCACCGTTAACTGTAACTTCACCTCGTTAGGGATGATGTTGTGCTTCGTCCCACCGTGGATCGAGCCGACCGTCACGACGGCCGGGTCGGTTGGGTTGGTCTCGCGACTGACCAGCGTCTGCAGGTCGAGGACGATGCGCGCTGCCAGGACGACCGGGTCGATGGTCGTGTGCGGCGCCGAGCCGTGGCCGCCCTTGCCGCGCACGACGATATCGACCGAGTCCACGTTGGCCAGGGCGAGCCCTTCACTGTAGGCGATGGTGCCGTGCGGACGGTTGCCGTCGCAGTGCAGCGCCAGGCAATAGTCCGGCTTCGGGAAGCGCGTGAACAGGCCGTCGGCGAGCATCGCGCGAGCGCCCGCGCCGATCTCCTCGGCGGGCTGGCCGATGAAGACCAGCGTCCCCGACCAGTGGTCCTTCAGGCCCGCCAGCACTCTCGCCGTGCCAATCCAGCAGGTCATGTGCATGTCGTGACCGCAGGCATGCATGGCGCCGACCTCGCGGCCGTCCTTGTCGCGAACGCGCACCTTGCTGGCATAAGGCAGGCCGGTCCGCTCGATTACTGGCAGGGCGTCCATGTCGGTGCGGACCAGCACGGTTGGGCCCTTGCCATTCTTCAGGATGCCGACGACACCGTGCCCGCCGACCTTCTCGGTCACCTCGAAGCCGAGGCCCTTCAATTCCTTCGCCAGGCGCGCCGCCGTGCGCGCCTCGTGCAGCGACAGTTCGGGAGTGGTGTGCAGGTGCTTGTACAGGACCTCGAGGTCGGCGTAGTGGCCATCGATGCGCTTGCGAACCTCGGCGGGGAACTCCTTCGCGGCACCTCCGCGGCGCTCTCCTTCCGTGGGGCAGGCATCTTGCCTGCCTAGTCTTGGCAGGCAAGATGCCTGCCCCACCGACGGGGCCGCCAGCAAGACGAAGGCGAGAAGGGTCAGCCGTGGTCTTCCGCCGCGCCACGACGAGCAAGCGTGCGTGTAAGGTCTGGTCATGCTGCGTTTCCTGGCTGGGGCGAACGGGCAGGGCGTATCAGTCCCAAGTGTCCCGCCGGCGCCGCCGGTTGGAGGGGGGCGAGCAGGTGAGAGATGTACAAGGTACACGCGAGGCGGCGTTTCGACATGGAAAAATCTGTAGTTTTTGAAACACGTTTTCGCGGCCTCTGTGTATACTGTCAGGAGAAGGTGCCTCGCAGCAATCGGCGGGGGAAACGACGACGCACCTTCCTCTCCCTCATCCTTTTCCCCGGCACGCGCCCACCTGCCCGTGCAAGTGTTCCTGTGCCTGCTGAGTGGAGGTTTGATCCGAGGCCGCCCGGATTGCCGGTCCCGTCGCACGAGGCGACGGAGGCCTCTCGGGTTGTCCTTGGTTTTCTTATGCAAGGAGTGACAACATGGCCAGCAAGCGCTTGACCGTTCAACAGAGGAAAGACATCTTCCAGGCGGTCGTCAGCACCCAGGACACCAACCTGATGAGTGTCGCCGACTCGTACCGGCACGTTGCCGAGCATTACGAGGTCAGCGAGTCTCAGGTGCGGCAGATTGCCCAGGAAGGCATCGACAAGGAGTGGCCGCCGCTGAACGAGGCGGCCGAGGAAGTCGCCGCCGAGTAACCCCGGCGCGGCGAAGACGTCTCAAACGGCGCGGGCCGCTTCTCGGGTTTGCCAGAACGCGAGAAGCGGCCCGTGTTGTTTTTCGTCCCGGTTTGCCGCGGTCTGGGAGGGCGAGGCTCCTGCCGAGCCGGCTCGGCAGGAGCCTCGCCCTCCCAGACCGGCTCGCCCTCGGTCAGCGTTTCTTGCGCTCGTATTTGCCAACCTCGGGCTCGTCGATGACGGTCAGCAGCTTGGCGACGATGTCGTCGCTGGTCTTGCCTTCGGCCTGGGCCTGGAAGTTGGCGGCGAGGCGGTGTCGCAGCACCGGGCTGGCGGCCTTCTTGACGTCGTCGATGGCCACGCTGAAACGACCCTCCATTGCGGCAAAGGCCTGCCCGGCGCGGAGTAGGAACTGCCCGGCACGCGGGCCGGCGCCCCAGTCGACCATGCGCTTGACAAAGTCGGGTGCCGTCGGGTCCTTGGGCCGCGTCGCCCGTACCAAACGGGCGACGTAGTCGATGACGTAGTCGCCGGCCGGTACGCTGCGGATCAGCTTCTGCAAGTTGACGATCGCCTTGCTGCTCAGCACCTTGGTCATCTCGATGGTTTCGTCCCTGGCCGTGCTGGCAAGGATGCGTTTCTCCTCGTCCAGCGACGGATAGTCGACCTTGATGTTGAACATGAAGCGATCGAGCTGGGCCTCGGGCAGCGG
>JACOUH010000384.1 GCA_016177925.1 Planctomycetota bacterium | reverse complement strand
TAGGACGGTTTTTCAAACCGTCCCGGCTTCACGCCCGGACGGTTTGAAAAACCGTCCTACAGCCCGCGCCGGCGCGGCGGGCTGGTTCTTCTCTCTCCAGCGCACGACACGTTCGAGACGGCACCGCGCGGCCGCGCAGTCCCCGGCCTGCATCTCGGCAGCGAGACACCCTAGTTGCGCGAACATCCGGGCCGCAGGTAGGTCCCCGCGATGAGCGGCCCGCTTGGCCTTCCACCAGGCCTCGGCCCGGACCAGCCGCGCCAGCAGCGCGGCCTGCCAGCGCGGCCAGTGCTTGACGGCATAGGTCAGCAACGCATGCCGGGTCAGCAGCCGTAGCAAGGGGGTGACGGCTCGCGCGTGCAGGGGTCGCTGGTGAGTGACCTGTAGCCCGGGCTCGTGCCGCACCGACCAGCCGTGCTGCCGGGCGCGACGACACAGGTCGACGTCCTCGTAGTAGAGGAAGAAGTCCGGGTCGAGGCCGCCCAGTTCGTCGAGCACACGGCGGCGCACGAGCAGCGCGCAGCCGGTCGCCCACGGGACTTCCTGGCTCCTTGTTGGGGAGAGAAGGTGGCATTTGCGCCAGGCCCGGGGCAGCAGCAGCCGAGAGAGGGTGACGAGCAGCGTTGGGAACGGGCCCGTCGACGGTTGGCGACTGCCGTCGTCATTGCGCACGCCCAGGCCGACAATGCCGGTCTGCGGTTCGTCGCGGTCGAGCCGGTCCGCCAGCGCCTGCACGCCCTCGAGGAAGTCGGCACCGACCGTTACGTCCGGGTTGAGCAGCAGAATCCAGCGGCCGCGGCTGAGGCGCGCGCCCTCGTTGACGGCACGAGCGAAGCCGCGGTTGCGGCCCCAGCGCCGCAGCGAAACGCCCTCCAGTCTGCGCAAGCGCGCTGCCAGGGGATGCGGCGGCGAGTGGTTGTCGACGATCACGACCTCGCCCACCCCGCTGCGAAAGGCTCGCGACGTTCGCAGCTGGCGGACCAGGCGCGCCGTCTGGCCCCACGAGCGGTAGTTGACTACCACGACGGACAGGGCTGGCTTCAATTCGGCCACGGCTAGGCGACCGTGGATGACGGCCGACGACGCGCCTGGTGCAGCAGGAACAACCGCCTTCATGGGATCCGTCCCTTGCTCGAGACTCCGTTCTGCCTGGATAGCTGGGGAGTATAGACGATTTGCCGGCCGCGCGGCAAGATCGGCTTTCTGCTCCCCCTCGATTGTGGCGAGCGGGGGGTGTCAACCCCCCGGTTGTGTGCCCGACCCCGTGCGTCTACCGGGGGCGGACCCGCTGGCGCGGGTGCCCCAGCCCCCGCTCGCCAATACGTTCTGAATGGTGACGCCGAGGTCAGCGGGACTGTCGGCGACGGCGATACCGGCGGCGCGCAGGGCGGCGATCTTGTCGTCAGCGGCCCCGCTGCCACCGCTGATGATGGCGCCAGCGTGGCCCATGCGGCGACCCGGCGGAGCAGTCCGGCCGGCGATGAACGCCGCCACAGGCTTCTTGACGTGGGCCTTGATGAATGCCGCTGCCTGTTCCTCGGCGGTGCCGCCGATCTCGCCCATCATCAGGATCGCCTCGGTTTTCGGGTCGTCCTGGAACAGCCGCAGCACGTCGACGAAGGACGTTCCGGCGACGGGGTCGCCGCCGATGCCGACGCAGGTCGACTGCCCCAGGCCGAGGTTGCTCAGCTGCCAGACCGCCTCATAGGTCAGCGTACCACTGCGGCTGACGACGCCGACGGGCCCCGGCGTGTGGATGTGCCCCGGCATGATGCCGATCTTACACTGCCCCGGCGTGATGACGCCCGGACAGTTCGGCCCGATCAGACGACTGTTCGTCTGGCGCAGGAAGCGCATGACGCTGGCCATGTCAAGCACCGGGATGCCCTCGGTGATGGCGACGATCAGTGCGACGCCGGCGTCGGCGGCCTCCATGATGGCGTCGGCGGCGCCGCGCTCGGCCGGGACGAAGAGCATGGTGGCGTTGGCGCCCGTCTTGCGGACCGCCTCGGCGACGGTGTCGAAGACCGGCAACTTCGGCTTGTTGGGCAGTCCGCTGTCCCACAGCTGGCCGCCCTTGCCGGGCGTCACGCCACCGACGAGTTGCGTGCCGTACTCCAGGCAGTGTTTGCTGTGGAAGCTGCCGTGCCCGCCGGTGATGCCCTGGCAGAGGACGCGGGTGTTGCGATCAACGAGGATGCTCATGAGCAGGACGATCCTTTACTCGGTTCGGGAGGCCAGCACGACGACCGGCTCATCAGCGTCGAGCGGCTCCAGGCCGACGACATGATCCAGGGAGATAAAGTACTGATCGACGACGGCGGGCGGCGTGACGAGCGGGTCGAGGCGGCCCAGGCGGAGCGTGAACGGCGTGAGGCGAGCCAGCGCAGGCTCGCGCACCTCGTGGACTGCCCCGCACGTCAGGTGGACACGAAACGGCCG
Source organism: Planctomycetota bacterium (assembly GCA_016177925.1). Taxonomy (GTDB): domain Bacteria; phylum Planctomycetota; class Planctomycetia; order Gemmatales; family Gemmataceae; genus JACOUH01. Next base: position 5,329 of record JACOUH010000384.1, on the reverse strand, counting down.
GAACGGCCGCTGCTGAAGCAGGAGAAGGAGGATCTCACGCATGGCGAGGCTCCCGGAAAACGACACAGTCGTGCCTCATGCTGACTCGCCCGACAAGCGGAAGAAGTCGCCGACCCGGCAGCGAAAGTCTGGCAGGACGTCGCCCCCAGTCAGTTCTTCTGTTTCCTCCAAGGTCTGGAGTTGTCCGATTCGGTTCACAAAAACGCATCGGTCTTCGGGGGCAACGACCCAGACCAGCGGAATCCCTCGCCGCAGATATTCAGTGATCCGCCGGATGACGCTCCCCGGCCGGTCATTCGGAGCGAGGACTTCAACAACAAGTCGTGGAATGTCGGTGGCATACTTGTTGCTCAGCTCCTCCAGCCGGCATTTTTCCTCGAACAGCATCACGTCCGGACCTCGGATTGTGTCCGGGTCCTTCTCGACGAGGAGGGCAGTGCCGTTACTGCACACATAGCCGGTCTTCCGCCGGAAGCAGTAAACACCGAGGAAGTAACTGACTGAGCAGGCGACTACCCCATGAAGCCTCCCGGTAGCTGGAATCGGGATGGGTTTCCCGCGTTCCAGCTCCCAGCATCTATCCTCGTTCTCAGGCTGGCCTATCCACTCCCAGAACTCGTCTGCCGTCATTCCTCGCGTTTCGGCGGTCGCCATCGTGGCCTCCCTTTTGTCTCACCTCTCCTCGCTCAGGGCCCGAGATCCTGAGACACCCGCAAGGCCTGATCTACTTCCGCCATACGAGCGGCGGTCAATTCGCCGAGCTTTTTGCCCAGGCGAGACTTGTCGACAGAATAGACGTGACCACAGTGCGCCGCGCTGTCCCGTGCCAGTCCTCCCTCACCAGCCGGGATGAGCACCCCGACGGGGAGAGAGGCCACGCGGAGATTGCTCGTGATCCCCACGACAATCGTTAAAGCGCTGTATTGGTTGCCCACGTCGTTCTGGACGATAACGCAGGGATGCAGGCCGGACATTTCATGCCCGGTGGATGGGTCGAAGTCGAGCAAGTAGACTTCACCGCGCCGCGGCCAAGCCCCACCCGTCGGAGCGCTCATGACGGTTCCTCATCCGCCGGCCAGGTTCTTTTGACCTCTTCCCACATGGCGTTCGCCAGGCGCCGGTCTTCTTCGGCGAGTTCCTGGTAGATTGCGGCGACATCGTCCGGCCACCTCACGGTCTGTTTCGGGACTTGCAGAGTCAGGGTGACTTGCTGGCGGGATGTCAGCGGCAGTGGCTGTAGGGGGCGCAGCACGCCGTCCTCGAAAACCGCTTCGACTGTGATGGTAGTTCCTGTCATGACTGTTTACCCCGTCCAAGGAGAGGGCACGATCGGCCCACATTCCGTGTATCATTCTATCTCACAGCGGCGACTGCTTTCTGCGCCGCCTCGGTCAAGTTTGCCGCCGTCTGGATCATCGGCAGCTCGCCGCGTACCGATGCCAGGATCTCGCGCGCCTTGTCGACGTTGGTTCCCTCCAGGCGCACCACCACCGGCACCTTAAAGCCGACCTCGCGACCGGCCTTCACCAGTGCCTCGGCGATCAGGTCGCACTTGGCGATGCCGCCGAAGATGTTCACCAAAATGCTCTTGACCTTCGCATCCTGGAGAATGATACGAAACGCCTCGATCGCTCCCTCGGCGGTCACCCCGCCGCCGACATCGAGGAAGTTCGCCGGCTCGCCGCCGTGATACTTGATGATGTCCATCGTACTCATCGCCAGGCCAGCCCCGTTGACCAGGCAGCCGATGTTGCCGCTGAGGCGGATGAAGTTCAGGTTCGCCCGCGCCGCCCGCAGCTCTCCCGGGTCTTCCTCCGCCTCGTCGCGCATCGCCCGCACATCGGGATGGCGGAACAGGGCGTTGTCGTCGAAGTTCATCTTGGCGTCCAGCGCCAATACTTCTCCGCCCGGCGTGACAACCAGCGGGTTGACCTCTGCAAGACTGCAGTCCTTGCCGAGAAAGACTTTCGAGAGGGCATGCATGATCTTTTCGGCGGCAGGGACCTGCCCGCCCTTGAACCCGAGTTCGTACGCCAGCCGGCGCGACTGGAACGGTTGCAGGCCGGCGGACGGCTCGACCGCCGCCTTGAGGATTTTCTCTGGGGCGCGCGCTGCGACCTCCTCGATTTCGACGCCGCCCTCGGCGCAGGCCATCATCACCGGAACTCCGAGCGTCCGGTCGAGCACCATCCCGAGATAGATCTCACGCTCGATGTCCGCTGCCACCTGGACCAGCACCTTGCTGACACGCTGTCCCTGGTCGCCGGTCTGCTTGGTGACGAGGGGATAGTTGAACATCACCTCGGCGACGGTGCCGACGTCCTCGCGGGTTGTAACGTACTTGACACCGCCGAAGGTCTTGCCGCTGTCCTTGAAGTGGCCCTTGCCGCGGCCGCCGGCGTGGACCTGGGCCTTGAGGACGACCGGCTTGCCGCCGAAGTCATCGAAGGCCCGCTGGGCCTGGGCCACCGCATTCGCGACGACACCCCTGGGGATGGCCGCTCCTTCCGCGGCGAGCAGTTCCTTCGCCTGGTATTCGTGGATCTTCATGCAGAATTCCTCAAGTTGCGACCCCGCGCCTCTGTAGGACGGATTTCCAATCCGTCCGGGCGCGACGTAAGGACGGATTGGAAATCCGTCCTACAGAGTTGGTACAGGGGTTATACGACGGCGGCACAAGCTCGCCAATCGACGGCGAGCGCCCGCCCCGGTAGCCTGCGCCGCCTGTCTTGCCGTGGCGGCACCGCTTGCCGGGCGAGCCAGGTCTGGCTCACCTGTCCTCGCCCCTGCCACTTGACCACTCCCCTCGACAGGCAGTCCTTGCGGGACAGGCTCAACCCTTTGGGATTTGCGCCCGGCGGCCCGCTCCGTCCCTGCTTCCGGGCGATTTCTCCTGCATTGGTGCCGATCTCTTTTCACAGCAACGCCCCGCCGGAGGCGCCCACCCGGTCCGGCGTGTCGCACTCCCTCGTTGAGGTCCGAACAAGTCATGACCCACCTCGTTCTCCAGCACAACCCGGACGCCTGTACCGGCCCCTGCGGCCTGTGCGGTCAGCCCGTCATTCTGTCGCAGGGTTTGCAGCTCTTCCTCGTCGACAAGAGGCGTCCGGTTTGCTCCTGCTGCGGGCGGACAGCGGCTCCGGCGCTGGCGGCCCTGGTCGGCCTGGCCTGCGCCGCCGAGCGCGTCGCCAAGATCGGTCAGCACACGGTGAGCCCACCCCTATCCGCGCTGCTGGAGTTGGCCCGCGCCGCCGAGAACTACACCGGAACATCGCCCTGCCCTCTCAGGGTTGGCGAGCGGGGGGTGTGAACCCCCCGGTCAAGTCGCACCGGGGGGTTCACACCCCCCGCTCGCCAAAAGCTTGCGGGGTGAGGAAGGCCGTGCTAGTCTCTGGGCGTTCACCTGCGGCACCGACTGCACGAGACGTCCGGAGGAACCATGCACGAAACGACTCGTCTGTTACGCGACCTGGTGCGTCTGCCCAGTGTCAATCCGATGGGCCGCCCGCTCCAGGGCGACTTCCTCTACGAGCATCGCGTCACCGCTTACCTCGAGCAAGTCTTCCGCGAGCTTGGCGTGCCGTACGAACGGCAGACCGTCGCCCCGCTGCGCGACAACATCGTCGCCCGCTGCGACGTCTCCGGCGCCCGCCGCACGTTGCTGTTCGAGGTCCACCAGGACACCGTTCCCGTCGATAACATGACCATCGATCCCTTCGGAGGGACGATCGAGGACGGCCGTCTCTACGGCCGCGGCGCCTGCGACGTCAAGGGCGGCATGGCGTCGATGCTCGGCGCTTTCGCTCGCCTCGTCCGCGAGAAACCCGCCGGCGCCTGCAATCTGCTCCTTGCCTGCACCGTCGACGAGGAGCACACCTTCCTTGGCGTCCAGCACCTGGTCCGCCGCTTCAAGGCGGACGCGGCGGTCGTCGCCGAGCCGACGCGGCTGCAGATCGTCCACGCCCACAAGGGAGCGGTGCGCTGGTATCTCGAGACGACGGGGCGATCGTGCCACAGTTCGCGGCCGGAACTGGGAGACAATGCGATCTACCGCATGGCCCGGGTATTGCCCGCTGTCGAGGAGTTTGCGGAGTGGCTTCGTGGCTCGTATCGCGACCCGCTGCTGGGCCCGCCGACCTTGAGCGTGGGACTGATCGAGGGCGGCACCAGCGTCAATACCGTCCCGGACCGCTGCCGCGTTTTCATCGACCGCCGCGTCGTCCCGGGCGAGGACCCCAACGCGGCTCCCGGAGCATTGCTTGCCTGGCTGAAGGAGCGCATCCCCCCTGGAATCCCCTACTCCTGCACCGAGCCGGTTCTGAGCCTGCCGGCGCTGGGACCGCAAGGGTCGGAAGACTTGGCGAAGCGACTCGGCGCGGCCATCGACGCGGTGGCCGGCGCCCACGAGGTCCATCCTGTCCCGTACGGCACCGACGCCTCGACGCTGGCCGGCGCCGGCATCCCGTGCGTGGTCTTCGGGCCTGGCGACATCGCTCGCGCTCACACCTGCGACGAGTGGGTCCCCCTGGACGAAGTGGAGCAGGCCGCCGAGATCCTCTATCGCCTCGCTCAGGCAGGCTGAGTAAAGTGTGCGGGCTGTGTCGAGGATACAGAAGCGGCCGGGTTCGCGCCCGCGGCAGGGGCGGGATTTCAGGGGACTCCTGCGACCGCGCTGGCCGATTCTAAGGATGCCTATTGCGGCAGGGACGTCTCACACAAACGACAACCAAGACAGACGTCCAGGGTCGTTGGGAACGGGTGCAAATGCGGACAGCGCAGGGGCCTGGTGAGGGCCGCCTTCCCCGCGACCGTCTCACGGGTCAACCAGTGGAAGGAGTCGCGATGAAACGGTTCGCCTTGATCCTCGGGGCCCTGATCGGTCTGCTCGGCGCCAGTGGCACCGCCCGCGCCAGCTGGGCCAGCCTCAAGTACAGCGGCTACCAGCCGTGGTACAACATCTTCGCCAAGCGCAATAAGTGCCTGACGCCCGAAGAGGAGCGCCTGCAGAAGTTCTGGCACGACTACTACGACGCCCTGGGCCGCTACTACAAGGCCCTCGACCACATCGACTGGGTCGGCTACTACAAGAACCACGGCTACCAGATCAACGCGGGCTGCGGAGCCGGTGGCGGCTGCTGCCCGCGCGTCAACTACGCCCCGGTCTTTGTCAGCCCAACGATGCAGTGGGCCGTTCCGAACACCTGCCTGAGTGGTCCGCCCAACGGTCCCTGCTGCGGCCCTTACGGTCACTGAGAACCGGTTGCCCCACCCAGCCCGACCCCTGCCGCCGTAGGGGCGGGCGGCTCGCCTGCCCCAGGAAGAGGGCAGG
>JACOUH010000383.1 GCA_016177925.1 Planctomycetota bacterium | reverse complement strand
GGGGATAGCCTCAAGGACGCCCTTGCGGGCTTCTACCAGGGCGAGCCAACGGGCCCATCGGGGTCGGCCCGCTCGCTGGGCTTGCGGCGCTTGCTGGGACGGTTCGTCGACGTGTGCAATGTCATGGCCTACGCGCACAGCCGGGGCGTGCTGCACCGCGATCTGAAGCCGGGCAACATCATGCTCGGCAAGTATGGCGAAACGCTCATCGTCGACTGGGGCCTGGCCAAGGTCCTGGGCAAAGCCGATGTCGAGGCGACCGAGGGGGCGCTGGTCCGCTCGGGCGATTCCACCCTGACGCAGACTGGCAAGGCGCTGGGCACACCGGCGTACATGAGCCCGGAACAGGCCGCCGGCCGCCTCGAGCAACTGGGCCCGGCCACCGATGTCTACAGCCTGGGCGCCACCCTCTACTGCGTTCTGACCGGGCAGGCGCCGTTTGCCGAGGCGGACATGGGGGCCGTGCTGCGCAAGGTACAGAAAGGCGACTTCCCGCCGCCGCGGCAGGTCAAGCGCGAGGTGCCGGCAGCCCTGGAAGCAGTCTGCCTGAAAGCGATGGCGCTGAGGCCGGAGGACCGTTACGCCACGCCGCGGGAGCTGGCCGAGGAGATCGAGCGCTGGCTGGGTGATGAGCCGGTGTCCGCCTATCGGGAGCCCTGCTTCGCCCGGGCGGGCCGCTGGGTACGCAAGCATCCGGCCCGGACTGCCGCCGTGGGAGCGCTGCTGTTGACCGGCGTGCTGGCGCTGGGCGTTAGCACGCTGCTGATCGGCCAGGAACAGCAGAAGACCGCCGCAGCGCTGGATAATGAGAAAGAGGCCCGGCGCAACGAGGAACAGGCCCGCCGCGAACGGGTGCTGGCCCAGGTCAACCGGCTGGGAGATGCCGAGGCGGCGGCCGTGTCGGCGATCCTGACCGACCTGGCGACCAACCGCGACGAGGTCCTGCCGCGCCTGCGCGAGCTGTGGCAGCAGGGGAATCCGAAACAGCGGATGCGGGCAGCCCTGGCGCTGTTGCCGGTTGAAGCGGAGACCGTGCGCGATGTCCTGGCCAATCATCTGCTTCGGCTGGACGAGCCGGCCGAGATCGTGCTCATCAGCAAAACGCTGGCGCCGCACGCGGCGGCCCTGAAGGAAACGCTTTGGGCGCGGGCAGCGGACACGAAGGGACCGGCGAAGGAGCGGTTTCAGGCACTGATCGCGCTGGCGGAGTTCGATGCGAAGGGGAAACGCTGGGAGCAACAGGCCGACGTGGCCGTGCAGCAGATGCTGTCGGCCAACCCGCTGCACCTGGGGAGCTGGGTGCAGGCACTACGACCCGTGCGCGAGGCCCTGCTGGGACCGCTGGCGAAGGTCTATCGGGAGGCGAAGTCGCCGGAACGGCGGGAGGTTGCGGCGACGGTGCTGGCTGACTACGCTTCGGACCAGCCGGAGATGCTGGCCGGTCTGCTCCTGGATGCCGATCCGAAGCAGTATGCCATTCTCTTTCCGGTCCTCCGGCCGTATCGCGAGCAGGCCGTTCAGCGGATGCAGCGCGAACTGGTCCCGCGGTCCGAAGGACCCAACCGGCCGGTGCTCAAGCAAGAGGAGCGTGAACAGTTAGCGCGGCGGCAAGCGACCGCGGCGGTGACGCTGCTGAGGCTGGAGGCGGCGGCGGAGGTCTGGCCGCTGTACCGACATCGGGCCAATCCGGAGGCGCGGTCGCAGTTGCTCTGGCGTGGCGGGCTGCTGGGGCTTGATCCAATAAAGCTGGTGCAGCGACTGGAGGTGGAGCAGGACGTGTCGGCGCAGCGGGCGTTGATCCTGGCGCTGGGCGAGTTCAGCGGCGAGCAACTGTCCCCGCGTGTGCGCGGTCCGCTGGTGGACAAGCTGCTGAAGATGTACCGCGAGCATCCCGATCCAGGCATTCACGGGGCCATCGAGTGGCTGTTGCGGCACAGCAAGGAAGGACCGGACGACCGGAAGCTGGACTGGGGGCAGCGAAAGGAGTTGGAGCGGATTGACCGGGACCTGGCGACCAAGGCGAGCCGGGAGCGTCCGCCAGCGACGGGCGCCACGGGTCGCCGCTGGTATGTCAACGGCCAGGGCCAGACGATGGTGGTGATCCCCGAGCCGGGGGAGTTCAGGATGGGCTCGCCGCCTACCGAGGCGGACCGACGGCCTGATGAGTTGCAGCACAAGAAGCGGATCAGCCGGACGTTTGCGATTTCCGCAACGTCGGTGACCAAGGAGCAATTCCTGCGGTTTCTGCCCGGGTTCTCTCACACCGAGATGCGGCGTTACCCCGAGCCGACGTGTCCCATCGGCGGGGTGGTGTGGTATGAGGCGGCGGCCTACTGCAACTGGTTGAGCAAGCAAGAAGGGATTCCGGAAGCCCAGTGGTGCTACGAGACGAACCCGCGGGGGCAGGTGGTGAAGCTGAAGGAGAAGCATCTGAGTCTGACGGGGTATCGGCTGCCCACGGAAGCGGAGTGGGAGATTGCCTGCCGGGCGGGGGCAACGACCAGCCGCTCTTACGGCGAGTCTGTGGAACTGCTGGGGAGGTACGGTTGGTATTTCCAGAACGCTGGGGAGCGGACCTGGCCGGTGGGGAGCAAGAGGCCCAATGACTTGGGCTTGTTCGATATGCACGGCAATGTTTATGCTTGGTGCCAGGAGAGATACAAAGCGTATCCACAGGAGGGCCGGGCCACAGACGACATTGAAGATATTCTAAGTATAAATACCCAAGATAGACGTGTGTTGCGGGGCGGCTCGTTCATCTATCCTGCGTCGTACCTCCGCTCTGCCAACCGTGACAGGTATGTGCCGGCCTACCGTAGCGTCTATGTCGGCCTCCGTCCGGCGAGGACTTTCCGCTGAGGTTCTTTACTGCTTTACGTCTTTCCCGCATCCTGCGGGAAGGCGCACAAAATGGTCATTTGAACGTTTGTACACTATACGCCAGGAGTGGCGATGTCCGGAGGGCGGAACCACGAGGAGCTGGTTGTTATTACGAAGACTTACGATCTCATATTGTGGTCTTGTCACCACACCAGCCGCTTCCCTCGTAACCACCGCTTCGTGCTGGGCGAACGCATTGAACGCAACCTGTACGACCTGCTGGAGACGCTCATTCAGGCCAAGTACACGCGGCAGCGGCAGGAGCTGCTCGCGCAGGCCAACCGGCGCCTGGAAACGCTGCGTTTCCAGATGAGGCTTTCAAAGGATCTTCAGTGTATCAAGATCGCCAGTTACAGCTTCGCGGCCACGGCCCTTGACGAGATCGGCAAGCTGGTCGGGGGCTGGCTCAAACAAGCAGTGACGGGGAGCGGTCCAATTCCTTCTTCCCCCTGAAGGGAACGCCCTGGCCACCTCTTTGCCCTGAAGGGGCGGCATTTTTCAGCCCAGGGCAACGCCCTGGGGACCGGAACGGCTCCGCGCCGCCAGCCCTGAAAGGGCGCAAGAAATTCCGCCCCTTCAGGGCGAAGAAACCAAGGTGCTCGTCGGGTTCCCAGGGCAACGCCCTGGGCTGAAAAATGCCACCCCTTCGGGGTGAAGACCCCAGCAGTCCCCCTATGAAACGCCACGGTCACCTGTGGGACAAGGTCATTTCCTTCGAGGGCCTGCTCCGTGCCGCCGAGCGGGCCCGCAAAGGCAAACGCTTCCGCCCTGCCGTGGCCTCGTTTCACTTCCATCTCGAACCCGAATTGTTGGCATTGCATCAGGAACTCGCCACCAAGCGCTACCGGCCGGGGGCCTACCGCACCTTTTTCATCCAGGAGCCCAAGCCGCGGCAGATCAGTGCGGCCCCGTACCGGGATCGGGTGGTCCATCACGCCCTGGTCAACGTGCTGGAACCCCTTTATGAACCCACCTTCATCCACGACTCGTACGCCTGTCGCAAGGGCAAAGGCACTCACGCCGCCGTGAAGCGCTGCCAGCAGTTCGCCCGCCGTTTTCGCTACGTCCTGAAAGCGGACATTCAGAAGTTTTTTCCCTCTCTGGACCACGAATGTCTCAAGGCCCTGGTGGCCCGCAAGGTCAAGGACTCCGACGTGCTGTGGCTGGTGAGCCAGATCATCGACCACAGCAATCCCCAGGAAGAAGTCCAGAACTGGTTCCCCGGCGACGACCTGTTTACCTCCGGCGAACGGCGTCGGGGGCATCCCCATCGGCAACCAGACCAGCCAGTTCTTTGCCAACGTGTATCTTGATCCGCTGGATCACTTCGTCAAGGAACGGCTGCGGATCAAGGGCTACGTCCGCTACGTCGATGATTTCCTGGTTTTCTCCGATGACAAGCGCCACCTGGGTGAGGTCCGCGCGCAGATCCGGGACTTCCTGGTGCGACTGCGGCTGCGGTTGCATCCGACCAAGAACGTCGTCTTTCCTGTCCGCGAGGGTATTCGCTTCCTGGGCTACCGGGTCTTCCCGACCCACCGGCTGCTGGTGAAAGAGAATGTGTGGCGGTTTTGTCGCCGAGTACGGCACATGCAGCAGGATTATGCGGACTGGCGCGTCTCGTTTGCGACCATCTATCAACGGCTGATGAGCTGGATCGGCCATGCCCGGCAGGCGAACACCTATAGGCTCCGCTGCCACCTGTTTGATAGATTCCGCTTCCAGAGGGCGACGGCCGAGTAGCCGTGTGTTGCGGGGCGGCTCGTTCAACAATCAAGCGTCGAACCTCCGCTCTGCCAACCGTAACAGGAATGTGCCGGCCAACCGTAACAACAATGTCGGCCTCCGTCCGGCGAGTACCTTGCCTTGCCAGAATTCGCAGATACGTCCTGCGGAGCGTGCCAGGGTGCAAAGTCCAGGTCGCCGTCCCGTGTCGGACCAAGGGCCCGGCCAAATGAAGTGCAGGCCCGGCGGGTCTGGTAGGGCCATACGGCTCGAAGGTCCCGCCGGGCCGATTGCCTTTCCGGGGGCCATCCTGGGACGTCCCGTCGCTGGCGCTCCGGGCTGGTGTCCGTCCCGTCGCTGGCGCTCCGGGCTTGGGTCCGTCCCGTCGCTGGCGCTCCGGGCTTGGGTCCGTCCCTCACTCGGAAATACCCGGCCCCGGCCTCCACCTGCCTGATATTACCCCGGCGAGGAAGATGGTCATGTGGGACGGCTCTCCTGAGCCGTCCGGACGGCTCAGGAGAGCCGTCCCACAGGAGCAACTTGCCTGCCGGCATGATAGTGGCTGCACCCGCTCTCGCACCGCCTCGGTTTTCCATAAACTGACGGCAGGGACATGATCCGCGCCACCGAAGGGAGGGCGCCGAGGATGGCCGCAAAAAACCCTGCCGTTGCCGAGCTGGCTGAGAAGATGAATCAGGTCCTGCGCGACCGGCGCGGCCAGGGCGAGGACGGCTACCCGCTGACGCTGAAGCGCCTCGCCGACCTGGCCGATCCTGCCGCGACCGATGATCTCCGCGCCAAGGCCGTCAAACACAAGACCTTTACCGGCCAGGTCGTCCGCGCCCGCAAGAAGGACGCCGACACGCCGGTCGCCCTGGCGGAAGACGTCGACCGCCTGGCTGACAGCCGCCTGCTGCTGGAGTGGGCCCTCGAACAGACCTGCACGCCGAAGGCGCCCGCCCAGCCGGTCGACAAGTTGACCAAGAAGGTCGACGAGCCGCTCCGCAAGCCGCTGACCGACGCTATCGAACGCCGTGTCCGTGCCAACGCCCTGCCGGCGACGGTCGACGCGGTGGAACTGCGCAACAAGACGTACCTCTTCCTGAAGCGGATGCCGCCGCCGAAGCCGCCGGCGCAGGAGCTGGCCGAGAGGCTGATCGCAGCGCTACGGTCGCAGCGGGACAGCGGCCCGTATCCGGTGCCGCTGCAACAGCTCCTCGACGCAATCGGCGCCGACAAGAAGCTCGTCAAGAAGGCCCTGACCCACGAAGTGTTCCGGCGGCAGGTGATCGTCGCGGCCCCCAAGGACCCCGAGGCACCGGCGGTCCTAGCGGAAGACCGTGGACGACTCGTCGCCAGCCGCAAGTTGCTCGAATACACGCTGGCCTCCGTCTGCACACCGAAGAAACGGATGGCCGGGATCGGGACGCTGAAGGACGAGGTCGCGCCGGAACTGCAACAGGACTTCGAGGCCGCGCTGCGACGCCAGGTGGATGAGAGTACGCTGCCCGACAGCGTCGGTGTCGTGACCATCGACGGCGAGTTCGCACTGTATCGGACCGCGCTGGCGCCGGAGGCGTCCTTCGTCCTGGCGGCGAAATTGCTCGACGATCTGCGCGGGCGCCGCGAGCGCGGCCGGCTCTATCCCGTGCCGCTCAGCGAGATGGTCCGCGAGGTCCAGCCGGGAGCGGCGCAAACGCTGATTGACCGGGCCGTCGCGGACAAGACGTTCAAGAAGCAGGCGGTCGTCGCAATGGCCAAGCAAGCCGGCGCGCCGGCTGTCCTCAAGGGCGATGAGCACATCCTCGCCGCGAGTCCGCTGCTGCTGGAATTCGTGCTGTCGATCACCCACAGCGAGAGCAACCAGGCCATCCCCGTGACGGACCTCAAAAAGAAGGTGAGCAAGGACCTGCAGCGCCCCTTTGAGAGCGCCGTCCAGGATGCGCTGACCGGCTTCGCCCTGCCTGCTGGCGTCGGGGCGCTGCGCATCAAGAAGAAGGATCACCTCTTCCTGATGCGCGACGTCAACGCCGCCGGCCCGCTGCCGCGCGAGGACCTTCCCGTCGCGGCAACTCCGACGACCCTGGCCCCGCCGTCTGAAGAGCGCGCCGGAGACGGGCGGCCGGCCCTCGACTTTGGCACCGCCTTCGACGAGGCATTCACGCGCCTCGATCAACAGCGCGGCTCGCCGAACTTCGTCAGCCTCGTCGACCTGCGCCGCGAGCTGCCGGTCGACCGCGACACCTTCGACCGCGAGCTGCGCGACCTGCGGCGGGCGGGGCTCTTCAGCCTCAACGCGGCGGAAGGACGCGAGGGCCTCACGCACGAGGAGCAGGCGGCCGCCATCCGCGAAGAGGGGACGCTCCTGCTGTTCGTCGCTCGGAAGCCCCGGGGTTCCGAGGACTCCACCCCGGGCTTTATTCCTAAACACACCAACCCCTCTTGAGGAATAGAGCCCCGGGTGGAGTCTTCGGAACCCGGGGGTTGACCCGTATCTACGAGTGTACCGACCCGGATTGAGCCATGCACGATCTCCGCGGAATCCGACAGTTTTGTGGCCGTACCCGGCGCGAGTTCCTCTGGGAGACCGGCGGCGGGTTTACCGGCGTCGCCCTCGCCGGGCTGCTCGGCTCAGACTTCTTCGCGCGGCAAACGGTCGCGGCCGATGGCGTCCACAAGTTTGTCAATCCGTTGGCGCCCAAACAGCCGCCCCTCGAGCCGAAGGCGAAGAGCGTTATCTTCATCTTCTGCTACGGCGGACCGAGCCATGTCGATACCTTCGACTACAAGCCGAAGCTCTATCCCCTTGACGGCAAGACGATCACGGTCAAGACGTTCGGCCGTGGCGGGCACAAGAACCAGGGCCGTGTCGTTGGCCCGAAGTGGAAGTTCAAGCAGTACGGCCGCTGCGGCAAGTGGGTCAGCGACCTCTTTCCGTACCTCGCCACCTGCGTCGACGACATCGCCTTTCTTCATTCGATGTACGCCGAGTCGCCGATCCACGGCTCGGCGATGCTGATGATGAACTGCGGCCGCATCCTCAGCGGACATCCCGCCCTGGGCTCGTGGGTCAACTACGGGCTGGGCAGCGTCAACGAGAACCTGCCGGGCTTCGTTGTCATGCTCGACCCGACGGGAGGGCCAATCAGCGGTCCGAAGAACTGGTCGTCCGGCTACATGCCGGCGGCTTACCAGGGCGTCGTCCTTCGCGCCGACCGCACGCCGATCCACGACCTCGCCCTGCCGCCCGGCCTGACGCGCGACGCCCAGCGGCAGCTGCTCGACCGGCTGCGGCAGAAGAACGAGGAGCACCTCGCCACCCGTATCGACAACAGCGAGCTATCCGCTCGCATCGCCAGTTACGAGCTGGCCTTCAAGATGCAGCAGTACGCCCCCGAGGCGGTCGATTTTTCCCAGGAGACGAAGCAAACCCTGGAGCTGTACGGCATCGATCAGCCGCGCACCGCGGACTTTGGCCGCAAGTGCCTCTTGGCACGGCGCCTCGTCGAGCGCGGCGTGCGCTTCATCCAGCTCTACTCGGGTGGCGCTCACAACGACGATAATTGGGACGCTCACGCGGACCTCGTCCAGAACCACACCCGCCACGCCGGCAACACGGATCGCCCGATCGCGGGTCTGTTGAAGGACCTGAAGCAGCGCGGCCTGCTCGACTCGACGCTGATCGTCTGGGGCGGCGAGTTCGGCCGGCAGCCGACCGCGGAGTATGCCGTCGGCACGGGCCGCGATCACAACGCCTACGGCTTCACGATGTGGCTGGCCGGTGGAGGGATCAAGGGAGGAGTCAGCGTCGGCGAGACCGACGAGCTGGGCAGTGCCGCCGTCCGCGACCGCTTCCACGTCAAGCACTTGCACGCGACCATCCTGCACCAGCTGGGGCTCGACCCGAATCGGCTGACGTACTTCCAGGGCGGGCTCGACCAGAAGCTCGTCGGCGTCGAAGGCGCCGACCCGATCCGGCAGATCATTTGAGGACAAGGTTTTTCCCTTTCCCAGCCATGACATCGATTCCCTCCTCAGAGAATCCAACTCAATGGGCGCTTTGGAGTGCGGCGATTTTCGCCGCTTTGGTTTTTCTTTTCGAGTTAGGGCCGGGGCTTTTGCTCATCTCTTCTGGAAGGAAAAGAAAATCGCTGAGATGAAAAGCAAAGGGGCGGGCCACCGATTAGGGATCGCGAGCACGCGCCACACGGAGGAGCCAGACAGCGGCGAGTGCCCCGAGAAGAGCACTGAGTGGAGCGAGGAAGCTGATTGCGCCGAGCCAACAGTGGAATCGGTAGATGTCGCCGAATCCAGACGCGCGGGGCAGCGCGTTGACAAAAGCGAGAGATAACTCCCATGCGAGGAACAGCCCGAAGAAGATGCCGCTTACGATGACGAACACCTCATAGCAAGTGCGGAGAATACCCCGCTTCTGGTCCGGCGGCGGTGCGTCGTTTGGCATGGTGGTCTCCGAACTACGGGCGCAGCCGGCTGTGCGTGCTTTATCGGTCCTCAGAAAAGTAATGCACGCCGATGCGTCGAACCCTTGGAAAAATCGGCCCAAGAAAGCTATCGCCGAAAGGGCTGACCCAAAATCCCGTGCATTACTTTTCTGAGGACCGATAGCCGTCATCTGAGGCGACAACTTCTACGGTGAGACGAGGACGGCGGCCAAGCGCTGCCGCGTACATTCCAAGCGTCTTCCAAGTGGGGTTTGTCTGCGCGCCTGTCTCCAGCCGCGACAGGGACTCAACCGCTAGACCGCTTCGGGCCGACACTTCCGCGAGCGTAATCCCGGCGGCCTCCCGCGCCTCCTTCAATTGCCGGATATAGTCCCGGAGAACGAAGTAAAACGGAGCCGCATCGGCGAGTTCTTGGGTCGTCAATAGTTCAGACGGACTTGGCTTGTGCTGAAGCAGGCGACGGGTTTCCGCGGCTCGTTGCCGGGCAGCAGCAAGCGCGTCCGCAGGAACCGAGGTGGTCTTCTTGGTAGCCATGCGTTTCTCCCAAGCCGGGCGGACTTCGTTAGGCCGGTTCTTGGACTTCGTAGGCAGTCACCGGGTAAATCATCCGAGGATCGTCGCAAAGTTCGTCCCAGACGACGATGATGTACTTGCCGGTGGAGGTGTAGCCGAATTTGCACGGACGGCCGGTGCTGGCGCTGTATGCCGTTGGGATCGCGTCGTCAAGCAAGACCTCATCAACCTCCTCGGGGACAAGGCCATTCTCCGCGACGTGTTCAACGTTCCTGCCTGGCCCATCATCCCAGATCACCGTCGCGTCCATTGGTGGCACCCCGGCAGCACACGATCATCCTAATCAATTTGATTTGAAAGTCAAGTTCCGGTTCCTGGCGTGCGAAACCGCCATCGGGCGAACGCGAGTGATCGGCGCCATACAATACGGTGAAGATCACCCCCGCCATCTCACGGAGAAGCCGGATCATGTCCTCTTGCGTCGTCTCCTTCCTCCTCCTTGCTCCTCTGACGGCTGCTGTCCCGAGCCCTGCCGAACCGGCCGGCGCGGTCTGCAACGTCAAGGTCGTCTCCGACAAGGTCCCTGACGTCTCCAGCATCGACGCCTGGAAGAAGTCCTTCCTCACGGAGGGCATGAGCGACCGCGACAAGGCCCTCGCCGCTTGGCGTACCGTCGTCCTGTTCCAGCACCAGGACTCTCCGCCCAACGAGTTCCTCCACAGCGAGATCGTCGTTCAGGATCCTATCAAACTCTTCAATGTCTACGGCTACGGCTTTTGTAGCATGGCCTCCTGCGGTGTCGAGGCGCTGGCGCGGCACGCGGGCTTGAAGGCGCGCGGCTGGGGCATTAACGCCCACAGCGTTCCCGAGGTCTACTGGGACGGGGCCTGGCACCTGCTCGATGCCTCGCTCATCAACTATTTCCCGAAGGCAGACGGCAACCTCGCCTCGGTCGAGGAGATCATGGCGGCGATCAAGGAGTGGTATGATCGCCACCCCGGCTACAAGGGCAAGGAGGAGAAGCTTATCGCCCTGCAACGCGCCGACGGCTGGACGGGCTGGCGGAAAGGCCCGGAGTTGCTGACTCACAGTCCGTTCCTCGACGCCGGCGGCTGGTGGCCGGCACGAGTGCATGGCTGGTACTCCACCATGCAGGAATACGACGGCACCTACGGCAAGGACGGGAAGCCTTTCCTCTATGAGTACGGTTACTCGCAGGGCTATCGCGTCAACGTCCAGCTCCGGCCCGGCGAGCGCCTGGTCCGCAACTGGTCGAACAAAGGGCTCCATGTGAACGGCAAGAGCGGCGGAGCACCCGGCTGCCTGACGATGAAGACGGGGGCTGATGCTCTCGTCTACACGCCGAGGTTCGGCGACCTGGCCCCTGGACGCGTCGGCAACGGCACGCTGGAGTACGACGTCCCAGTGACGAACGGCGCCTGGCGCGGCGGGGCCCTGCTCGCCGAGAACCTCGACGGGAAGGCGGTACGCGTTCGAGATGCCAGCAATCCGGGCGTCCTCGTGCTGCGCATGCCGTCGAGTTACGTCTACCTGACCGGTACGCTGATGTTAAACGCGTCGCTCGGCGAGGGCGGTTCAATCGCCGTCTCCCTCTCCGACAACAACGGTCTCGATTGGAAAGAAGCGGCCCGCGTGACCTCGTCCGGTGAGAAGCGCCTCGACCTCACCCCGCTGGTGCTGCGGCGCTACGACTACCGGCTGCGCTTCGAGCTGCGCGGCAAGGGGACAGCCCTGGACGCCGTGAGGATAGTTCACGACGTCCAGCACTCGCAGCGGGCGCTGCCGGCGCTGGCAGCGGGCAAGAATACGATCACCTTCAGCGCTAGCCCCCCGGAGGGAACGGTCACCGTCGAGGGCTCCAAGGGCCGGATCGTGCGCCACCGCTCCGCGGGGGACGGCTTCAAGACCTGCTCGTCGCCGGTGCTGCACTTCGGCCTGGGCGCCGAGACGGGCGTGGTGACCGCGACGGTGAAGTGGCCCGGTGGCCGGGTGACGCACCACGCAGGGCTCGCCCTGCGGAAGCTCCACCGCCTCAAGGCCGGG
>JACOUH010000392.1 GCA_016177925.1 Planctomycetota bacterium | reverse complement strand
GGGGGTGTCGTCTCTCTGTGCTCGCGGCAAGTATACCCCCGGGGCGCTCGCCCTGCAAAGAGCACGGCGCGCCCCGCTGCGAGCGCCGGGCTATGGCATGCGGCGAGTGAGGGGAGCGTAGGCGTCGGGACGACGGTTGTCGAGGAAGCGCCACGCTTTCTGCAAGGCGCCAACGCGAGCGAGGTCGCAGTTGGCGAGGACGACCTCCTCATCGGCACCGGCCTTCTTCAGGATCGCCCCCGACGGGTCGGCGACGAACGAGCCGCCCCAGAAGGTGATAGCGTTCTCGCGGCCGGCGCGGTTGATCGCCGCCACGAAGACGTTGTTGACCGCGGCGTGGCCGACCTGGGCGCTGCGCCACATCTGTTCCCAGTCGCCGGTGATGTTCTGCTCGACCGCCTCGTCGATCAGCCCGATGGCAGTCGGGTACACGAGGATCTCGGCACCTTGCAGCGTGGCGAGGCGGGCCGCCTCGGGATACCACTGGTCGTAGCAAATCAGCGGGGCAACGCGGCCGGCCGACGTGTCGAAGACGCGGACGCCGGTGTCGCCGGGGTTGAAGTAGTGCTGCTCGTGATAGAGGAGGTCCTCCGGAATGTGCGTCTTGCGGTAGGTGCCCAGCAGGGCCCCGTTCTCGTCGAAGACGGGGGTCGTATTGAAGAAGCGGCCGTCTGTCGCCCGCTCGAACACCGATCCGCCGACCAGGACGACGCGGTTCTCCTTCGCGGTCCGTGCCAGGATCTCGGTGGCCGGGCCGGGGAGAGGTTCCGCGAGATCGAAGGCAGTGTGGTCGTCCGGCCGCTGGCAGAAGTACGGCCCGAGGAACAGCTCGGGGAGGACGACCAGCGTCGCCCCTCGCCGTGCCGCTTCGCCGACAAGCCGGATCGCTCGCGCCAGGTTCTCGTCGCGTGCTGCGCCGCAGCGCATCTGGACGAGACCGAGCGTCGTCGTGCGACTTGCTGTCATGGAAGCGCTCCTGCGCAGCGAGGGGCGACGAACACGATCGCCGTATTATAGCGGCCCAGCCCAGGGAGCAAGCGGAGGGAACGTAGTCCGCTCGCTCCGCGAGAGGAAGTGAAGATCAACTCGCTCCGCAAGAGGACGGCGTTCCTGAACCCGAGCAGGGAGTTAGCGGCGAACTGGACACAGAATCTTCTCGGCACCCGGCTCGGCGCGCGGGATAATTCAATCTCCAAACGCCAACCGTTCGCCCCTTCGGAGG
Organism: Planctomycetota bacterium; assembly: GCA_016177925.1. GTDB lineage: Bacteria > Planctomycetota > Planctomycetia > Gemmatales > Gemmataceae > JACOUH01. The sequence continues at coordinate 4,187 of JACOUH010000392.1, read as the reverse complement.
CATGGGACTCGATGCAACGCTCCTTCATCGCTGCCGCGCTGCTGCTGAGTGCGTACGTCGGACTGACACTCGCCCTGACCCGGGACCGTGAGCCGGGGGGCGCCCCGCCCAAACGCGACACCAGCCGCGCCCACCTGCCGCGCCTGCTGCCCGGCGTCCAGCCGAGCGGCGAGGTCCAGCTTCCCAACCAGTGGTCGCTGCGCCCCGCCGGACGGCAGATCGTCGTCGGCGACTTCCCCGTCAACCTCGCCCTGCACCCCGATGGCAAATGGCTCGCTGTCCTTCATGCAGGCTACGGTGATCACGAAATCATCATCCTGGACCTGAAAACGCTCAAAAAGACGTCGCGCGTCCTCCTCGACCAGTGCTTCGTCGGCCTCTGCTTCTCACCCGACGGCAAGCACCTGTTCGCCAGCGGCGGCGAACAGGAGGTCGTTCACGCCTTCGACTTCGACGACGGCCTGCTGTCCGCGCACAAGAAGCTCTCCGTCGCCAAGGCGTCGGAGCGGTTCGTAGTCGCCGGCGTGGCGGTCGACCGCGCCGGCAAGCGCCTGTTCGCCGCCGGCACCTGGGGCAACGCCGTCGCCATCGTCCCCCTCGACGTGCCGGAGAAGGTCACCAAGGTCGACGTCGGTAAGGAAGCCTACCCCTACACCTGCCTGCCCGACGCCGCAGGCCAGCGCGTTTTCGTCAGTCTGTGGAACAAGGCCGCGGTCGCTGTCGTCGACGTCGAGGAGCCGAAGGTCGTCGCCACCTGGGGAACAGAGAGCCACCCGACCGAGATGGCCCTGTCGCCCGACGGCAAGACCCTGTTCGTCGCCTGCGCCAACTCGACCAAGGTGAGCGTCCTCGACGCCAACAATGGGAAATCCTTGCAGACGCTGGGCGCGTCGCTCTATCCGGCAGCGCTGGCGGGCAACACGCCCAACAGTCTGAGCCTGACGCCCGATGGCAAGCTGTTGTTCGTCGCCAACGCCGACGCCAACAATCTTGCGGTCTTCAATGTCGAGGAACGCGGCAACGGCCGGCCGCTCGGCTTCATCCCGGTCGGCTGGTATCCGACTTCCGTCCGCTACAACGCCGCCGACAAGCGCCTGTATGTCGCCAACGGCAAGGGTGTCTTACCGAAGGCGAACCGGCACGGTCCCAACCCGCTGCAGCGCAGTCAAGCCGTCGTCACGCAGCGAGGCCAGACGATCCAGGAGTACATCGCCGCCCTGTTCCAGGGGACGGTCAGCGTGATCGAGATGCCGGGCCCGCAGCGCATGGCCGAGTATGGCAAACAAGCGTACGCCTGCAGCCCGCTGCGCCAGGACGCTGGCGTGACAGCCGCTCGTCCCGACGGAAACACGATCCCCGGAAAAGTCGGAGAAAAGAGCCCCATCAAGTATTGCCTCTACATCATCAAGGAAAACCGAACGTACGATCAGCTCCTCGGCGACATGCCGGAGGGCAATGGAGACCCAAGCCTGTGTCTCTTCCCCGACAAGGTGACGCCCAACCATCACAAGCTGTCGCGGCAGTTCGTGCTGTTGGACAACTTCTACGTCGACGGCGAGGTGTCGGCGGATGGGCACCAGTGGTCGATGGCCGCCTACTGCACCGACTACGTCGAGAAGGTCTGGCCGCTGAGTTACCGCGGCAGTCTGCACAAGAAGCTGCCCGGCTACCCGTCGGAGGGCGCCAACGAGTCGATCGAGAAGCCGGCGGGCGGCTACATCTGGGACCGCTGCGCCGAGGCGAAGGTCAGCTACTACAGTTTCGGCGAATGGATCGACAACCCCAAGAAAAGGGGGGAACCGGGCAAGGCACGCTCCAAGGCCCTGGAGGGACACTTCGACCCGTTCTTCTGGGGTTACGACCTCGACTATCCCGATCAGAAGCGGGCCGACCGCTTCATCGAGAAGCTGAAGGAGTTCGAGCAGAAGGGAGACATGCCGCGACTGACCATTCTGCGTTTGCCGAACGACCACACCTACGGCACGCGCCGCGGCAAGCCGACACCGACGGCCCTGGTCGCCGACAACGACCTCGCCCTGGGTCGCGTCGTCGAGGCGGTGTCGCGGAGCAAGTTCTGGAAGGAGACGGCGATCTTCGTCATCGAGGACGACGCCCAGAACGGCCCCGATCACGTCGACGCCCATCGCACCGTCGCCCTGGTCATCAGCCCGTACACGAAACACGGACACGTCGACTCCAGCATGTATTCGACGACGAGCATGCTGCGGACGATGGAGCTGATCCTGGGTCTGAAGCCGATGAGCCAGTTCGACGCCGCGGCGCGGCCGATGTACGCCTCGTTCCAGGAGAAACCGGACCTCAGCCCTTACGAGCCCGTTGTGCCGGACGTCGATTTGAAGGAGAAGAACAAGGCGACCGCATGGGGCGCGGACCAGTCGGAGAAGTTCGATTTTGCGAAAGAGGACGCGGCCGACGACCTGCTGCTGAATGAAGTGGTCTGGAGATCGGTGAAGGGGTCGAAGTCGCCGATGCCGCCCCCGGTGCGAGCCGCGTTCGTCTTCCCGCGTATCAAGAAGGACGATGACGATTGAGCGCGCGTTCCAATAGCCCGACGCGCCAGCGATGGGTTGTAGGACGGATTTCCAATCCGTCCGGGCTTCATGCACGGACGGTTTGAAAAACCGTCCTACAAGCGCCAGCGAGGCCCCGCGATGACGATCGCGCAAGCCGCGCAAGCGAGCCGCTTGCAGCTACGGCGGATTAGAGGTACAAGGGAGAGGTCTGCTGGTGAAACCTTGACGCACTTCCGGCGAGGTAGGATGGCCATGCCCCGACACCAGGAGCTGCCCGAGAAGGAGGGCAAGACGTACGAACTGCCTACCGAGGCCGAGTGGGAATATGCCTGCCGCGCCGGCGGCAAGGACGGGGACCTCTACGGTTTCGGCAACGAGCCGAAAGAACTGGGCGATTATGCCTGGTTCGGCGAGAATTCGGGTAGCAAGACGCACCCGGTCGGGACGAAGAAGGCCAACCGATGGGGCTTGTTCGATATGCACGGCAACGTCTGGGAGTGGTGTGCGGATTCACCCCGGAAGTACCCGACCAAGGAGGAAGTGGAGAAGCGGAAAGGCGCTATTGAAGATCAAAAAGATCCTGAAGGTAGTGAACGCCGTGTCCTGCGCGGCGGTTCGTGGAACAGCGGTCCCCGCGACTGTCGCTCGGCCCACCGCAGCAGCTACCCGCGCGCGAACCGCGACAGCGTCATCGGGTTCCGCGTCGTTTTGCGTCCCGGCGTGAGGGCCCCGTAATTGCGGCTTCGCCCCCGGGTTCCGAGGACTCCACCCGGGGCTTTATTCCAAGCCACCCACAAGGGGTTCAGGAAATCTCCGTTCACATGCCCAGGAGCGGCCTGAGCTTGGCCCGCACCTCGTCCAGAATCTCGGCGGGGACAGCCCCGATGGGTTCCGCCTTTCGCTCGCGCCAGTCGGCGCTCTTCAGGTGGTCGCTCAGGACAGCGCCCTGGACCGGCAAGCCCTCGGGGAGTTCAACCTCGAAGGGGTATCCCTTCGCTTGCCCCGTCACCGGGCACACAAGGCAGAGGCCGGCCTTGGCGTTGTAAGAGCGCGGGGAGAGGACGAGCCCCGGACGCCTTCCTGCCTGTTCGCGTCCCGCCTGCGGCGAGAAGGAAAACCAAACGAGATCTCCCGTGTCGGGGACGTAGCGCTCGCTACCACGACTCCCGGCCGACCGGTGGCCCCCAGTCCGTTTCGCCATGAAGATTCTCCGGGGTAATCCGGGCGAGCAGTTCCTCCAGGGTGTAGCTGGTGCGCCGGGGACGGAGCAGGAGCCCGCCTTCGACGAGCGATACCTCGAGGTCCATGCCTTCTTTCAGGTCGAGGTCCTTTGCGTAGGGGCCCGGGATGCGGACGGCCAGGCTGTTGCCCCACTTGCCAACTTGAGTGTTCATGAGTGACTCTCCGGGCTGTTTCTACAAAGTATATCAGCGTAGGGCCCTTCCGTGTCAAGGCCTACCTGCCAGAGGGTGCCGCTCCCGTATTTGGCGAGCGGGGGCAGTAATGCCCCCGGTGTGGTGTTACCGGGGGCATTACTGCCCCCGGTGCCGTGTTACCGGGGGCATTACTCCCCCCGCTCGCCAAAATCCAGAGCGGCACCCCGCCGTATGTCGCGCAGGGAGGCGGCTTGCTCCGGTTTGATATGATGGACTT
>JACOUH010000078.1 GCA_016177925.1 Planctomycetota bacterium | reverse complement strand
GCGATCTCTCTGACACCAGCCCGAGTGGGGCAGGCTTCCAGCCTGCCTCTTTTCAAGGCAGGCTGGAAGCCTGCCCCACGCGCTCATCTCAGCAGGGAGGCCGGCTCGATGTTCCGCAGCGATCGCAGCGCCGCCAGCCCTGACAGCAGCGCCATCGCCAGCGTCACTGCCAGCGTCAGTCCCAGCAGCCACGCCGGCAGCAGCACCGGCACGCGCAGCGCCCCCGCCCCGTGCGCCACCACGAAGATCGCCGGAAACGCGACCACCAGGCCAGCGACCCCCACCCAGAATGATTGCGCCAGGATGGTCGCCGCGATGCGCCAGCGCGGGATGCCCAGCGCCCGCAGTACGGCGAACTCGCGCATCGATGCGACCGTCGCCGCGTACAGCGTCTGACTGGTTACCACCGCTCCGACCAGCAACCCCAGCGCCGCGGCGAAGCCCAGCGCGATACCGGCTTTCGTCTTAGTCAGCCAGTGCAGCCGCGAACGGAGCGAGAATTCCTCACTGGTGAATGCGGACAGGTCGGGGTAGGCGCGCAGCCGCTCGACGAGCGCTGCGGCGCCGGCCCGGTCGTGACAGCGGGCCAGCAGGTAGGTTGTCTGCTCCGGCTGCATCTTCAGCAGCACCCGGCCGGTTGTCAGCGAACAGAAGACATACGGCCCCGCTAGACTCTTCAACCCGCTGACCAACCCCACGACGCGGACGCGCTGCCCGGAGATCTCGGCGACGTCGCCGACCCCGTTGATGCCGAGGCGGCCCAGCTCCGACTCGTCGACGACGATGGCGCCGGGTTCCGTCAGCCGGTCGCGTAGCGGCGGCGTCAACTCGCGCACCGCCCCCAGGGTGCCGTCCTCGACGCGAGCGCCGATGACGATGCACAACTCCGAGCCGCCGCCCGGCTTGGCCCAGTACATGAACCCCTGCAGGTAGACCTCGGCGGACTCGACTTCCGGCCAGCAGGTGATGCGCGTCAGGTGCTTCTCCGGCATGGGCCGGCCCAGGTCGACGCTAAGCACCTTCGGCGCCGCCACCCAGACGTCGGCCCGGCTGCGGTCGATCGGGATCGAGGTGATGGCGAACAGCCCCAGCAGCAGACCGCATTGCAGGGCGATCAGCAGCCCGCTGAAGGCGACGGCCAGCACACCGGGTAGGAACCGCTGGCGTTCGTACCAGAGCGTCCGCAGTGAGTAGGACACGTCGGAGGCTCCCCTGCATGCGACGGGACCGAGAGGAACGGCAATCGTCCCCACCTGTGTACATTCTCCAGACGGGCAATTTTATTCACAACACCGGATCGCACTACTCCGAGGAATCGGGAGGGCCGAGCGCCCCTCCGGTCGTCCTACGCGGCATAAGCGGCCCTTCCACACCAAGCTTCTGGCCTGCTTCCTGACCGCCAGCGGACCTGGCGTTGTCTGGGGATCAGGGGTGGCCGAGGACCATCACCGCGTAGAGCTGGCCCGAGGCGGCGCGGGAGATCGCGACGCCGACGTTGATCGCGTGCGGTGAGAGCAAATTGGCGTTGTGTTCCGGCGAGACTTGCCAGCCGTCGAAGTAGTAGTCGGCGAGTTGGTCGAGCGAGTAGTAGCGGTCGATGCCAAGCGTGCGGCCGATGGCGGGGTCGTAGAGGTGAATGTTTTCGCCGACCCAGGAGAAGGAGTAGCCGGCGGCCTGAACCCGGTCGGGCAGCGTCCGGCCGTCGAGGTCGACGTGGGAGTAATCGCCCGTGCGGGCCATGTAGTCGGCCTGGTACTGGGCAGCGGCGGTGAGACGGGAGTCGAGGGTCAGCTGCGAGAGGCCATTGCTGGCGCGGTAGGCGTCGGTCCGGGAGATGATGCGGTCGACCTGGGCCTGGAAGGGCCCCGTCTTGAGGTTCCCGGGTGGCGTCGGGCTCCCGGGCGGCGTCGCCGGCCGGCCGGCCCCACGCGGAACGAAGAACTCGATGCCGCGGACCAGCCCGGCGCCCTGTCCGCCGACGGCGCGCGGCAGCGAGGCGGAGGTGAGGCGGGCGGTGTCGCGGCCTGTCCCGCCGTCGATGCGGTCGCGGGCGCTGCGCGCGGTCAGGAAGTCGTTGCCGCCCTCGCCCGACAGCACATTGCGGCCCGGCCCGCCGTCGAGCCGATCGTTGCCATCGCCGCCGAACAGGCCGTCATTGCCCTTGCCGCCGAACAACACGTCGTTGCCGGCGCGGCCGTACAGCGTGTCGTTACCGTTTCCGCCCAGCAAGGTATCGTTGCCGCCGCCGCCGTCGATCCGGTCGTTGCCAGTGCCTCCGTCGAGGAAGTCGTTGCCTCCCCCGCCGAACAGGGTGTCATTGCCCGGCCCGCCGAGGATGCGGTCGTTTTCTCGTCCGCCGTGGATGGTGTCGTTTCCCGCCCCGCCCGAGAGAATCGCCGACTGGCGCAGCGGCTGGCCGCCATGTGCCTGGCTGTCGAGATCGATGACATCGTTGCCGCCGAGGCCGTTCACCTCGATCCGGCTGACGCTGGAGGCGCTGACCGACGCTCGCACCCGCCCGCCTGCCCGGATGAAGACTCCGTCCACTCCGATCTGATTGTTGACTTCGCGCACGATGATCCGGTCACTATGACGGGTGCCTTCTATCCGTAGCAAGCCCTCGGATAGGCTCGCAGTGAGGTGAGAAGCCAGGAGGGTGCGTTCCTCGAGCCGCTCGATGCCCGGCTGGAACGAGTGCTTGCGTCCGGATTCCATGCGCGGAGTCCTTTCCGTTAGGGGTTGGTTATGGCCCGTTCTCCTCGAATGGCAAACGATTGCCTTTTTCAGGCAAGAAATGGCAACCTCCCCACGGGGGCGCAGACCCTCCTCGCTCGCATCGTTGGGTGCGCAGACGAAGAGTGTACACGCCCCCGCTCGCACTGAGGGGCGAGAGAGAGTGCCGGCACGGCAATCCGTGCGTGTCAAACCCGCAGGGCATCCTCCAGGAATCGATGAAAGCCGACCTGGAATCGCGCTTGCAGACGTGTTTGTTGCTGCCTACTATCGGAAACCCGGCCCCTCTGTCAACAGTCAAATCTGCCGGAGATGCGAGTTTTTCCGGCTCTGTGGCTCTCCGCCGGACCGCAGACCGCCCGTCCGGTTTGCCCCGTCGCCGTCTTTTTCCCCTCTCCCCGCGGAGAAGGAAGTACGGCTGCTGGCCCGGATTGCGCCCGGCCCAGATCAGTTTCCGGCTCGCCGCTCTGGCACGCTCCGCCAGATGGCGGTGAGCGACGAGCCGGGGGACGTCCGCCGGGCGTCATTTCTTCGGAACCAGGGTAATCGTCACCGGCTTCTGCTCCAGCGTCACGCTCTTCACCTTCCCGCCCGCCAACTCGAACTCCAGGAAGACATCGACCGGCAGGCCGCTCAGCTTGAAACGCGTCGGCTTGAGGGGCATCAGCGTGACCGTCGGCAATCCCCCCGACACCCCCTTGAGCTGGTCGCCCACCATCTCGATGCTCACCTCCAGGGGCGGGGTTTTGGATTCGTACTTGCCGATGAATTTGCGCAGCTCCTCCTTGCTCAGGATGATGGCGGGCGTGGCATCCTTCTCGTCCGCCCGCTCGGCGACCCAGTCGCCCATGCCAGTGATCTCGAACTTCAGGTCCTCCACCTTGGCCTTGGGCGTCAGCCGGAAGGTGACGAAGCCCTTGGGGAAACGCCCGGCTCGCCAGGTGATGCGAAACGTGTCGTAGTTCCAGTGCTCCAGGTCCCCGATGAAGGACGGCCCGAAGTGCAGGACGAGCTTGTCCTTCTCCTTGACAATCTTGATCTCCCCGTACAGGTCGTCCCGGTAGGTCCCCGCGTACTGGTCCAGCGCCAGCGCCGGCTTGGTCCCCTGAAGGCGCTCCTTCTCCTGCTTCTTCTTGACATCCTTTTGCAGGTCTTCCAGGCCCTTGATCGTCTTGTGCAGTTCCGCGCTCCAGTCGCGCGGGGGGGCGCCCAGGTAGGCGTCGAAGATCCGGAACGCCAGGGCCGTCGTCAGCTGTTGCCCGTCCCTGTTGGTGAGGAGGACCACGCCCAGCTTTTTCTCGGGGATCATGGCCACCAGCGAGATCATGCCGTCAATGCCGCCCCCGTGCTGCACGATCTTCTGCCCCCGGTAGTCCTGCAGCATCCAGCCAAGCCCGTAGGCCATGAAGTGGGTATCGGGAAACAGCTTGGCCGTGGTCCCTTCATTGCGCATGACCGTCTGCGGCATGTGCATCTCCTTGATCGCCCCGGAGCTGAGCAGTCGTTGTTTGTTGTAGGTGCCTTCGCCCAGTTGCAACCGCAACCACTGGGCCATGTCCACCACATTGGAGTTGATCGACCCGGCCGGCCCGATGTTGTCGATGTTCCGCCAGGGGATGACCTTGACCTTGTCTTCGCTTTTTTCCTGGGGCGTGGCCACGTTGTCTGCCTTGCCGAAGGCCTTGATGCTCGTGTTGGTGGAGGTCATCCCCAGGGGCTTGAAGATCCGTTGACTGACGAACTCGTCCCAGCTCTTGCCCGTCACCGTCGGGATGGTCTGCCCCGCGGCCAGGTACATGACGTTCTGATAGCCGAACCCGCTGCGGAACCCCGATCCCAACTTGGCATAGCGCATCCGCCGCAGGACGTCCTCCCGGCTGGCCGGCGAGCCGTACCAGACCAGTTCGAGCCGGCCCAGGCCGGTGCGGTGCGAAAGCAGGTCGCGCAGAGTAATTTCGCGGGTGACGAACGGGTCCTTGAGCAGAAAGCCGGGCAGGTGCTTGATGACGGGGTCGTCCCACTTCATCTTCCCCTCGTCCACCAGCATCCCCAGCGCTGCCGCGGTGAAGCTCTTGCTGACCGAGCCGATGGCGAAGAGCGTCCGCTCGTTGACCGGCGAGGCCTCGCCGAGCTTGCGCACCCCGTAGCCTTTGGCCAGGACCACCGCATCATCCTTGACGATGGCGATGGCCAGCCCCGGCACCTGCCAGTCGCGCATGGCCTTGGTGATGTCCTCGTCGAGGCCCTTGAGGGGATCTTCCTTGGCGGAAGCGACTCCGCCCAGCCCCAGGAGCAGAGTGGCGGCAACAACAACGCGCGGTCTCAGCATGGGTGATCTCCGGGTGAGGGGAATGAATCCGAAAGCGGCAATTCGTGTCTGTTCGGGTATTCGCTCTCCTGGCCATGATATTTCGGGCCCGTCCAGGAGAACAGAAGCTCCAGAAAGCAGTCGTTGGCAATCCGCTGGCTCACGCCTGGTCCTGGGGCGGGGTGGCATGCTTGGGCGGCCCGCGCTGCCGGGGGCAAAGGCCAAGCCACAGTGGGCCGCCCAAGCATGGCACACCCAGAATCACTTGCCCCTTGCCTTGGAGCTAGTTAGCGAGCGCGGAGTTGTTGTTGCAGCCAGGCGCTCTCGTCGGGGCCGAGCGGTGGGCTCAGCGGCCGGGTGTAGTCGATGCTGCGCTCGTAACGGGATCGCTGATAGATCCCATCGATTATCGGCTGCAGGTCGAGAGAAAGGTCGGGATCGGGCTTGAGCAGCGGCACGGGGATGCGCGGCAACGGCCGCCGGAAGTGCGCCGGCCAGGCCTTGCAGAGCTGATACTTCTTCGCTCGGGCGACCATAAGCGTGTAGGGACTCTTCGGCCAGGGGTCAAGCATGGGCATGCGCTGCCCGCCACGTAGCAGGTCGATCTCGATCAGGTTGGCATTGCCCAGCAGGAGACTTTGTCGCTTGCGCAGGTAAAGGTCCCGCCCGTCCGAGCCGGCGTGTTTGTTGGAGGGCGATAGGAACTCGATGCAGGTGACCAACCGCTGCTCAGGGGTAGCCTCGGAGATCTCGACGAACGCCTCACGGTGCTCCTCCTCGATGAAAACGCGCATCGTCAGCGGTGCATCCTCTTGCGTGGCAAGAACGCGTACGTCGGGGGGCAAGGGGTAGCTGGCCTTGTCCTCCTCGTCCACGAGAACCAGGTAGGATCGCTCTCCGATGCGAACGAGGTAGTGCTCGGGTGCGGCTTCGGCCAGGACCTTCGCGATAGCGGCAATGAGACTGAAATGGAAATCCCCCCACAGCCCGCAATCCTCGATGTAGGGATCCATACCCGGAAACGGCGATTTCATGAGAAGGTCCTCCGGAGGCCTACGCAAACATCTCTCCCAGAATAACGGCCAAAGCGGGAGACGGGCAACCGGAACTGTCCGTGGCGCCGACGCCCGATCTCTTCTCCTGGAGGGTGGGGAACATGGAGGAACGCAAATCACGGTTCCCGCCCGGCCTCTTCGGGTAGAATGAAGGTGGCCGCAGTGTTTTGGAGAGAATGGGGAGGCTCCAACATGGCTGTTCATCCTGTCGTCGTTGAGGGCGTCATCAAGTCGGACGGCACGCTGGAAGTAATCGACAAGGTCGCGCTCCCCGCCGGCCGCGTCCAGGTAACGGTCGTTCCGCTGCCGGAAGTTCCCGCCGACGATCCTTTCTGGCAGCGGATGCAGGCAATCTGGGACCGCCAACAAGCCAGCGGGCACGTTCCCCGCAGCGTTGAGGAAGTCGAGGCGGAACGCCAGGCTACGCGCGATGAGTGGGAAGAGCGCCTGCGGGGGCTCGAGCAGATTCAATCCGAAGGGCGCGCGGCTCGTCCGTCCAAGGAGCGAGGAGGATGATCGTCTACCTGGATGCAAATTGCGTCATCTACTTTGTGGAGCGCAATCCGGTCTGGTGGCCCCGCATCAAGGCCCGGGTCGCCGCTCTGCGTGCCGCCGGGGACGAGCTTGCCGTCAGCGACTTGACCCGGACGGAATGCCTGGTCGGACCGCTTCGCAGCGGCGATGCCACCATTCTGGCGAGTTACCAGGCCTTTTTCAGCGATCCTGCCATCCGCGTCTTTCCGCTCACCGCCGCCGTCTGCGAGCGAGCGGCGCAGGTGCGGGCAACCTACCGGCTGAAGCTGCCGGACGCGCTCCACCTGGCCGCTGCCATCGAACACGGCTGCGGGTTGTTTCTGACAAACGACGCGCAACTGATCCGCTGCACCGATATCCCCGTTGAGATTCTCGACTGACCTCGGTCCGATGGCCTCCGGGACGCCGGACGGGCGATCACTTCGGCGCCGGGCCGGAGAGGACCTTGCATTTGGGCAGCGCCTTCTTCAGGGCGGCGATCCCTTCGGCAGTCACTCTCGTGCCGGTCAGGTCCAGCTCCTGAAGTTTGTCCAGGCCCGACAGCGACGCCAGGCCCTCGTCGCTGACGCCGCTGCCGGCCAGCGACAGCTTCTGCAGGCGCTTCAGTTCGCCCAGCGGCTTGATCCCCAGGTCCGTCAGCGTCGGGCAGCCCAGACGCAACTCGACCAGCTCGGGCAGATCCTTCAGGCGGGCCAGGCCGGTGCCGCGGAGGGTGGTGCCGTCGAGCACCAGGCGGCGGAGCTGTTTGAGGGCCGCGAGGGAAGCCAGGCCATCGTCGCTGACCTGCGTCTGGGCCAGGGACAACTCGACCAGCTTCGTCAGCTTCCCCAGGTGATCCCGCAGATCGGCGTCGGTGGCGGCCGTCCCCGACAGGTCGAGCACTCGCAGGTCGTCGAAGGTGGGGTCCGTCAGCGCGCCCAGCTTGGGGGCGAGGTCGCCCAGCGGCCTGCCGATCCCAGCCATGCGGACCTGCGTGACCCGGAAGTATTGCGCCGGCAGGTCGGCGGCAGCCCGGACGAGCCGTTCGCCGCCGCCGTCGGGACGGACGTGGACGGTGCCTCCCAGGGCGAGTACGGCCTCGGCCGCGGTGCGCGTCGGCGTCGACCAGGACAACTCGGCGCTGGGGAAAGCGGCCTTGAGGTCGGCGAAGCCCTTGGCCGAGAGACGCGTACCGGTCAGATCCAACACCTGCAGCTTTGCCTGCGACAGGAAGAATGCCAGCGAGGCGTCGCTGACCCGCGTACCGTTCAGGTTCAGGTATGTGAAGTTGGTCAGCCCCTTGAGGTGAACCAGCCCGGCGTCGCTGACCTGCGTGCCTTGAAGGATAAGTGTCGTGAGGTTGGGCAGCGCCTTGAGGTGGACCAGCCCGGCGTCGCTGATCCGCGTGCCTTCCAGGGAAAGGCCCGTCAGCTTGGTCAGCGCCTTGAGGTGCTCCAGCCCGGCATCACTGACCCGCCGTCGCTGCCCGGCGTGCCGTCCAGGTCCAGCGCCGTGAGGTTGGTCAGTCCCTTGAGGTGAACCAGCCCGGCGTCGCTGACCTGCGTTCCGTGCAGGTTCAGTTCTGTGAGGTTGGTCAGTCCCTTGAGGTGAACCAGCCCGGCGTCGCTGACCCGCGTGCCGTCCAGGTCCAGCGCCGTGAGGTTGGTCAGTCCCTTGAGGTGAACCAGCCCGGCGTCGCTGACCTGCGTGCCGTGCAAGCTCAGGGCTGCGAGGTTGGCGAGCCCCTTGAAGTGAACCAACTCCGCGTCGCTGACCGGCAGGCCACTCAAGTTGATTTGCAAGAGATGAAAAGCCCCCGAAGGCAGATCCTTGGACGCCGAGATCTCCTGCTCCTGGTCAGCCGTGCGGATCACGACCTTACCGCCGAGTAACAGCACCCACTCGGCCGCCTTCCGCTCGTCGCTGGCAACTACAGGCTTCACGTCGGGCGGCCTGGCCCTGGCCGGCTCCAGGCGGGCGTTGAGCGTCTCCTTGCCGCCGCGCGTGATGGTGAACCGCTTCGTGGTGAAGCGCATGTCGTCCCCGCGCACCTCAACCTCGTAGTCGCCGGCGGTCAGCACGAAGCGACGGTCCTTCACCTTGTCGTAAATGATGGCGCTCTCGCCCTTGATCGTCACCTCGATGTTGGGGTCGTCCGTCTCGATGACCAGCTCCCCCTTGTTCGTGGCGAAGCGAATCACCGTGCCGCCGAAGAAGTAGCCCAGGGGCAACAGGGCCAACAGCGCGACGGCGGCGGCTAGCAGGATACGGCGGCGGGGCCTTCGGGGGCGGGCGGGGAGAAGTGCCGGCAAATCCGTCGTCTGCGAGGAAACCGGCGGGCCCGACGCGGCCAGTTGGCGCTCGAGGGTCTGCAAGCGGCCAGCGACCTCCCCGGCCGAGGCCGGCCGCCGCGCCGGGTCCTTGGCGAGTAGCTGCACGATCAGCTCGGCCAGCGGCGCTGGCAGTGACGGGTTGACGGACTGGGGCGGCGCCGGCGTGTCCGCTGCCAGCGAGGTCAGTGCGGCGGTCACGCTGTCATTGCGGAAGGGCAGCTTGCCGGTGCAGATCCGGTACAGCACCACGCCCAGGCTGAACAGGTCGCAGCGAGCATCAACCGCCTCGCCGCGGGCCTGCTCCGGCGCCATGTACGACGGCGTCCCGACGATCATCCCGCTTTGCGTCAGGTGGGCCTCGTCGTGAACGGGGCGGGTCAGGCCGAAGTCGAGGACCTTGATGCGGCCGCCGCTGTCTGGCTCGATCCACAGGTTCGCCGGCTTGATGTCGCGGTGGATCAGGCCGGCCGCATGCGCCGCCTGCAGGCCACGGGCGATCTGCCGGCCCAGCCGCAGCACCTGCGGCACACTCAGCGGGCCGGGCCGCTTCAGCCGTTCCTCCAGGCTCATCCCTTTCAGCAACTGCATCGCGAGGAACGGTACACCGCTCTCCTCCCCGATGCCGTAGATCGGGACGATATTCTCGTGCTCCAGCTCCGCCACCGCCCGCGCCTCGCGCAGGAAGCGCTCCCGCGCCTTCCGCTGGCGGGCTGCCTCCGGCCGCATGACCTTGAGAGCGACCTGCCGCTGAAGCACGACGTCCTCCGCCAGAAAGACGACGCCCATCCCGCCGCCGCCGAGCACTTTCAGAATCCGGTACGTCCCCAGCCGGCCCAGCTCGCCCGGTCCCTGCGACGGCGACAGAAAGTCGTAGGTGTCCTCGGGAGTTGCCTCTCGGCCGGCGGGAGCGGCGGGGGCGCCGGCCACCGGCTGCGTCTCTTCCGCACTGCCCATCAGGGCGCTCTCGCCGCCCGGCTCCGCGGCCGGCGGCCCCAGCCGGCGGAGCCGCTCGACCAGGCCGCGGACCGTCTCCCCCTCGGGCACGTTCGCCAGCGTGACGCGAGCGCGGGCCGCCTCCAGGAGGGTGTCCTCTGCCTGAAGCGTCTTGACGGCGCTGGCACAGTGGTCGCACTGCTCCAGATGCTCGGCCAGTCGGTCTCCTGTGGGGCCGGCAAACTCGCCGAGCATCAGCCGGCGCAGGATATCGCGGCCCGGACAGGCGTACGCGATGGTCATGGGTTCTCTCCTGATTCGCACTCTCGGTGCGGGGGACGCCGTTGTGGGCCTCTCTGTAAGGAGAGTATGCGCCGATGGGCAGGAATCTTCCCGGAAAAATCGGAATCACTTTCGCCGTCGCTCCGCTGGTTCAATCGAGCAGGCCGTCCAGCTCCTGGCGCAACCGGCTCAGCACGCGTGACTTGGCGGCGTAGACCCTGCCGACTCGAAGGCCCAGCTCCGCCGCCACTTCCTCGGCGTGACGGTTGTTCAGCGCGTATTCCTCAAAGGCTTTCCAGGTCGTGGCGGGGAACTCGTCGCGCAGCACTTCCAGCGCCTGCCCGACAAGGTGCCGGCGATATTCCTTCTCCTCGAGCGCGGCCATGTCGTCGGGGGCGGCAACCTCGTCCAGGGCCGCGCCGGCCTCGAACGACACCGGGGCGCGTCGGCGTTTGCTCTCGCGCCACTTGTTCAGGGTGATGGTGCGCAGCCAGTTGCGAAAGCTGCGTTGCTTGTCGTAGGTGAACTCCGGCAACTTGCGGAACAGAACGACAAGAACCTCCTGGACGAGGTCGGCGGCATCGGCCTGCTGCAAGCCGGTGCAGCGTGCCCAGTAGTACAGCAGCGGCGTGTACAACTCGACGAAGCGGTCCCAGGCCGCCGGGTCGTCGGGGCGTCGCAGTCGTTCGAGCAGGCTGGCAGGCGTATCCACGCGGGCACTCTCCGCTGGAAGCCGATAGAAACAGCCCAGGGTCGCGCACTCAAAGAGATGAGTTGGATCGTAGCCCCTGGGATTCGTCCAGGCAATGAGATTTCACTCGCTTGCCTTGCGGGTTCATCAACAAGTTCCGAGCGTTGATGCGAATCCGCGGCTCTTGGACGACGTGTACGAGGAAGACTACGATGGACACGGAAGCGGTAGGGGACAGTAGACTTCACGCGGAGGAAGGTCCTGGCATTGCTCGACCGGCACCGCGCCCGGAACTTCCGTTTTGCCGGCACCCGCTGCGGTGTGCGGCCCGACCTCGCCGCTAACTCGCTCCTGGGATTGGGGCAAGTGGTCCCCTCGGGGATTGGGGCAAGTGGTCCCCTCGGGGCCGCGTGGCATGCTTGGGCGGCCGGCGCGGTCCGGGAGATCGACCCCGCCGCACCAGGCCGCCCAAGCATGGCACACCCCGCACCCCTTGCCCTCTTGCAGGGAGCTCGTTAGCGACCGTCGCGGTCACGATCCTCATCCCACGCATCGCGCAACGCCGTCCGCGAGAGGTTGAAGGAGGAAGCATGACGGACGAGCACGTCCGCGTCCAGCCGCGCGACCCGTACAACCTTGAACTGCTGGCACACGTCCATCCGGAAGACTGGATCAATCCCGCGCCGGTGGAGCGTTACAACCTCGTGGTGATCGGGGCCGGGACGGCGGGGCTGATCACCGCGGCCGGCAGTGCCGGGCTCGCGGCGCGCGTCGCGCTCGTTGAGCGGGCGTTGATGGGCGGGGACTGCCTCAACTTCGGCTGCGTGCCGTCGAAGGGATTGATCGCCGCCTCGCGTGTCGCCGCCACGGTGCGCGACGCCGGAGAGTTCGGCATCGAGGTGCCGCCCGGGACGCAGGTTAACTTCGGCGCCGTCATGGAGCGAATGCGCCGTCTGCGCGCGGAGATCAGTCGCAACGACTCAGCGCAGCGCTACCGCGACCTGGGCGTCGACGTCTACCTGGGCACGGCTCGCTTCACAGGACGGGATACCCTCGTCGTGGGCGAGCGCACGCTGCGTTTCAAGAAGGCGGTCATCGCCACGGGTGGCCGGGCGGCACGGCCGCCGATCCCGGGCCTCGAGGCGACCGGCTTTCTGACCAACGAGAGTGTCTTTTCGCTGACCGAGTTACCGCGCCGCCTCGCCGTGATCGGCGCCGGCCCGATTGGCTGCGAGTTGGCCCCGGCGTTCGCCCGCTTCGGCGCCGAGGTGACGTTGATCGGCAATCACGACCGCATCCTGCCGCGCGAGGACCGTTCCGCCGCGGAGATCGTGCAGAAACGGATGGCCCGCGACGGCGTCCGCCTGATGCTGGATTGCGAGGTACTCTATGCAGAGCGTCAGGGATCGGGAAAGGTACTCTTCGTGCGCGGCCCCTCCGGCGAAAGCGAAGTGCCGGCCGACGAGGTCCTTGTCGGCGTCGGTCGGTCGCCAAACGTCGAGGGGCTCGGCCTGGAAGAAGCCGGCGTCGCGTACGACACCAGGGTGGGGATTCATGTCGATGATCGGCTGCGGACGAGCAATCGGCACATCTTCGCGGCCGGCGACGTCTGCTCGCGCTTCAAGTTCACGCACGCCGCCGACGCAATGGCTCGAATCGCGATCCAGAATGCGTTATTCCTCGGCCGGGCAAAGGTCAGCGCCCTGACGATACCGTGGTGTACCTACACCGACCCGGAAGTCGCCCACGTCGGGCTGTACAAGGACGAGGCCGCAGCGCAGGGCATCGCGGTCGAGACCTTCGAGCAGGACCTGCACCACGTTGACCGTGCGATCCTCGACGGGGAGGGCGATGGCTTCGTGAAGGTCCACGTCCGGAAGGGGACGGACAGGATCGTCGGCGCGTCGATCGTTGCCCGCCATGCGGGGGAGATGATCTCCGAGATCACCGCCGCGATGGTGGCGAGAGGGGGGTTGAAGACGCTGGCACGGACGATCCACCCGTATCCGACGCAGGCGGAAGGGATCAAGCGCGTGGCCGACGCGTACAACCGCACGCGTCTGACGCCGCTTGTACGTTGGCTGTTCGGCAAGTGGCTCTCCTGGACGCAATGAGGGGCGTCCCCGGATTTGAAGCGGGAGGTCTCCTTCAAGGTGCCGGTCGATCGGGATCAAGGCCCCATCGAAAGCGACCGAAACGCGCTCTGGCCTCAAGGAACTCGGGCTGGATGACGGTGCGACCAGGGAGTAGTGCCGCCGACAAGTCCTTGACACTGCTACGCCGGGGCCTTACTGTAGGGGGAGATCGGCGCCCCTGCTGCGCCGAGTCATCGCCTGCCTGCCGTCCCGCAACGGGACAACCATCCAGCCTGAGCGCGGCCCCGTCTTCCACGGCCGCAAACGTTCCAACGGGGGGACCTCCCATGCTGACCATCTTCGGCCAGGGCAATCGCTTCTGCGACGACGTCTCGCGGCGCAGCTTCCTCAAGATCGGCGGCCTCGGCATCGGTGCCGGGGCCCTGACGCTGGCAGACGTCTTCCGCGCCGAGGCAGCGGCTGGCGTCACCGGCACGCGCCATCGCGCCGTCATCAATATCTTTCTCGGTGGCGGCCCGCCCCACCAGGACATGTGGGAGATCAAGACCGAGGCCCCCAAGGAAATCCGCGGCGAGTTCAAGCCGATCGCCACCAAGGTCACCGGCCTCCAGATCGGCGAAACCTTCACGAAGATCGCCGCGCGCATGGACAGGTTCGCCGTCATCCGCTCCGTCGTCGGTGCCACCGGCGGGCACGACGCCGTGCAGTGCATGGGCGGCTGGCCGCCGAAAGCGATGGCGAACATGGGCGGCCGGCCCAGTCTCGGCGCCGCCGTCGCCAAGGTGCAGGGCCCCGTCGATCCGTCAGTGCCGCCGTTCGTCGGCCTGGCCAGGCGGACGCAGCACGTGCCGTGGTCGGACTGCGGCAGGCCCGGCTTCCTCGGCAGTGCCTACGCCGCTTTCAAGCCCGACGGGCAGGGCATGGACAACCTCGTGCTCAAGGGCACCTCGCTGGAGCGCATCGGCGACCGTCGCCGTCTGCTGTCCAGCTTCGACGGCCTTCGCCGCGAGATCGATGCGAGCGGTCAACTCCGTGGTATGGACGCAGTCACCGACCGCGCTCTCGGCGTGCTGACCTCCAGCAAGCTGCTCGAGGCGCTCGACGTCAGCCGCGAGCCGGAGAAGATCCAGGCAATGTACGGCGATGGCAAGCCGTACAAGTTCCAGTACGACGGCGCCCCGACCTGCAACGATCACCTGCTGATGGCGCGCCGTCTCGTCGAGGCCGGTGTCCGCGTCGTCACGCTGTCGTACGGCCGCTGGGACAGCCACGGCGACAACTTCGGCCTGGTGCGCGACCACGGTGCCAAGCTCGACCAGGGATTTACCGCGCTGGTCGATGACCTCGAGGCACGCGGGATGCTGAACGACGTCACGGTCATCGCCTGGGGCGAGTTCGGCCGGACGCCGCGCATCAACAACGGCGCCGGCCGCGACCACTGGCCGCAGGTCAGCTGCGCCATCCTCGCCGGCGGCGGCATGAAGACAGGACAGGCCATCGGCGCCACCAATCGTCTCGGCGAGTATGCCGCCAAGCGGCCGGTGACCTTCCAGGAAGTCCACGCCACGCTGTATCACAACCTTGGCATCAACCCGGCGACGGCCACCATCAACGACCCAACCGGGCGCCCGCAGCACCTGATCGAGGCGGCACCGCTCAAGGAATTGGTTGGCTGACCGCGACGTCATTCGTCCAAAGCGCGACCAGCCCGAAGCGCGAACAAGGGGTTTTCGGGTCCCTTGTTCGCGTTTCGGGCTGGTCGCGCTTCCGTTCAACTTTCTGGAGGTTTCCTCTCGATGCGCCCCTCCGCCCTCCTGCTCACGCCGCTGCTGGCCTATGTCCTTGTCGCCCAGGCGGCCGCGCCGGCCGATACGCCCAAGAAGCCCGTCACCGACACGTATCACGGCGTCCGCGTCACCGACAACTACCGCTGGCTAGAGGACGCGGAAAACCCCGCGGTCAAGCACTGGGTGGAGCAGCAGAATAAGCACGCCCGCGCCTTCCTTGATCGCCTGCCGGATCTTCCCGCGCTGGAGAAGCGGGTGGATGCCCTGTTCGTCGGAGCCTCGCCTTCGTTCGAGAAGCTGCAGTACGCCAACGGCGTACTCTGTGCGCTGAGCGAGCGCTCGCTGGTCGTGCTGAAGTCGGAGGAGGACGCCAAGCCGATCCGTACCCTGGTGGACGTCGACAAACTGCCGGCGAAGAACAAGGCGGTCATCGAAGCCTTCACGCTCTCCGAGGATGGGAAGCTAGCGGCGGTCACCATCTCCGCCGATGGGATCGAAGAGGGGACCGTCCACGTCTACGAGACGGCCACGGGGAAGAAGCGGCCCGACCGCGTGCCCCAGGCCTTCGCCACCGCGGGCGGCGACCTGGCCTGGAAGCCCGACGGGTCCGGCTTCTACTACACGCGGTTTCCCAACGCAACGCCTGGCGGCAAGCCGAACTCGGAGCGCTACGCCCGACAAGAAGTCTGGTTCCACCGACTGGGCACGAAAGCCGGCGACGATCGGTACGTCTGCGGTCGGGAACTGCCCCGCTACGCCGGCCTCAGCATGCGCGTGTCGAAGGACGACAAGCACCTCCTGGTCGGCGCCGCCTTCGGCTCGGGGAGCGACCAGGCGAGCTGGCACCTGCTTGGCCCATCCGGCAAACTGGAGACCCTGGCCGGGCCGAAGGATCGCGTGGCGACTGTCGACTTTGGGCCGGACAACACCCTCCTGCTGGAGTCGCATGAGGGGGCGCCGCACGGTCGGGTGCTGAAGATGCCCCTGGCCGAGCGGAAGCTGTCCACGGCTCGCCTCCTGATGCCGCAGGGCGACGTGCTGCACACCTGGCTGGTGACCGACCGGCTCGTCTACGCGCTCGACCGGCGCAATGGCTCGGAGCGGCTGCGCGTCTTCGAGGTCGCCGGCAAGGAGCTTCCCACAGTGGAGTTGCCGCCGCTCACCGCCGTCGAAGAATTGGTCCAGCTCAAAGGCGACGTCATTGTCTACAAAGTGGAGAGTTACACGCGGCCGCCTGCCTGGTTCCGCTACGACCCGGCGACGCGGAAGTCGGTGCGGCTGCCGCTTTCGGAAACATCGCCGATCCACTTCCGCGACATCGAGATCGTCCGCGAGCAAGCCATCTCGAAGGACCGCACGCGCGTGCCGCTGACGATCCTGCGCCCCAAGGGCTGCAAGCTGGACGGCGAGCGCCCGGTGCTACTGACTGGCTATGGCGGCTTCCGCGACGCACAGCGGCCCGGCTTCCAGGCCGACCGGCGCGTCTGGTTCGACCACGGCGGTGTCTGGGCCATCGCTCACGTGCGGGGCGACGGGGACCTGGGCGACGACTGGCACCGGGTCGCGCAGGGGGCCGGCAAGCAGGTCGTCGCGGACGACTTTATCGCCTGCAGCGAGCACCTCATCGCTCGCAAGTACACCCGCCCCGGCCGGCTGGCGATCAAGGGCGGCAGCAACGGGGGGCTGCTCATCGGGATGGCCATGACGCAGAAACCGGAGTTGTACGCCGCGGTGATCGCCGACGTTGGGGTGCTGGACGTCCTCCGCTCGGAGCGAGACTGCTACGGCCCGCACTGCATCGCCGAGTACGGGACGGTCGCCGACGCCCGCCAATTCAAGGCCATGCTCGCCTACTCGCCGTTGCAGCGGGTCAAGGACGGGACGACTTACCCGCCGGTCTGGCTGCGGACCGGGGCGAACGACCACCGCGTCGATCCGTACCACACCTGGAAGATGGCAGCCCTGCTGCAGGCGAGCAGGACGAAAAACCCCGTGCTGCTGACGACGGTCGCCGACGAGGGGCACGATGCCACCACCTCGCCTGCGGAAGACTTTGCCTTTCTGTTCTCTCGATTGGGCGTGAAATATCAGCGCCCGGCGCCCTTGCCGTAGGGGCGGGCAGCTCGCCTGCCCCTACGATCAGGGCGCTGTCTGAACCTGGCTGATGTCGACTTCGCGGACGCCCGGCACACGGGACAGGATGCCGGCCAGTCGGATCAGATGTTCGGCCCCAGCGATGCGGCCGCGCAACGTCACGACTCCTTGACGGATCTCCGATCGAAGGTTCGAGAAGCGGTCATCCGCGCCGAGCAGGCGCTCGACCTCGCTGCGCAGGTCGCCATCCGTCCGTGTGAGGAGACTCACGGTCCTGCCGGTGGGGCCCGGGTGCGACGAGAGGAGGGGCGTCCCAGTCGGTGTCGTCGGTATGGACAGCACCACGGGCGGGCCGAACGACGCGGGAGGACGAGCCGGTGTCTCGGGACGAGCGGTGAACGTCTCTCGGAGGGAGCGCTCCCCGCGGGTCGCCGCGGACATCCCGGAGCCGTCGTCCTCTGGCCGGTCGAGGGACAGCAGTTGCTGGGCGTCGAACGGCAGCGCCCCGCTCAGCCCTGCCAGCAGGCTTCGCAGCGATTCCTCCGCCTCGAAGGTCTCGACACGGGTGTGATCGCGCACATCGTGGATGTCACGGACCTTTTTCAGAGCCTGGACGGCGCGGCCGGCAAGTTCTGGCGACGGAACGGCGCCCGATACCGTTGCGACACCTTGTTCGACACGGACGAAGAGGTTGTACGGGACGAGCGCCTTGTCCTTCTGGAGGGCGCGCCGGGCGTGGAGTTCCAACTCGAGGTCGTGAGGAGCCTGACGGCGGGTCGGCGGCTCCGCCAGCGCGGGGACGCCGGACAGCAAGACGAGAAGGGTTGTGAGCAGGCGAGCGGTCCGGCACCGGCGAACGGCGCCACCCGGAGAGGGAGCGGCCATCACGCCTTGCCACGCTGAGAATGCCGCCGCCATGAAGGGTAGTCCCCGAGAGGGGCTGGAACGGCATCCATTCCGCGTGTCTGCTGCCTCCTGCGCCCGATCTCCCCTTACCATTATGCGGGGGTGCGGCCTCCGCCGTGAACTCTTTTTGCCCCCTTTTCTCCTTTGGACCTCTCCGACCTGGGAAACTCGGACGACGGCGCCGCCTGCGCCGGCAGCGTTTGTAGGACGGTTTTTCAAACCGTCCCGGCTTCATGCCCGGACGGATTGGAAATCCGTCCTACAGATTCCCTGGGTTCAGATGTGCAGGGCACGGCGGTCGACCGCCAAAGCGGCTTCGCGCACCACCTCGGACAGCGTCGGGTGACCGTGACAGATGCGGGCAATATCCTCGGCAGAACCGGCATACTCCATCACAGCCACACACTCGGCAATCAACTCGCTGGCGCGCGGCCCGATGATGTGGACACCCAATACCCGGTCGGTGGCGGCATCGGCAATCACTTTCACCTGCCCTTCCGTGTCCCCCAGGCAGCGCGCCCGGCCATTGGCCAGGAACGGGAAGCGGCCGACGCGGTACTCACGCCCGCGCTCCTTGACCTCCTCCTCCGTGCGGCCAACCGAGGCGACCTCCGGCCAGGTGTAGATGGAACTGGGAATGGCGTCGTAATTGACGTGCGTCTTCCTGCCGGCGAGGCGCTCCGCCACGGCGACGCCCTCGTCCTCCGCCTTGTGAGCCAGCATCGGTCCTTCGATGACGTCGCCGATGGCATAAATCCCCGGCACGGACGTCTCCCAACCTTCGCGGATGATGATTCTCCCCGATTTCTCGTCGACCTGCACGCCGGCCTCCTGCAAGCCCAGCCCCGCGGTATGCGGCCGGCGGCCAACCGATACGAGCACCTTGTCGCCCTGCAAGAGGATGTCTTTTCCCCTGGAGTTGGCGTTGACGATGACCTGCCCGCCCTGGGTCGAGGCGCTCTGCACGCGCGTCTCGAGGTGAAAGGCGAGGCCCTGTTTGACGAGCGACTTGTGCAGCAACTCGCCGGTTTCCGCGTCGGCTTGCGGAACGATGCGCGGCAGCGCCTCGACAACAGTGACCTTGGCGCCGAGACGGTTCCAGACCGAGCCGAGTTCCAACCCGATGGAGCCGCCGCCGACGACGATCAGGTGGGCCGGCACCTTGTCGAACGCCAGCGCCTCCGTCGAGCTGACGATGCTACTGCCATCGAAGGGTAGAGCAGACAGCCGGATCGGCTCACTGCCTGTGGCGAGGAGGACGTTTTTCGCACGCAGGCTCGTCTTCTCCTTGCCGCTCTCGCCGCCCTTGACGGATATCTCGTGTCCCTCATCTCCCTTGCCGGCGAGGCGGGCCGCCCCGTGGACGAAGGTTATCTTGTGCTTGCGGAAGAGCCCGGCGATCCCGGAGGTCAGTCCCTTGACGAGGTTCTCCTTGCGGGCCATCAGGGCAGGCAGGTCGAGCTTCACGTCGCCGACCGTGATGCCGTGTTGGCCAAGGTGCGACTTCGCCTGGACGAACAGTTCGCTGCTGTCGAGCAGCGCCTTGCTGGGGATGCAGCCGACGTTGAGGCAGGTGCCGCCAAGGGCAGCGCGCCGGTCGACGCAGGCGACCTTCAGACCGAGTTGCGCCGCCCGGATCGCCGCGACGTATCCGCCCGGCCCGGCCCCGATCACCACCACGTCGAACTGTTCGGCCATTGGGTCGCTCCAGAAGAATTGGCCACAGATGAACACAGATCAACACAGATGAAGACAAAAGATGGCAGAGAGAACATCCTCGAGACGCGGCCCGCCCATGCCTTTCTATCTGTGTTGATCTGTGTTCATCTGTGGCCAATTATTTCTTTACATCTCCAGCAAGATTCGCTCGGGGGCCTCGATACACTCCTTGATGCGCACCAGGAAGCGGACCGCCTCGCGTCCATCGATGAGGCGGTGATCGTACGACAGGGCCACGTACATCATCGGCCGGATCACCACCTGCTCGTCGACGGCGACCGGACGCTTCTGGATGGTGTGCATGCCAAGGATAGCGCTCTGCGGAGGATTGACGATCGGCGTGCTCAGGAGGCTCCCGAAGACTCCGCCGTTGGTAATGGTGAACGTACCGCCTTGCAGGTCGTTGACAGTGATCTTGCCCTCGCGCGCCTTCTGCGCCAGCGCCGCGATGTCCTTCTCGATCTGGGCGAAGCTCTTGCGGTCCGTGTCGCGGACGACCGGCACCATCAGCCCCTTGTCGGTGCTGACGGCGACGCCGAGGTCATAATAATGGTGATAAATGATGTCGCTGCCGTCGATGCGAGCGTTGACGACGGGGAACGCTCGCAGCGCCTCAACGCAGGCCTTGACGAAGAAGCCCATCAAGCCGAGCGAGACGTCGTGCTTCTTCAGGAACGCCTCCTTGTACTTCGCCCGCAGGGCCAGCACCGCCGACAGGTCGATCTCGTTGAACGTCGTCAGGATCGCGGCGGTCTGCTGGGCCTCGACGAGGCGGGCAGCGATGCGCTGGCGGATACCGCTCATCCGCTCGCGCGTCTCGCGCGCCTCGGCTATCGGCTGCCGGCTGTCGGCTGTCGGCCCCTCGCCCTTCAGCTCGCGCGGCTTTGGAGCGGGCGAGGGCGCGGATGCTGCCTCTTGGCCGATGGCCGATGGCCGATCGCCGGTGGCCGACAGGTAGGTCAGAACGTCTTCCTTGGTAATGCGACCCTCGCGGCCGCTGCCGTGCAGCTGGCGGATGTCGACGCCGGCGTCGGCGACCATCTGGCGAGCCGCCGGCGAGAGAACGGTTTCTCGCTGCGCCGCTTTGGGGACGGCGGGCTCGTTGTCCGTCTTGCGTGGCTTCGGCTTGGCCTGGGGGTCGATGCCGCCGATGACGCTGCCGATCGCCACGCGCTCGCCTTCCTTCACGCCGATCGACAGGACGCCATCGGCGGGCGAAGGCACCTCCTGCGTCGCCTTATCGGTCTCCAACTCAAAGAGCGGCTCGCCGGAACGGACCGCGTCGCCGTCCTTCTTCAGCCAGCGCGACAGGATCCCCTCCGTGATCGACTCGCCGACCGACGGCACCTTGATCTCAACGGCCATCACTGCCTCCGGGAAGGATGTCCTGCCGCTTGCGGCTTTGCATCCCCGCCGGGGCGGGGACGCGCGGCGTGCCGCGCGAGCGCGCTACCGCCCGCACGATGTGCGTGCCCGTACCCTGGAGCGCTGCCTCGATCAACTCCTTTTGCTCGCGGAGATGGATCTGACGCGAGCCGGTCGCGGGGCTGGCGCTGGCGTCGCGACCCACGTAGGAGACGCCCGCGTCCACGATCGCTCGCAAGCGTGGCTCCAGGAAGAACCAGCCGCCCATGTTCTGCGACTCTTCCTGCACCCACGCCCACTCCTTCGCCTTGCGATAGCGGCCGACCACTTGACGTACCGCCTCCTCGTGGAAAGGGTAGAGCTGCTCCATCCGCACGATCGCGACACGGCTCTCCTGCTCGGTCTTCGCCCGCGCCTCTACCAGTTCATAGTAGATTTTTCCGCTGCAGAATATCACTTTCTGGACGCGCGCCGGCTCGGCGGAGGAGTCGTCGAGGACCTCGTGGAAGCGGCCCGAGGTCAGCTGTTTCAGCGGCGACGACGCCACCTTGAGACGCAGCATGCTCTTGGGCGTCATCAGCACGAGCGGCTTGCGGAAGTTGCGCTTCACCTGGCGGCGCAGCACGTGAAAATACTGCGCCGGCGTCGACGGATAGCAGACCTGGAGGTTGTCGTCGGCGCACAGTTGCAGATAGCGTTCCAGGCGGGCGCTGGAGTGCTCGGGGCCCTGCCCCTCGTAGCCGTGCGGCAAGAGCATCACCAACCCGCTGTCGCGTTTCCACTTCGACTGGCTCGCCGCGATGAACTGATCGATGATCACCTGGGCGCCGTTGGCGAAGTCCCCGAACTGCGCCTCCCACAGGACCAACGTCTCCGGCGCGTCCAGCGCATAACCGAACTCGAAGCCAAGGACCGCTGCCTCCGAGAGGAGGCTATCATAGATCTGGAATAGCGCTTGCTCCGGCCCGAGCGCGTTCAGGGGCGAGAACGGCTCGCCGGTGCGGGCGTCGTACAGGACGGCGTGACGTTGGCTGAAGGTGCCGCGCCGCGAGTCCTGCCCGCTCAGCCGCACCGGCATCCCCTCCAGCAGGAGCGAGCCGAATGCCAGCAACTCGGCGAATGGCCAGTCGATCGCCTGTCCCTTCGCCACCTCCTCGCCGCGCTGCTCCAGCAGCCGCGCGATCTTCGGATGGACCGTGAACGACTTTGGCAGGCGCTGCAACGCGGCGGCGACCGCCTCGAGCGTCTCGCGCGGGGTACCGGTGGCGACCGGGGTGTGCGAGTACGACGGCGCCAGCGCCCGCCACGTCCCGGAGAAGCCGTTCATGCCCGAGACTGCCGGCGGGCCCGCTTTGACCTCCTCCAGCGCCCCCTGCAACTTGGCCTGGAACTTCTCGACCAGCGCCTCCTGTTCGGCGACAGTCAGGTCGCCGGAGAGGATCAGTTGCTCGGTGTAGACTTCGGTCAGGGTCGGCCGCTCGCGGATCTTGCTGTACATGAGCGGCTGGGTGAACGCCGGCTCGTCGCCCTCGTTGTGGCCGTGCCGCCGGTAGCAGAACAGGTCCAGGACAACGTCGCGATGGAAGGTCTGGCGGAAGTCCAGCGCCAGCTCCGCGACATAGACCGCCGCCTCGGGGTCCTCGCCGTTGACGTGGAAGATCGGGGCCTGGATCATCTTGGCCACGTCGGTGCAATAGACCGTCGACCGGGCGTCGGCGGGCGCGGTCGTGAAACCGATCTGGTTGTTGACGATCACATGGATGGTGCCGCCGGTCGTGTAGCCGGCCAGCCCGGACAGGTTGAGCGTCTCAGCGACGAGGCCCTGTCCTGCGAAGGCGGCGTCGCCGTGGATCAGGAGCGGTAGACCAAGGGTGCGCTCGGTGTCGTTGAAGCGCGTCTGCTTGGCGCGGCTGCGTCCCTCGACGACGGGGTCGACTGCCTCAAGGTGGCTCGGATTCGGCGTCAGCGACAGGTGCAGGGGCCGTCCGCCCGGCAGCATGCGATCACTGGAAAATCCAAGGTGATACTTGACATCGCCGTCGCCGTCGGTCCACTCCGGCAGGTAGTTCTCCTCGAACTCGGCGAAGATCTCCTCGTAGGGCTTGCGCAGGATATTCGCCAGCACGTTGAGCCGGCCGCGGTGGGCCATGCCCATGACGATCTCGCGCATGCCCGACTCGGCGGCGCGCTCGACGATTGCTTCGAGCAGCGGGATGAGCGTCTCGGCACCCTCGAGCGAGAAGCGTTTCTGGCCGACGTAGCGCGTGTGCAGGAAGCGCTCGAACAACTCGGCGTAGTGCAGCTGGCGGAGGATGCGGAGCTTCTTTTCGCGCGCGAAGCCGGGCTGGTTGAGGTTGGGCTCCATGCGCTCCTGCAGCCAGCGACGGATGCTGGTATCCTGAATGTGCGTGTACTCGACGCCGATGGTGCGGCAGTAGGTCGTGCGCAGGGCGGCGAGGATGTCGCGCAACTTGCCCTGCGGCAGGCCGAGGAAGTTGCCGGCGTGGAAGAAATGGTCGAGGTCGGCGTCGTCGAGGTCGAAGGCAGACAACTCGAGCTGCGGATGGCTCTTGCGCGGCTCGCCAAGGGGGTCGAGACGGGCGAGGAAATGGCCGAGGTCGCGGTAGACCTGAATGAGGCGGATGACGGTGGCCTGCTCGGCGGCCTTGACGCCGGAGTCGGTGGCGAGGGGGCGGCTGTCGTCGGCGCCCAGCTCGAAGCCCTCGAAGAACAGCCGCCAGCTATCGTCTACAGAATCGGGGTCCTTTCGCCAGCGCTGGTAGGCGGACTCGATGGCGTCCAGGTTCCAGCGGGTCGCAAAGCGAAGACGGCTCATGGCGAATCTATAATAAGAGAGCGGGTCGATCTGGACGGGAAGGTCTTTTCCCCCGTTCCCCAGACGGCCCGAGGTTCATCCTGTAGTTTATTGTAGGGGGCGACAGGGCCAACCGCCGCACTGCCCCTCGCGACCCGTGGGCCGCGGGGGTCGGTCGATAGGGCCCCGGAGCAGCCAGAACCATGAATGAACGACCCGCGAAGATCGGATCGCTCGTCCCGACGCGACTGACCGTGGGGCCGGGCACCTCGCCGTTGCCCGTGCCGTCGCGGCGCTGCCGCATCGCCCTGGTCGCCGGCTCGACCGACCACCTCACCCAGGAGACGGTCTGCCTGCTGCGCCGTCGCCTGGGCATCGCGTCGCTGATCGCCCTGCTCCCGCTCGGCTTCTTCCTCGTCCTGAACCTGCTGCACGCCGAGGGGATGCCGCGCTGGTCCGGGCCCATCGACCGGGCCTTCCATGCCGCGGTGACGGTCATTGCGCTGGGCCTGGCGCTCATGTTAACCATGAATGAACGACCCGCGAAGATCGGATCGCTCGTCCCGACGCCACTCACCGTGGGGCCGGGCACCTCGCCGTTTCCCGTGCCGTCGCGGCCCTGCCGCATCGCCCTGGTCGGAGTGACGGCGCTGGCGCCGCTGCTGTTGACCGGCATCCCGGCGCTGGCCGACGATGTCCTCCGCCCGCACCTGGTGACGCCGCTGCTGACGACGGCCGTGCTGATGCTGGCCGGCGTCGCCATCGCGGTGTTCGGCTCACGGCGCATTCACTTCCTGGAGCGCGAGGTGAGCCAGGCCCGTCGCCTCGGGCAGTACCGGCTCGTCGAACGACTCGGCGCCGGCGGCATGGGCGAGGTCCACCTGGCCGAGCACGTGTTGTTGCGCCGCCCGTGCGCCGTCAAGGTGATCCACCCTGCCCACGCCGCCGACGCGACGCAGCTGGCGCGCTTCGAGCGCGAGGTGCGGGCAATGGCGTCGCTGACCCATTGGAACACCGTCGAGGTCTTCGACTACGGCCACACCGAGGACGGGACGTTCTACTACGTCATGGAGTATCTGCCGGGGCAGGACCTCGAAACGCTGGTGAGAAATAACGGTCCGCTCCCCGCCGGGCGAGTGATCCACCTGCTGCGGCAGGTCTGCGGCGCCCTGCGCGAGGCGCACGGTGTCGGCATGCTACACCGTGACATCAAGCCGTCGAACGTCATCGCCTGCCAGCGCGGCGGCCTGCACGACGTGGTGAAGCTGCTCGACTTCGGGCTGGTCCATTGCCTGGGCCAGGCGGCGCGGCCGGCCGAGGCGGCCGGCAAGCTGACCCTGGAGGGGACCATCCTGGGCTCACCGCCGTTCATGTCGCCGGAGCAATCCCGCGGCAAGTCCGACCTGGACATCCGCAGCGACATCTACAGCGTTGGCGGCATGGCCTACTTCCTCCTGACAGGACAGCCGCCGTTCGTCCGCGAGACGACGATGGAGCTGTTAATCGCCCACGCCAGCGAGCGCGTCGCCCCGCTGCGGACGCTGCGGGCGGAAGTGCCGGCCGACCTGGAAGCGGTCGTGCTGCGCTGCCTGGAGAAGGACCGCGACAAACGCTTTGGCAACGTCGAGGAGCTGGAACGCGAGTTGGCCGGCTGCGCGAGTGCGGGCGAGTGGAAAGAGGAGATGGCGGCGGAGTGGTGGCGTAACCACGGCGAGACGGTGAGCATCCATTCTCCGGAGCCGGCGGCGAACGAGCAGCAGGCCACGGTCGCCGCCTCGGCCTGAATTCCTCGCACGCGACTCCTTATTACCTCGGCAGGTAAGCTGCTCACACTAACCCGAAGCGTTAGCGAGGATCGACCTCGCTAACGCGTCGGGTTAGTGTGCGGAATTTCCATGCCGAGGTAATAGCCCGACGCGCAAGCGAGGAAACCAGCGAACCTCGCTGGCGCGTCGGGCTAAGGGAGGACCTCATGAGCACGTCCGCGACCGAGCAGTTCGACGCCATCATCATCGGCAGCGGGCAGGGCGGAAAGCCGCTCTGCCTGTCCCTGGCAAACGCCGGCTGGAAGACCGCAATCCTCGAACGCCAGTTCGTCGGCGGCACCTGCATCAACTACGGTTGCACGCCCACCAAGACGATGGTCGCCAGTGCCCGTGTCGCCTACCTCGCCCGTCGTGGCGCCGACTATGGGGTGCAGGACGGGGCCGTGCGTGTCGACCTGGCGAAAGTGCGCAAGCGCAAGCGGTCGATCGTCGAGAGCTTCCGCTCCGGCAGTCAGAAGAAGCTGGAGTCGACGCCGAGCGTGACGCTGCTCTTCGGCGAGGGCCGCTTCACCGGACCCAAGACGATCGAGATCGCCCTCAATGATGGCGGGACGCGGCGGCTGACGGCCGAGAGGATCTTTATCAACACCGGCGGTCGGCCCGCGGTGCCGCCGCTGCCGGGCCTCGACACGGTGCCGGCACTCGACTCGACGTCGATCATGGAGCTGGACGAGGTTCCGCGTCATTTGCTCGTGCTCGGCGGCGGCTACATCGGCCTGGAGTTCGCGCAGATGTTCCGCCGCTTTGGCAGCGACGTGACGATCGTCCAGCGCGGTCCGCAGTTGCTGGCGAGGGAGGACGCCGACGTCGCCGACGAGGTCAACAAGGTGCTGCGCCAGGACGGGATCGAGGTCCTGCTGCAGACCGATGCCGTGCGCGTGGCGAAGGAGGGCGGCGACATCCGCCTGACGGTCCGCACGGGCAGTGGCGAACGGACGCTAACCGGCTCGCACTTGCTGGTGGCGGCGGGGCGCGTGCCGAACACCGACCGGCTGGACCTGAAGGCGGCGGGAGTGGAGACGAACGAGGGAGGATATGTCCGCGTCAACGACCGGCTGGAGACGAACGTGCCGGGTGTTTACGCGCTGGGCGACGTCAAGGGCGGGCCGGCGTTCACGCACATCTCCTACGACGACTTCCGCATCCTGGAGACGAACCTGCTGAAGAAAGGGAGTGAGTCGACGAAGGGCCGGATGGTGCCATACACCGTCTTCATCGATCCGCAATTGGGCCACATCGGTCTGCACGAAGAAGAGGCGAGACAGCAGGGCCGCAAGGTGCGCGTGGCGAAGATGCCGATGACGTGGGTGGCGCGGGCGCTGGAGACGGACGAGTCGCGCGGCCTGGTCAAGGCGACCGTCGACGCCGACAGCGGCGAGATCCTGGGCTGCACGGTGCTCGGCCTGGAGGGCGGCGAGGTGATGACGATGGTGCAAATCGCGATGATGGGCAAGCTGCCCTACACCGCCCTGCGCGACGCGACCTTCTCGCATCCCGGACTCGGCGAGGGGCTGAATACGCTTTTCATGTACATGGAGTAAGCCCGCGAAGAGCGGACAAGCCATGAATGCGTTGCGATTTCTCATGCTGGCGTCCCTGCTCGCGCTGACGGGGTGTGGGTCGGGGAGCGGGTCGGAGAAAGGCCGCCTCGACAGACGGACGCAGGACATTCTCGCCAACGCGGATCGCGTCGAGGTGTTCCGCATCGACGGCTTGGAAAAGGAGCCCGAAGAAGAGCCGACGGCAACAAACGGCCCGAAAATCGACGGGTTCCCCATCATCTCGACACGGAAGGACCAGGGAAAGGAGTTTGCGCGGAGGCTGGGCGAGGTTTTATCCGATGACCAGATTTCCAAGGAAGGTCCGAAGTGTTTCTGGCCGGGCGTCGCCTTCCGCGTTCGGCGCGGTGAGGACTGTATTGACGTGCTGCTCTGCTTCAAGTGCGACAACTTCTACTGCGGCCCCGCAACGAAGGACATCCCGAGGGAGACGGGAAGCTTTGGCAACGGGCGTCTTCGTTCCCGTCTCCTCCAACTCGCCAAGGAGGCGTTCCCCGATGACAAGGACATTCAGGCGTTGCAAGACAAGTAGAGCCGCCCCGGGTCAACCTGTGACCTCATCGATCCGGCGGCGCTGGCAGGCGTCGCGGTAGGACGCCTCGAGGTTGACCGGCACGCACAACTCCGCCTCCAGCGACAGCGGCATGGTCGGCAGTAGTCGGCCGATTGCCAGCGGCATCGGCCAGGTTTCGATCGTGTCATCCGAACCGCGCCGCAGCGGCCGGTAGGCAACGGCGTAGAGGTGCTGGTCCGGCGACATCTGGAACGATGCCGCCAGCCCGAGCAGGTCGATCAGCTCGTTGTGCAGGTTGGCCTGGCGACTGGTCACGACATCCACGATGACAAGGCCGATCCCGCGCGACAGGTACGTTGCACATTTCGCGGCGAAGAGGCGGCGCTTGGTCGCGCGGTCCTTGTTGCCGGGGCTGACGAGTTCGATGGCCGCGACCAGGGAGCGACCACCCTCGCTGGAGAAGACCTCCACGGTGCAGCCCTCGGGGAACACGGCCGGCAGAACGACCGGCGGGGCGGCAGGAGTCCAGACCGGCCGCGGCACGGTGGCGGTCGCGCCGTCACTCGTCACGGCCGGCCGAGCCCCTTCGGCAAAGGCGCTGACATCGATCTCGATGGCCGGTCCTGTGTGGACTTGCTCCAGCGCGATGTACCCTGCCGGCAAGACGCCCTGGTTGAGTGAATCCGCCAGGGCACTGGCCCAGGTGGTGTGAAACGACTCCCAGGGCCGGCGGTCACTCAGCGGCGGGTGAAAGTGATCGAGCAGCGGCACGTTGCGATCCCTTGAGCCTCGACGGCGAGGTGCAGGTAGTCAGCCCTTCTTCCTCTCGATGAGCGACTGTGTCTTGACCACGGTGTACTCGCCGGGGAAGGTGTGGAAGGACGAGAGGAAGAGGCAACCGGGGCGAGCCTCGACAGTGACGAGGCCGAGCGGCGCCACCGAAAGACGATGATGACTGGGGAAGTTGTGCAAGAGGCCTCGCTTGCTGCCGTCGGAGAGGATCTCGTCGTGGACGTGCAGGAACAGGTCCGGCGGCAGCACTTCGACCTGGAAACTGGCCTGGTAGTGGACGCCATGCGCACAGGCGAGCGTGGCACAGTGCTCGTTGCGCAGACGATAACTGAGAAGGCGTCGCTTCTCGGGCAGCGGCTGGTCCGCCGCGGCGGTCACCTCGGACAGGTGGACATCGTCGTTTTCCCACGAGATGACGTGGCCGGTGCGCGTGATGCGGACGAGGACTTCGTAGTCCTCGTGCTTGACCTTGCGCGTGGCCAGGATGTCAAACAGCTCGGGGTGCAGCGGCCGCCCGTAGAGCTGAAAGATCAGATCGCTGACCGGAGGTCGGACGAGAGGAAATCCCATGACACATCGGCCCAGCCGTTCGCAAGAACTTGCCTCCTTCTGTGGAGGATTATAGGCAGGGCCTCTCCGCGTCACAAGCACACTTGCCCGACCGGGTGCTCTCTCGAATTTGGCGAGCGGGGGGTGTGAGCCCCCTGATGACTTTATCAGGGGGCTCACGCCCCCCGCTCGCCAAATTCGAGATCACGGCGTTACTTCCACTGCCAGATGGACGTGCGGCTGAGCCATGTCGGGCAGCTGCTGGAGGATCTTCATCGACACTTCTTGGGCCGCTTCCCTCGTCGGGACCTTGACCTTGACCTCCCAGTGCCGGTCCGGTCGTGTCGTCACCTGGACGTCGCGAGTGCCACCGCCACAGACGCGAAGTACGCGCTGCTGCAACTCGGCCGGGGTCGCCGCGACCATTTCGGGGCCAGTTGGGGCCGTGGCGGGCTTCGGCGGGCTCGGGGCCGGGCGCTCGGACGGTTCCTCGTCGAAGGTGACCATCCCGGTTGTCACATAAGCCCGGTCGGCAACGGCTCCCTTTGGGGTCGGCGCGGCGGTGACCTTGGGCGGCATCGGCACAGCGTGCATCGACAGAGTCGACACGGATTCGGCGGAACCCTTTGTCGAAACCACGGGGCGGCGTTCGTCCTTCTTCCCGAAGAGACTCGACAGCAGGGACGGGTGAGCGATGCCCCGATTCTTGCTGGTGGTGACGGGCAGGGTTTCCGCGACCGGCGGCGCGAGGAATGGATGCTCTGCTATCTTTTGCGCAGGTTTACTCGACGGCACCTGCTTACGAACTGTTTCAAAAAGTAGGTCAGGCTTTCCAGCCTGACGGGTTTTGTCAGCCTGGAAAGGCTGACCTACGGCCGGCGGGCTCGCCGGGAGCAGGGGCACCTCGAGGGGCGCCTTCCTCAGCGTCGCGGCGGGAGGGGGGACGGACTTGGACACCGAGCGTTTCCAGGGCGGAGGCACCCCCTCCGCATGGACGACCATCGGCCAGCGCAGGTCCGGGGGGTTGCGTTGCTCCGGGGGAGTTTCTGTCTCCTCGCTCTCCTTTTTCCCTGCCGCGCGGTGGTCCTGGGCGAACACGGTGATCGGCTTCGGCGGCAGGTGCGACGCCCTGGCAGCCCAAGGGGAGCGAGAGGGCGGGGGCATCGAGGCGGGTGGGGCGGAAACGATAGGGGCAGGGAGGGCGGTTCCCTTCGGGCTCGGCTCGACGATCCCGTCGATGTGGGCGATGGGGACCACGCCAGCGCCCGCTCCTTGCGTGTGCGCGGCCTTGGGCAGGACAGGTGCTTTGGCCGGAGGCCCGACCGGCACGGCCGCCACGGGGACGAGGGGGACCGAGAAGGTTGTCAGGGGCCGAGGGGTCGTTCCGCTGTCCGCTGTCAGGGGCCTCGCCTGGGTGAGGACAGGGCGTCCCGGCTGGGGGCGAGCAGGGGCCACCGACCAGCGTGCGGCCCGGTAAGGCGATTCGCCGGGCTGGGACCAGCCGCCCGTGACGGTCACCACCTTCGAGCCGTCGGCACTGACGGGGAGGACCGTCCGCCCCTGGTACACCGCCGGCGGGACGGTCATTTCGTTGAGGACGCAGGTACAGCCGCTCACGCTGCGAATCCGCGCGCTGATTGCCAGCTTCTCCTCGTAGGAAGGGACGGCGCCGCGGAGAGTCACCTGCCCGCCGGCGCGGATACCGACCTCGACGCGGCGAGCGCGCTCGCCAAGGACCTCGCGGAGTACGCCCATCACGCCGCGCAGCGATTGGTCCGCCGCGCCGTGGGCGGCAACGGGGGACCGCAACGCCGGGCGGACACGCAGGGCGTCGACCACGGGCAGAGGCGTGGCGAGACGCGCCAGGCAGAGGGCCTGCTGGCGGACGTCTGCGCTGGGCACCTCACCGCGCACGATCAGCGAGGAGCCGTCGCACTGCGTGGTCAGCGCCCAGGGAAAGGTGGTGCTATCGGCCATCCAGGCCAGTTCGACCTTGATCTGCTGGAGGCGCTGGGGCACCTCGCAGACACGGCCAGCGGGCGGTTTGTCCGCGGCCGCAACGGTTCGCGCGACGGTACGGGCACACGCTCCGCCGGGATAGGGGAGGGCCTGCCCCGCGGCGGGCGCCACCCCGAGGGCACCGGCCGCCACGAGCGCGGGCAGCCTCGCACCCCAGCGCTTAACTAGACGCAGCATGGGAATCTCCTCAGCGGCTCTCGGCCATCGCGGATCGGCCACTGGCGACCGAGAGCCAGCCGTCAACCTGACAAGGTGGGGGCCCGGCATCTTGTCCGCGCCGGGCGTGGGGGAGAGCAAAACGCCAATACTCACGGACCGGTCACGTCGCGCGTGACCTGCTGCTGGGCCTCGGGGGAACCGCCCGGCTCGAGGTGGAGGTGATCCTTGTCGATGTAGACGACCTGGACGCGCGGCTTGACCACCTTGTACGGGAACGGGTAGTCGGACTGGCTGGTCTCGGTGTAGTAGACGGTACACTTGTAATGGCAGTGGTGCAGCCGTGCCCAGCCGACCACCGGGAAGAAGCGTGGCGGATCGATCTTGTCCACCAGCCGCTCCGTCACGATCTGGATGTTGTCGCGGAAATCCTCGTAGACGTAGGGGACGCCGCGCGTGACCGCCGGCAGGGCACGGACTACGGCGGCGTCGTCGGGCGGGTCCTCGCACAGTGGTTCGGGGAAGCCGGGCCGGATCGGCGGCATGATGACGGTGCGGAAGTCATTCGTGTTCTGTAAGCGATCCTCGATGCGCGAGCTGACCCACGGCGGGATCGGGACGGGCGTAAAGATGCCGGCCGAGAAGGGGTAGAAGCCTGGCGAGATGCCCACGCAGCCGGACAGCGCGACGGGCGCCAGGGCAACTGCCACGACAGCGACCCGAAGCAGTCTTCGCATATTTCCTCTCATCGCTTTCTCCCCTCCCCCTTGGCCGAGGCAAGGGGCTCTGCGTCAAGGAGTGGTCCGCCCCGACCTGGACGCCCCCCGCGGGCGCCCATCGTGCGGGGTGCCGATCCGCATCTTGTCAGACGTATCGGACTCCGTTCGCAGCGACTTTAGCGAAACGACGCATGGTGCCGGACGTGTGAGAAGGGAGGAAAACGCCGTGCTCGCAGTGCGCGAGCCCCTTACGAGAGGCACAGGCCCCAGCGCACGGGCAACACCTTGAGCACCTGCCACAGTTTGTACCAGCGGCTGACACGCACCCGGCGAGCGAAGACGTCGAAGTTGCAGCGCGTAATGGCCTCGAGCAAACCGCGGTAGGTGCGCAGCATCACGAGGAACACCGCGCGCCCCGGCGGCGGCAGCAGCGGCACCAGCGGCGCCGCCGCGTCGTAGTAGCGGCCCGCCCGCTCCGCCTCGAAGCGCATCAGCACCTCGAAGTGGGCGTCGCGCTCACCGCGGCAGAGCTGCTCGCGGCGGTAGCCAAAGCGCTCGAGGTCCTCCGCCGGCAGGTAGATGCGGCCACGGCCGGCGTCCTCGGCGAGATCGCGCAGGATGTTGGTCAGCTGGAACGCCACGCCGGCGGACTCGGCGTACTTCCGCGCCTGCTCGTGCGTGAAGCCCCAGATGTGGATGCACGACAAGCCCACCACCGAGGCCACGCGGTAACAGTACAAATAGAGGTCGTCGAAGGTGTTATAAGATGAGACGTCGAGATCCATCGCGACGCCATCGAGAGCCGCGTGAAGGTACTCGTGCGGAATGCTGTGCGTGCGGACGGTATCGCGGAGGGCGGGGTGCAGCGGGTGGCTATCGACACCGTGCAGCGCCCGGTCGAGGCGGCGCCGCCAGTCGTCGAGGGACCGCCGCTTGCCCTCTTCGGGGCCGGGGGCGTCGACCAGGTCGTCGGAGACGCGCAGGAAGGCGTACAGCGCGCACATGTCGAGGCGCTGGCGGCGCGGCAGCAGTCGGAAGGCGTGATAGAAGTTCGCCGCCTCTCGCCGCGCCACGCGCTCGCACCAGGCAAAGGAATGGGCCAGCGTCGCCATGTGCGCTGTCTTCCGGGAGCGGCGGGCACGGGTATCAGTACGCCCTGGCGAAGACGACGCGGCCCTCCGACGGACTGCCGGTCAGGATGCACTTGCCCGCTTCGTTCTTGCGCTCGAACGGAATGCAGCGGATCGTCGCCTTGGTTTCGGCGGCGATGCGATCCTCCGTCTCGCGCGTGCCGTCCCAGTGCGCCCACAGGAAGCCGCCCGGCTCGTCGATCTTCGCCTTGAACTCGTCCCAGGAATTGACCTCGTAACTGTTGGCGTCGCGGAACTGGCGGGCCTTCTCAAACAACCCAGCCTGGATCTCCTTGAGCAATTCGGCGATGCGGGCCGCGGCGCCGGTCAGCGGCACGCCCATCTCTTTGCCCGCCTTGCCGGGACGGTCACGCCGCGCCAGCACGCAGGCGTTCTTCTCCAGGTCCTTCGGCCCCAGCTCGACGCGGATCGGCACGCCCTTGACCTCCCACTCGGTGAACTTGAAGCCTGGCTGATACTGGTCGCGGTCGTCGACCTTGACCACCACCGGCTCGTAGTTCAACCACTCGCGCAGGGGGACATTACGGATCGCCGCCGCCAGCTGCTCGGCCGCCTGCAACACCGCCGTCCGTTCCTCGGGTTTCTTGAAGATCGGCACGATGACGACGTGGAGGGGGGCCAGCCGCGGCGGCAGGACCAGCCCCTGGTCGTCGCCGTGCGTCATGATCACGCCGCCGACCAACCGCGTCGATACGCCCCAGCTCGTCGCCCAGGCGAGTTCCAGTTTACCCTCGCGGTCCTGGAACTGTACGCCAAATACCTTCGCAAAGTTCTGCCCGAGGAAATGCGACGTGCCGGCCTGCAGCGCTCTCTTGTCCTGCATCAGCGCCTCGATGCAGAGCGTGTAGACGGCACCGGGGAATCTCTGTCCTTCGCTCTTGGGGCCGGTGAGCACCGGCATCGCCATCCACTCCTCGGCGAAGGTGCGGTAGACCTCGAGCATCCGCCTGGCCTCTTCCTCGGCCTCCTGCTGCGTGGCGTGGGCCGTGTGGCCCTCCTGCCAGAGGAACTCGGCCGTGCGCAGGAAGAGCCGCGTCCGCATCTCCCAACGGACGACGTTGCACCACTGGTTGAGCAGGATCGGCAGGTCGCGGTAGCTCTGCACCCAATTCCTGTACGTGTTCCAGATGATCGTCTCGGAGGTCGGCCGGATGACCAGTTCCTCCTCGAGCTTCGAGGCCGGGTCGGGGACGAGGCCCTTGCCGTCGGGACCGGCGATGAGACGGTGGTGGGTGACCACGGCGCACTCCTTGGCGAAGCCCTCGACGTGTTCGGCCTCCTTCTCGAGGAAGTGCCGCGGGATGAACAGCGGGAAGTAAGCGTTGACGTGGCCGGTGTCCTTGAACATGCGGTCCAGGGCTCGCTGCATCTTCTCCCAGATAGCGTAGCCGTGCGGCTTGATGACCATGCAGCCGCGCACGTCGGAGTTCTCGGCGAGCCCCGCTTCCTTGACGACGTCCTGATACCAGTCCGCGTAGTTGGTAGCTCGCGGGGTGATCTTCTCGGCCATGCGTCCTCCTTGTTTTCTGCGCCAGGGGAGATTATAGGGGCGGACCACGGCGGCTGACACGAGGTTCGCGGTTACGGCGTTGCGTGGATGGTCCGCGGTTAGCCGCGACGCGCTAGCGGAGCGCTCCGCTAGCGCGTCGCGGCTAAACAAAGGGAGCGCTCCGCTAGCGCGTCGCGGCTAAACAAAGAGCCCGTCGCTGTCGCGTCTGTCGCTCAGAGCGAGTACAATGACGGGAAGAACTCGCGGTCGATTCCACTTCCCTCCTCCTTGCTCCGGGTTGCTGATGTCTTTCCCGATCCGCCATCTTCCTGTCTTGCAGAACTGGGACTGTCACGTCTGCGGCACCTGCTGCAAGGAATACCAGGTTACCGTCACGGACGAAGAACGGAAACGCATCGAGTCCCAGGGCTGGGACCGCGACAAGGACCTCGGCGGGCTGGCCCCCTTCAAGCGCGTCGGGCCGTTCTGGGCTCGCCGCTCGCAGCTCAACCACCGCCCCGACGGCAGCTGCGTCTTCCTTTCCGAGCAGGGGCGCTGCCGCATCCACGAGCGCTTCGGCTACGAAACCAAGCCGCTGCCGTGCCGGCTGTTTCCCTTTGTTCTGGTGCCGCAGGGCGATCACTGGGGCGTCGGTGTTCGCTACGCCTGTCCGTCCGCGGCGGCCAACAAGGGACGCCCCCTCAGCAAACACGACGAGGAGTTGCTCGAGTTCGCCGCTCTGCTCGCCAAGCGCGAGGGACTGACGCCGCAGCCCGACGGCACGAGCGTTCGCCCGCCGCGGCTTCGGTCGGGCCAGCGCGTCGCCTGGCCGGAGTTGCAGCGTTTCGTCAAGCCGTTGCTGAACCTGCTGCGCGATCGCTCCGACCCGATGGAGCGGCGCATGCGGAAGTGCCTGGCGTTCGCTACAGTCTGCCGGCAGGCGAAGAACATCGCTCAGCTCGAGGGGGACAAGCTGCGTGAGCTGCTCGATGTCCTGGAATCGTTTGCCGGCGCTGACGTCCCGGCCGACCCGATGTCGGTGACGCCGCCGAGTTGGGTGGGACGAATCCTGTTCCGCCAGGCGCTGGCCATCTACACGCGCAAGGACCACGGGCCCAACCGCGGCCCCGACATCCGCGGCCGCGTTGCTCTCCTCCATGCCGCCTGGCGTTTCACTCGCGGGAGCGGCTTCATTCCGCGCATGCACGCCTGGCTGCCCGAGACGACCTTCGAGGCGATCGAACAGCCAACTGGCCCGCTGTCGCCGCAGGCTGACGAGATCCTCGAGCGCTATTACACAATGAAGGTCGGCTCGATGCAGTTTTGCGGGGCCGCCTCGTTCGGCATGTCGTTCTGGGAAGGATTCGAGCACCTGGCCCTGACGATGCCGATCCTGCTCTGGGTAGCCCGTGCGATGCGGCCGCTGCCAGCAGAAGAGGCGGTGACGCGGGCGCTGAGCATCGTCGACGATCACTTCGGCTTCAACCGCGTGCTGGGGACGCTGCGTCAGCGGCTGAGCTTCAAGATCCTCGCCCGCCGCGGAGAAATCTCACGCCTGATCGCCTGGTACAGCCGCTGAAGGCCAGCGCAGGGCAAACTATCCTTACCGCGGGGCCGTCTGACCCAAGCCCGGAGCGCCAGCGACGGGACGTCCCCGCGCTGGCGCTTGGGGCTTGTGTCCCCTCTCCCCGCGTGGAAGATAAGGCGAACGGCCCGAGGGGAAGGGCGGTCACGTTTCCCGGTCGAGCGTGAACTTGGCGTTCAGGGTGACAAAGACGTACCAGCCGAGCATGCCGACGATGATCAACCCGTAGAGAGTGAATGTCAGAAGCCTGGGCCAATCGCTCGTGGCCTTTTTGAATACCAGACCGAGCAGAAAGACGAGGAGGCCCATGCCGATGCAGGTGGATGGCACGACAATCCCCTGGATGAAACCGGCGGAAGCGGTTTCCTTGTCGCGGAAGGATTGCCCGACCGCCCAGAGGTAAAGGGCAACGAGGGTCAGGCGGGCGACGTCCGCCAAAGGAAGGACGTAGTAGAGCCAGGTTGGCCCGGCCGGCCGGACAACCATGCTTCTTGCTCCCTCTTCCCCGAGCGGGCCGAGGGGGTTCAGGACCGCCAACAGAAGGAGGAAGCCGCCACCGGCTGCTGAGTCATCAAACAGGTTGAACATCAGGACCAGGTAGCAAATGGCGGCGATCGCCGAACAGCAGAGGCTCGCAATCCCGAGGCCCATCGCGCCGTTTCGCGTCGGAGACGTCACCGTGAAGCTGAGCCCCACCACCGACAGGATGTAGGCAGGCAGGAGCAGGATGACCGTGATGTAGCCAAACACTTTGAGGACATCACCGCTCGCGGCCTTGATCGCGACCAGGAAGTCCAGGAGCAGAAAACCGAACATGGCAACGGCGAGGGCGCCGCCATAGAGGCACATCGAGATCAAGAACAGCAAGAGTCCCGTCCGGGCCCGCCGCCAGCCGGCCCGCTCCCTCTTGGCCCGCTGCTTCTTCCGCCTTGCTCTCTCGTCTGGGTCCTCGTCCTCCTCATCGTCCTCGTCCCGTCGGCGCCGCGAGGAGGAGCGCCGCGAGGGGCGATCGTCTTCGTCCTCGTCCTCTTCCTCGTATCGACGTCCGCGTCTGCGCCGGCTCCGCGGCGCGTCCTCCTCGTCCTCGTCCTCTTCCTCGTCCCGGCGGCGAGAGCGGCGCGGCCGGTCATCTTCGTCCTCGTCCCGGCGGCGTTTGCTCCCTGACGGACGGCGGGGCCGATATTCGTCGACGATTTCCGCTTCCTCGATCTCTTCAACCTCTTCGACCTCTTCGACCTCCTCGACTTCCTCCACCTTCTCGACCTTTCGGCGCGAAGGCGCCACCCGGGGGACGGTGACCGCATTCTTGCAAGCGGGACACCGGCCCTGCTTGCCGGCCAACTCATCCTTGACGTTCAGTTCCGCCCCACACTTCGGACACTTGAACCTGATGGCCATGACGGGAACCCCGGTGTGGTGGGATGAATTTCGCTCTGTAAGAGGGCTTTTCTGTCGAGGACGATTCGGGACGGCCGGCGCCCTGGCAGAGAACGCGCCGGGCGAGTCTCCTCCAACTCTTCCTTTGAAGGAAGGTAGTGCTTTCGTGGCGGCCGTGCAATCTCAGCAGGACTGTGCAGGTTCGCTGTCTTGCCGCTTCTCTGAGTGTGCAAAACAACACCCGCGACGGTCAAGGGCAAAGCGGAGTGCCCTTCGTCCCAGCCTGCGGATCGACCTCGTTATCCTAGCCACCCTGCCAACTTGTCTCAAGGCAAGGACCTTGGGGAGCGAAGCCTTCAGGGGGTGCCCCTCCCGTTGTTGGCAAGCGGATGCAGTTTTCTTGCACCGATCGTGGAAGACATTACAACGGACGGCGGGAACGCACTCCTCGACAGCGCGGCGGCACAGGCCGGAAGTCCGTCGCCGGACGCAGTTTCGGAGTGGGGGAGAGACGAAATCGCGATGCCCTCCCGGCGCCGGCTTCGCTTTTGCTGTTAGAGTTGCTGCGGACACATCGCCAGGGCCGGGCGGTGGGGTAGGCTGCTATTACCTCGGCAGGTAAGCTGCTCACACTAACCCGAAGCGTTAGCGAGGATCGACCTCGCTAACGCTTCGGGTTAGTGTGCGGAACTTCCATGCCGAGGTAATAGCCTGCCGCTGCCCCGGCAGGCTGGAAGCCTGCCCCACTTTCCGGCGGCGCACGTCAAGGACGGGCAACGATTCCTAGATTGCCCAGGATCTTACTCTGGAAAAAGACCGTGGGGCGTCCCTCGTTCGCGGTGCGCATCCCTCACGTCTTGCGGGAGCCAATGGCATGGCCAGGCGCCGTCTGATACCGTTCTTGTTTATCGGGGCCTTCTTCTCGATGGGGGCGTCGTACCGGACGCAGAACTTCGTCGTGGAGGCGGCCACGCCCGAGATCGCTCGTCAGGTGGGCGAGTACGCCGAGCACTACCGGCGCGAGAAGGCGCGGCTGTGGCTGCTTCGCGAGATGCCGCCCTGGTCGCAGCCGTGCCCGCTCAAGGCGACCGTGACGATGAGCGGCTCCGGCGGGGCGACCTCGTTCGCCTTCGACAATGGCCAGGTGCTCGGCCAGCGCATGCACATCGAGGGGACGCTCGACCGCCTGCTCGCCAGCGTGCTGCCGCACGAGGTGACGCACACCGTCTTCGCCTTCCACTTCCGCCAGCCGGTGCCGCGCTGGGCCGACGAGGGCGGTTCCGTCCTGTCCGAGGACGAGCAGGAGCGCCGTCGCCATGATCTGCTGGTGCGGCGGATCATCAACGATGGCCGGATGATCCCGCTGCGCCGGCTGTTCACCCTGCGTGAGTATCCCTCGGACGTGATGGCCCTGTATGCCCAGGGATTCTCGGTGTCGGAGTTCCTCGTGTCGCGGAGCAGCCGGCCGGCGTTCCTGAACTTCGTTTATGCTGGCATGGCGCAGGGCTGGGACCAGGCCGCGCGGGTTCACTACGGCTTCAACTCCGTGGAAGAGCTGGAACAGGCGTGGATTCAGTACCTGCGTTCACCGAAGCAGACAGCACCGGCCCAGGTCGCCAGCGCCGCGGCGACCCTGCGGAGCCCGTCGGCGGATCAGGTGGTGGTGCGGCAGACGGCCCCGCCGGCGCAGCCGCTGCAGGACTTCGCAGCGCCGCGGCCGGTCTACCGCGGCCAGTCGCCCAGCCCGGAGGATACGACGACGCAAC
The DNA here is from genome assembly GCA_016177925.1 of Planctomycetota bacterium. Lineage (GTDB taxonomy): Bacteria > Planctomycetota > Planctomycetia > Gemmatales > Gemmataceae > JACOUH01. The sequence continues at coordinate 1,653 of JACOUH010000078.1, read as the reverse complement.
CGTTCCGCCCGACGTCGATGAGCGCCCCGGCCTGCCCCGGCGGAATCTGCCCGGCCACTTCCGGACAACCGCCACGGGCCCAACTCCTGCCGCCGCAGTACGTCACGCCGCAAGGGGCATCCGTCATCCTGCCGAGCTATCCGCAGTAATTGAGCCCCAACCGGGCGGTCGTCAATAGCCAGGGGCGTGAGCGTCAGGTCTAGAGCCCCGAAGGGGCGGTCGTCAATAGCCAGGGGCGTGAGCCCCTGGTTCCGTGCCGTGAACAGACGACAGAGCCCCGAAGGGGCGACAGTCAGCTGCGACACCCAGCAGACTACCGCCCCTTCGGGGCTCCAATCATAGCGCACGGTGCCTGAAACCAGGGGCTGACGCCCCTGGCTATTGACTACCGCCCCTTTGGGGCTGAAGAGCAGGGCCGAGGGCTCGGTACGAGGGGCTGACGCCTCTGGCTATTGACGGCCGCCCCTTCGGGGCTGACCCCCGGCTGTTGAAGGGTCCTGGTAGGGGCCGCGGCTCAGCCGCCCAGCTGTTGGCGGGCGAGTTGCTTCGCCTGCTGCATCGCCTCGGCGAGCATGGCAGGGTCCTTGCCGCCGGCCTGGGCCATTGTCGGCTTGCCGCCCCCCTTGCCGCCGACCACCTTTGCCACCTCACCGACCAGCTTGCCGGCGTGGACGCCTTTCTTCGTCAGATCGTCGGTGACGGCGGCAAGCAACTGCACCTTGCCGTCTTCGGCCCAGCCCAGGACGACGACGGCGCTGCCCGCCTTCTGCCGCAGCCGATCGGCCTGCTGCTGCATCTGCTCGACCGGCCCAGGCGGCATCTCGCCGGCGATCACTTTCGCTCCGTTGACCTCGACGGCGTCAGCGAGCAGCCGGTCGGCGGCGCTCTGCAGGTCGCCGGCCGTTCCCTTGCGCAACTGCTGCTGGAGCTTCTTGACCTCCTCCTGCAGCGACTCGACGCGAGTGGGGACCTCCTCCGGCTTGCAGTTGAAGCGGCCCCCCAGATCGTCGAGGACGCTCGCCATGCGCTGCACCGCCTCGACGGCCCCCTTGCCGGTGACCGCCGTGACGCGGCGCACACCCTTGCCGACCTGCTCCTGGCCGATGATCTTGAAGAATCCCGCCTGCCCGGTGTGGTTGAGGTGCGTACCGCCGCAGAACTCGACGGAGTGCTCTGGTGTCGCTTGCTCGGGCTTCTCGGCGCCGATCAGTAGCACGCGCACCGGATCGGGGTACTTCTCGCCGAAGACCGCCCGCACGCCGGGGATCTTCTTCGCCTGCCCCAGCGGCATGACGGCCGGCGTCACCGGCAGGTCGGCATAGATCTTCTCGTTCACCAGCCGTTCGATCTCCGCAATCTCCTCTTTTGTCAGCGGTTTCTCGTGCGCGAAGTCGAAGCGCGTCTTCTCGGCGTCGACCAGCGAGCCCTTCTGCTCGACGTGCTCGCCGAGGACCCTGCGCAGCGCCCAGTTGAGGAGGTGTGTCGCCGTGTGGTTGCGCATGGTGTCCAGGCGAAGGTGGTTCACGAGCGACACCCTGACCTTCTGTCCGACCCGGAGCGAACCTTCAAGAACGCTGCCGATATGCAGCGTGGTTTCGCCCATCCACTGCGTATCCTCGACTTCAAAGTCACCGGTTTCACTGGCGATCGTGC